>NZ_RXHW01000003.1:0-494921 GCF_005930585.1 Pseudomonas sp. FSL W7-0098
TTCCCCATGTGAGAGTAGGTCATCGTCAAGATTAAATTCCAAACCCCCTGTCTGCTCACGCAGACAGGGGGTTTGTTTTTGCGCCGAGAAAAGTTTCGGCGCAACCTGTGCTCACTTTTTCGCTGCCCCATGCGTTTTTCAGAGCAAAAAAAACCACCTCGCAAGGTGGTTTTTTCGAGCCTGTGACTCAGTCGCCGTAGTAAATACAGCCACTGGTGCAGGTTTCATGAATGCGTATTGCCGACAGCTCTGGCAGCAAGGGTTTGAGCTGTTGCCAGATCCACTTGGCCAGAACTTCGCTGGTCGGGTTTTCCAGGCCAGGGATGTCGTTGAGGTAGTTGTGATCTAGCAGCTCATAAAGCGGTTTGAAAATCGCTTTGATTTCAGAAAAATCACGGATCCAGCCAGTTGCCGGGTCAATGTCGCCGCTTAGATGGATAGCAACCTTGAAGGAGTGACCGTGCAACCGTCCGCATTTATGGCCTTCAGGAACGTAAGGCAGGCGGTGCGCAGATTCGAAGGTAAACTCTTTGAAAATTTCCACAATAGTTATAGCTCTGAAGAGGTGACTATCGCCTGAGCGATAAATACAGGGCAGCAGTTTAACAGTTAACGCCCGCAGCAGGTGCATACCTCCAGCCATGCGGTATCAGGGCGGCCGATTCAGTTTCAATTAAGCTCGTGGCGTTATGCTTCGACCCTTTAATATCGTAAGAATGACGCTAAGGGAGGCCCTGGAGGTCAGTGATGACAGTGAACCTGCGAGTTGGCGGACTTGTCGTACTTGTGCTCTGTGCTTTCTGCTCCTTGGCCATTGCACGTGACCTGGGGCAAGACGAGGCATTGCGTTTGCGTGAGCAAGGGCTTATTCAGCCCCTGGAGCAACTGCTGCAAAAAGCTCTGGAGCGGCACCCGGGCGCAAAGTTGCTGGAGGTAGAGCTGGAGGAGGATGACGATATTTATGTTTACGAGGTTGAACTGCTTACCACCAGTGGCGTAGTGCGCGAGATCAAGCTGAACGCCAGTAATGGTCAATTGCTCAAAGACGAGGTAGATGATTAATGCGGTTGCTGCTGGTTGAAGATCACGTCCCCTTGGCTGATGAACTGATGGCCGGTTTGGCCCGTTTGGGCTATGCCGTTGATTGGTTGGCTGATGGCCGTGATGCTCTTTATCAGGGGCAGAGCGAACCCTATGACCTGATTATCCTTGATCTGGGCTTGCCCGGGATGTCCGGTATCGATGTTCTCAAGCAGTGGCGTGCCAAAGGCCTGGCCACACCTGTGCTTATTCTGACTGCCCGGAGTTCATGGTCCGAGCGCATCGACGGGCTAAAGGCCGGTGCTGATGATTACGTGACCAAGCCCTTTCATCCTGAAGAACTGCAGTTACGGGTACAAGCGTTGTTGCGCCGCTCCCACGGGCAACCGAATCAGCCTTTATTGAGTTCTGCCGGGCTGCAACTGGATGAGGCCCGTCAATGTGTTATCCATGATGGAACCGAGGTGCAGTTGACTGCCGCCGAGTTTCGGCTTTTGCGCTATTTCATGTTGCACCCGCAACAGATCCTCTCGAAAAGCCATCTGGCCGAGCATCTCTATGACGGTGAGACCGAGCGTGATTCCAATGTGCTTGAGGTTCATGTGAACCATCTGCGTCGTAAGCTTGGGCGTACAGTCATCGAAACCCGTCGTGGTCAGGGGTATATGTTCGGTACGGCCAGTCAGTGAAGTCCATGCAAAGGCGCTTGAGCCTGGGTTTGATCAGTGTGCTCTTGATTGCCGGTCTGGTAGTAGGCCAGGTCAGTCTGTGGTTGTTTGAAAATGGCCTTCAGCGTTATCTGGAGTCAGGCCTGCAAAACGACAGCGAGAACTTGCTGATTGCCTTGAGTCGTGGCCCCCAGGGCTTGCAACTGGATGAGCGGCGTTTGTCGCCGGCGTATCAGCGGCCATTTTCCGGGCACTATTTCAGTATTGAATTCGGGGAGACTCACTGGCGTTCACGCTCGCTGTGGGATGCTCAATTGCCGCGCCCCGACCGACCGGGCCTGAGTCGTGAACTACAGCCTGGCCCGGAAGGGCAGATGTTACTGGTCTTGCGCAGCGACTATCAGCGCCTTGGCCAGGCGGTATCGATCACGGTGGCTCAGGACTACACGCCGATACGCGATAGCTTGCGTCAAGTTCAACGGATCGGTCTTGGTATGGGGGTCTTGGCCCTTATTGTGATTTTGCTGCTGCAGCGCGTCACGGTTCGCCGTGCCCTGCGGCCGTTGGAAACAGCACGCCAGCAAATTTCTCAGCTTCAGTCGGGGCAGCGCTCTCAGCTGGATGCCCGGGTGCCCCTTGAGCTTGAGCCACTGGTCACGCAGATTAACCATTTGCTGGCTCATACCGAAGACACCCTCAAACGCTCGCGCAATGCGCTGGGCAACCTGGGGCATGCACTCAAAACTCCGTTGGCGGTGTTGATCAGCCTGGCCAACGATCCGCGGCTTGCGGCTTATCCGCAGATACAAAATACATTGTGTGAACAGTTGGAGCAGATACAGCAGCGCATGAGCCGTGAGCTTAACCGTGCGCGTCTTGCGGGCGATGCCTTGCCGGGTGCGCAATTCGATGCGGATGCAGAGTTGCCGGGGCTGCTGTCGACCCTCGGGATGATCCACGGCGAGCATCTGCAACTGACGCACAACGTTGCGCCGGGGTTGCTGTTGCCCTGGGATCGGGAAGACATGCTCGAATTGCTCGGCAATCTTCTGGATAACGCCTGCAAATGGGCGGACTCCCAAGTCGAACTGAGCATCAGCCAAACTGGCGACGGGTTTGTCATTGAAGTACAGGACGATGGCCCGGGCATTCCCGAGACTGAGCGTGATCAGGTGTTCAGTCGTGGTATGCGCCTTGACGAGCAAGCCAGTGGTCACGGCCTGGGGCTTGGCATAGTGCGGGATATTGTTGAAGCGTGGGGTGGCAAACTGCAGCTTGGAACGGCTGAGATAGGCGGGTTGCTGGTGAGCATCAAGCTACCGGCGCGTAAGCAAAAGGCGACGACGGCTTAAAGCCGTCATCGCCAAAGGGTCAGACGCGAAACTGATCCATCAGTTTTTGCTGCTGGTTGGCCAGTGAGTTAAGCGACTGGCTGACCCGTGCAGATTCATTGGCTTGCTCAGACAATGACTCGGTAACATCGCGAATGGTAGCAACGTTGTTGTTGATCTCTTCCGCCACGGCACTTTGTTCTTCTGCCGCACTGGCAATCTGCAAGTTCATGTCGGTAATCACGGTCACGGCATCGCCGATCTGTTGCAGAGCGGTCACGGCTTGACCCACCTGCTCGACACTGCCCTGGGCCTGGCGATGGCTGTTGCTCATGGAGCTCACCACTTCCTGGGTGCCGGCTTGCAGTTGTTCGATGACCTGGCGGGTTTCCTCAACCGATTCCTGGGTCCGGCGTGCCAGGTTGCGTACCTCGTCGGCCACCACGGCAAACCCGCGTCCGGCTTCGCCTGCTCGTGCCGCTTCGATCGCTGCGTTCAAGGCGAGGAGGTTGGTCTGTTCGGCAATTGCACGAATAACTTCCAGTACCGATCCGATTTTCTCGCTATCGGCAGCCAGCCCTTCAACCTGGGTCATGGCTACGCTCATGTCGGCGGCCAGATGATCGATACTGGCGGTGGTGCGATCGATGATGGTCAAGCCCTGTCGTGTGGCCTGGTCGGCATCACGGGCGGCCTGGGCCGCTTGCGCTGCGCTGCGTGCCACATCCTGTGCGGTAGCGCTCATCTCATGGGAAGCAGTGGCTGCCTGATCGACCTGACGGTATTGCTGCTCCATGCCTGCGCTGGTCTGGGTGGCAATCGCCGCTGACTGATCGGCCGTACTGCGGGCATCCTGCACCGAGCGTTTGACCTCGGCGATGGTCGGTTGCAGTTTGTCGAGAAAGCGGTTGAACCAGCTGGCCAGTTGCCCCAATTCATCTTTTTTATCGTAGGCCAGGCGACGGGTCAGGTCTCCCTCACCGCTGGCAATATCTTCCAGCATATGGGCCACGCCGAGGATTGGCCGGGTCACGCTAAGGGCCATCAGCCACACCAGCAAGAGCCCGATAATGGCCGCCAGTGAGCCCCAGGCCAGCTCGATCAAAGCTCCGGCTTTATTACGTTCGTCCAGTTCGGCCTGCAACGCCTGGGCCGGGCCGATCAGAACTTTCTCGGGTACGTCGAGCAACACGCCCCACGGCTTGCTGCCCGGAATCGGCAGGAAGGGTGTGAGCACCTTCAGGCGTTGCTGGCTGCGAATGCTTTGTACCTGATCACCGCTGGCCATCATTCGGATCAGGGCCGTGCCATCGTTGCTGTCGACCTGGTCGAGGCGTTGGGCAAGTTTGCTGGCATCAGCACTGAAACCGGCCAGGATGCCTGCCGAACTGATGATGCCCACCCGGGTTTCCCCGTCGTACAGTCGCTGGCTGGCTTGCAGGCTGAGGGCTTGCAAGCTGTTGAGGTTGATATCCACCGACAGCGAAGCGATGACTTTACCGTCCACGATCAATGGGAAAACGATACTGGTCAGCAGTACGCTTTGCCCGTCGATTGTATAAAAGTAAGGCTCGATGATGCACGGTTTGCGTGTGGTGCGCGGGCAGGTAAACCATGCGTTGTTGGCCTGGCCGCTGGGCCCGGTGCTGGTATCGGCCATGTCTGATTCGGGCAGTGCCATCGAGGTCAGCTTGCCCGGCGTCGGTTGCGACCAGTACAGGGCAAAGCGGCCCTTGTCGTTACTGCCCAGTTCTTTTTGATGATCGAACAGCTGATCCTTGCCATCCAGTGCGTTGGCTTCGAAAACCAGCGAGAGCCCCAGCAAGTCCGGGTTGGCCTGCAGGGCGGCTTTGACCTGACGGGTCAGGTCTTCACGCAGGTCGAAGGCATCCAGAAAGCGTTTTTCCGATTGCTCACGCAAAAACAGGACTTGGCGGGCGAAGCCGTTGCCGTACTGGTAGGCGTCCATAAACTGGCGGCTGATTGCCAGTGCCTGGGCTTCACCCTGCGCTTCAATGCGGGCCTGTGCCGCCTCATTGAGCATCTGCGAGCTGGATGCCTCCACCAGATCGGCAGTGTGGTCCATGCGATAGAGCGAAAGCCCCACCAGCAGGGTAACAACACCCAGCAGGCTGAGCCCGGCGAGAAGGGTGATTTTCCATTGGATGGAAAGCTGTCTGAGCGACATGGAGACATCCTGACTAAAAGAGGCTTTGTCTGTTAGCGGCCGCAGGTGGTATTTCTTTATGCCAAACCCCGTTTTTTTAGTATGTGACCCTCCCTTTAAAAGTACGATTTGGCCCTGCAAATACTAGGGTTAAGGCCGATTGTGGACGATTGTGGGGCCGCTATCGGCATGCGCTTTGACATGACGCTGATGGTGCTGCAAAGTGTGCGCCCCCAAATACACCCACACTTCCAGATCCGGCGATTGGAACAGTCTTCTTTTGCCCGAAATTTTCCGCTTCACGGTGTTTTTATCGTGGTGCGCGCTATGAGGTTGTAATGATGAATGCAGTAATTGCCGCGGTCGGCATCATGCTGGTGCTCAGTCTGTCCCGTGTGCATGTGGTTATCGCACTGATTGTGGGTGCCCTTGTGGGCGGCCTGGTCGGCGGGCTGGGTATCGAGGCTACGCTCAATGCGTTTAATGGCGGCTTGGGTGGCGGTGCTCAGGTCGCTTTGTCCTATGCGATGCTGGGCGCTTTCGCAGTAGCCATTGCCAAGTCTGGCCTGGCCCATGCCATGGCCGATAAAGCGCTGCGCATGGTCAACAAGCAGCAAGCCGTGGGTGGCAATCGGGTCAAATGGCTATTGATCGGCTTGCTGCTGGTGGTGGCTATTTCATCGCAGAATATTCTTCCTATTCATATCGCCTTTATCCCGCTCTTGGTTCCGCCGTTGTTGTATGTGCTGACCAAACTGAAAATCGATCGACGCCTGATCGCCTGTGTCATGACCTTTGGTTTGATCACGCCCTACATGTTCTTGCCGGTGGGATTTGGCAACATCTTCCTTAACCAGATACTGCTCGCCAACGTCAGCAAAAGTGGCGTGGATATCAGCGCTGTCAACGTGACCCACGCCATGGCAATCCCGGCTTTGGGCATGTTGTTCGGCTTGCTGGTGGCGGTATTTATCAGCTACCGCAAAAAGCGCGATTATGATCTGGGCAAGATCGAGCAGGTCGAGCAGGTGGCCATTAGTTATAACCCGCGCACATTGCTGATGGCTGGGGTGGCCATTGCAGCGGCGTTTATCATTCAGCTGTGGCTGGGCTCCATGATCATTGGTGCGCTGGCAGGCTTTCTGATTTTCTCGGCCTCGGGGATCGTGCGCTGGCGTGAGACCGACGATCTGTTTACCGAAGGCATGAAAATGATGGCCATGATTGGTTTCATCATGATCGCCGCTTCGGGTTTCGCCGAAGTGCTCAAAGCCACGGGGGAGGTCAAGTCGCTGGTTGAAGCGTCTGCCGGCTGGATCAACCACAGCAAGGGGGTAGGTGCACTGCTGATGTTGCTGGTGGGTTTGCTGGTGACCATGGGCATCGGCTCGTCCTTTTCAACGGTGCCTATCCTGGCGGCCATTTTTGTGCCGCTGTGTGTGCAACTGGGCTTCAGCCCCATGGCCATCGTGTGTATCGTCGGTACGGCGGGCGCTCTGGGCGATGCCGGTTCGCCAGCGTCGGACTCCACCCTGGGCCCGACTTCCGGTCTGAATATTGACGGTCAGCATCACCACATCTGGGACACCGTGGTGCCCACCTTCCTGCATTACAACTTGCCACTGCTGGCCTTTGGCTGGGTTGCGGCAATGGTCTTGTAAGGCACGGGTTTTACGGCAGTTCGATCCGGCCGATTTCTCCGGGAACGGTCGGCCAGTCGCCTGCCGCCCAGCGCGCTCTGGCCTTTTCGATAAGGGCCGGGTCGCTGGCGACGAAGTTCCAGTTCATACGCCGCGGGCCATCCAGCGGTGCGCCGCCGATCAGCACCAGGTGGCAGTCGCTGTCGGCACTCAGGGTCATCTCTTCGCCTGCTTCCAGCAGCACAAGGCTGTGGGGCTCCAGTGCCTGGCCATCCAGTTGCACGTCACCTTCAAGCATATAAAGCGCGCGTTCCGGGTAGTCGGCCGGGATCAGCAAGGTGGTGGCCGTTTGCATATGCACGTCTGCGTAAAGGGTAGGCGAGAGCACCGGTACCGGCGAAGTCAGGCAAAAGCCTGTTCCGGCTATCAGGCGAATCCGTACCCCGAGGTTGTCGCTTACGGGCAGGCTGTCGGCGGGGTGATGACTGTAGTGGCTTGCACCTTGCTCGTGGGTTTTGGGTGATGCCAGCCACACCTGCAGGCCGTGCAAATGTGAACCCTGCTCTAGCAATGATACCGGCGTGCGTTCGATATGGGTAATGGCTGCACCGGCGGTCATCCAGCTGACATCGCCGGGACCCACCAGTTGGTCAGATCCCAGGCTGTCCTTGTGCTGAATCTGGCCTTCAAACAGATAAGTCAGCGTAGACAGACCAATATGCGGGTGCTGTCGGATATTCATGCCGCTACCGGCAGGGTAATGGGTTAGCAGCATGTGGTCGAAAAATACGAATGGCCCGACGCTGCGGCATTTTGCCGAGGGCAGGGGGCGCAAAATCGGTTGGCCTTCTACGTCCTCGGCCCGAGGTCGGATCACTGTGAGTGCGCGCATGGTGCTGGCCCGGCAATGGATAAGCGCTGAGCATAACCCAGCGCTTATCCGGGCGGCAGGCCGTTACTGGCTGAAAGCGCCTTCAGACAGGTGGGTTTCGATGGTGACCTCGGCGGTGGTCATCAGTTTATGCACCGGGCACTTGTCGGCCACATTGTGCAGTTCCTCGCGCTGAGCGTCGGTCAGTACGCCCTTGAGGGTCAGTTTGACGTGCAGGGCATATTTGCCCTTAAGTTCTTCGCTGGCGTCGTGTTTGACTTCAACCGTGACTCCGGTGAGCGGGATCTCTTTTCTCTGTGCGTATAGCTTGAGCGTCAGCGCTTTGCAGGCGCCAAGGGCGGCATCGAAATAATCATGGGGGGTAGGGGCGCTGCCTTCGCCGCCCATTGCTTTGGGCAGATCGGTGAACACTTCGTAATCGTCGATCTTGATGCTGTGACGAAAACCTTCGTGTGACACGGTATTAACGGTAACAGTCATGGCAAACCTCAGCGTGGAGTGATTAAACGTCCTGATCTTTATAGAGCATGCTGGCGGCTGTACGTTCCCTCGGACAAAAAAATGCCCCGAACCAGTCGGGGCATTTTTTACGTCGCGAGCGGGTGGCTTATTTGCCAGCCCAGCGCTTGAGGACCAGAGTGGCGTTGGTGCCACCGAAGCCGAAGCTGTTGCTCATCACGTTGTTGAGCGTGACGTTCTCGCGGGTCTTGGTCAGGATCGGCATGTCGGCAACGACAGGATCGATCTCTTCGATGTTGGCCGAGCCAGCGATGAAATTGCCTTCCATCATCAGCAGGCAGTAGATCGCTTCATGAACGCCTGCGGCGCCCAGGGAGTGACCCGACAGGCTTTTGGTCGAGCTGATGGCCGGGGCCTTGTCGCCGAATACCGCGCGCACACCTTCCATTTCCTTGGCGTCGCCTACCGGAGTAGAGGTGCCGTGGGTGTTGAGGTAGTCGATCGGGCCGTCAACGGTGGCCATTGCCATCTGCATGCAGCGGATGGCGCCTTCACCGCTTGGGGCAACCATGTCGTAGCCGTCGGATGTTGCGCCGTAGCCGACGATTTCAGCGTAGATCTTGGCGCCACGGGCCAGGGCGTGTTCCAGTTCTTCAACAACAACCATGCCGCCGCCACCGGCGATGACGAAGCCGTCGCGGTTTTTGTCGTAGGCACGGGACGCTTTTTCAGGCGTGTCGTTGTACTGGGTGGACAGGGCGCCCATGGCGTCGAACAGGAACGACTGGCTCCAATGTTCTTCTTCGCCGCCGCCGGCAAATACGATGTCCTGCTTGCCCAGCTGGATCTGCTCGACTGCAGTGCCGATGCAATGGGCGCTGGTGGCGCAGGCAGAGGAGATCGAGTAGTTCACGCCCTTGATTTTGAAGGGGGTGGCCAGGCAGGCGGAAACGGTGCTGCCCATGGTCCGCGTAACGCGGTACGGGCCAACACGCTTGACGCCTTTTTCACGCAGGATGTCGAGTGCTTCCATCTGATTCAGGGTCGACGCGCCGCCGGAGCCGGCGATCAGGCCGGTACGCGGGTTGGAGACTTGCTCCTCGGTCAGGCCCGAATCAGTGATGGCGTCTTTCATGGCCAGGTAGGCGTAAGCCGCTGCGTGGCCGACGAAGCGATAGATCTTGCGATCGATCAGCTCTTCGAGAGGCAGGTCAATGGAGCCGGAAACCTGGCTACGCAGACCCATTTCGGCATATTCCGGGTTGAATCGGATGCCAGGGCGACTTGCACGCAGGTTAGCGGAGACGGTCTCTTTGTCATTGCCCAGGCACGAAACGATGCCCAGACCAGTGATAACGACGCGGCGCATGCGGATAACCCTTAAAAGTTGTCAGTGGAAGTAAATACGCCGACCCGAAGGCCTTCGGCAGTATAAATCTCGCGACCGTCGACAGTTACCGAACCATCGGCAATGGCCAGGTTCAGCTTGCCCTTGAGGACGCGCTTGATTTGAATGTTGTAGGTGACTTTCTTGGCGGTCGGCAAGACCTGGCCAAAGAACTTCACTTCGCCCGAACCCAGGGCACGACCGCGGCCCGGCAGGCCCTGCCAGCCCAGGTAGAAGCCGACCAGCTGCCACATGGCATCAAGGCCCAGGCAGCCCGGCATCACCGGATCGCCTTCGAAATGGCAGGCGAAGAACCACAGGTCCGGGGTGATATCCAGCTCGGCGACCAATTCACCTTTGCCGTACTTGCCACCCTCTTCGCTGATATGGGTGATGCGATCTACCATCAGCATGTTAGGGGCGGGCAGTTGCGCGTTACCCGGGCCGAACAGTTCGCCGCGGCTACAGCGCAGCAGATCTTCCCGAGTAAAGGCGTTTTGTTTGGTCATGCGAGCTCCTCAATAATCCCATGCGGCGGGTGGGGCAAATCTTCCCGACCAACTGAAACACAGGTGTTTCAGTTCGCCAGCCTACACATAGACTATTGCGTTGTAGTGAAAGTCACAGCGCAAAGGACAAGAATGTACACTTGTGCACTGAAAATTTAAATCGGGCCGGTTCAGTGGCCCATTCGGGTGCCTAAGACTGCCGCACTTTTGTCTTTTACGCCAGTCGCAGGTGGCCTTTTAGCCATAAGTTACTGGACCCAGCGCTGCAGAATTTGTTCCAGGTCAGCGCGTTTGAACGGCTTTGCCAGGTAATCGTTCATTCCGGCCTGCAGGCAGGTCTCCCGGTCGCCCTGCAGGGCATTGGCGGTCAGGGCGATGATGGGCAGGGCCCGGCAACCGGGCAACTGGCGGATTTGCCGGGTGGCTTCATAGCCGTTGATGATCGGCAGCCGGCAGTCCATCAAGATCGCGGCGAAGCGCTCGCTGTTGGCAAAGTGAATGGCCTGTGCACCGTCACTGACCATAGTCACTTCATACCCCAGGCTGCTTAGCATGGCCTCAATGACGGTCTGGTTAACCTGGTTGTCTTCCACCAGCAGCACTTTGCGCCCGGGTGCACAGATGGCCCCAGGCTCCAGCAACGGTCTCTGGCTGAGCGTGACGGGTTGATGCAGTTGCAGCGGGATTTCGAGGGTGAACACCGAGCCTTGGGCCTCTTCGCTCATGGCGTGCAGCGTGCCGCCCATTCGCTCCGCCAGTGTGCGGGCGATGGGCAGGCCCAGCCCGGTGCCACCATAACGTCGGGAAATAGAGCTGTCGGCCTGCTGGAAGGCGGTGAACATGGCGTCCAGTTTTTCGCTGTTGATCCCGATACCGCTGTCACGTACGGCGCAGGTAAACCAGATCAGTTCGTGATCCAGTTGTTGCCAGAGCGGTTCGATAATGACCTGACCCCGTTCAGTGAACTTCAGGGCATTACCGATCAGGTTGACCAGGATTTGCCGGATCCGGGTCGGATCGCCCAGTACAGGCAAGTCCTGCAGCCCTTCAGGAATGTTCAGTTGCAAGTGCAGGCCACGTTGCACGGCGTTGTGCTGGAATGCCTGGGCGCAGTTGCTGACCATTTCGGCGAGGTTGAAGGGGATACGCTCCAGCTCCAGCGCTGAGCGTTCGATTCGGGAGAAATCGAGGATATCGTTGATGACCTTGAGCAAGTGCTCGGTGGATTCCGATGCCAGGGCGGCATATTCGGCCTGCTCTTCGGTCATCTGCGTGGTTTCCAGCAGTTGCAGCATGCCCAGTACGCCGTTCATGGGGGTGCGCAGTTCGTGACTCATCATGGCCAGGAAGTCGGTTTTCGCACGGTTGGCACGCTCGGCTTCTTCACGTGTCTGGATCAATTGCGCAATGGCAGATTGTTGCTCGCGGCTGGCTTGCTCAAGGCCTGTGGCCAGGTTATTGATGTGTTGGGCCAATGTGCCCAGCTCGCCGTCGTCGACCACGGGCAAGGGGGTTTTATAGTCGCCGTACTGGATGGCCTTGACCGCCTTGCTCATGTCACTGATGGGCCTGGACAGGTTGGACGCCAGGCGCTTGGCCAGCAGATAAGTGAAGCCCAGGGCAAACAAGGCAAGAATCACGGCCTTGAGCAGGATTTCCTGCTGGCGCGTGCTGAACGCTTCGCCGGACATGCCGACCAGTACCCGGCCCAGATAATCTTCTGTCAGGTCCGCAGCCTGTCGATTGCCGAGCAGTAAATAACCGCCGGAGGGGCTCTTCTGCACTCTGACCGGCGCCTGAAACACTTCAACCTGCGAGCTCTTGTCAGCATTGGGCGCGGGATGCTCGGCGTGGGCCAGTATGTCGTTGGCCCGGTTCTGTACCTGCACGAATTGAACATGGGGAATGTTCAGCGAGGCGTTGATCAGGGTTTCCAGCACATCGTTGTTCCCCGACATGATCCCGTACTCGGTGGCGGGTGCCAGCTGGTTGGCGATCAATTGGCCGGTGTGCTTGAGTTCCTGGCGCAAATCCTGGATTCGTACGAAGGTAAAAAAGCTGATCAGCAACAGCGTCAATAGCAGGGCCGGGCCCAGACTCATCATCTGCGTGCGGGTGTGGATGTCCCACCGGCTGCGAGTCATCATGGGAACGCGGCTCCGTCGGTCAGTCGCCAGTGCGTCAGTCCATTTCCACTGTCCATTGTCATCCTTGACCTGCGCGTGTTCATTTTGAAGTGCAGCAATGCTGCCTCTGGGTGTGAGTACCGGAACCGCATGGTAACCGAGGTCCTGTTCTTTTTCAGTCATGGCCATCTATATGCTGTGGGGCTGGTCGCGGGGGATGTGCTCCGTATAATGCCGTCATTGCCACTGCTAGATGGATAACGGGATTGCATATGACTGAACAGCACGCTATTGCGGTCTTGGGAGGCGGAAGCTTTGGCACCGCCGTGGCCAACTTGCTGGCAGAAAACGGTCATCGAGTGCATCAGTGGATGCGCGACCCCGAGCAAGCCGAGGCCATTCGCCTCAATCGTGAAAACCCTCGTTACCTTAAAGGTATCAAGATTCATCCCGGGGTCGAGCCGGTCACTGACTTGCAGGCCACACTCGATGCCTGCCAGTTGTGCTTCGTGGCTTTGCCGTCCAGCGCCTTGCGCAGTGTGCTGGCGGAGCATGCCGGGCGCCTGAGCGGCAAGATGCTGGTCAGCCTGACCAAGGGGATTGAAGCCCACAGCTTCAAGCTGATGAGCGAGATCCTTGAAGAAATCGCCCCGCAGGCACGCATCGGTGTGCTTTCCGGGCCCAACCTCGCCCGCGAGGTGGCCGAACATGCGCTGACTGCCACCGTGGTCGCCAGCGCCGACGAAGAACTCTGCACCCGCGTGCAGGCTGCACTGCATGGCCGCACGTTCCGTGTCTACGCCAGTGCCGACCGCTTTGGCGTGGAGCTGGGCGGGGCCCTGAAAAACGTTTACGCGATCATCGCCGGCATGGCCGTGGCGCTGGGTATGGGCGAGAACACCAAAAGCATGCTGATTACCCGTGCCTTGGCAGAAATGACTCGCTTCGCCGTCAGCCAGGGTGCCAACCCCATGACCTTTCTCGGGCTGGCAGGAGTAGGCGACTTGATCGTTACCTGCTCATCGCCTAAAAGCCGCAACTATCAGGTCGGCTTTGCCCTGGGGCAGGGGCTGAGCCTTGAAGATGCCGTTACCCGCCTGGGTGAAGTGGCCGAAGGCGTGAATACCCTTAAGGTACTCAAGGCCAAGGCGCAGGAACTGAACGTTTACATGCCATTGGTTGCCGGGTTGCACGCAATCCTGTTCGAGGGCTACACCCTGGAGCAGGTGATCGGGCAATTGATGCGTGGCGAGCCCAAGACCGATGTCGACTTTATCTCCACCAGCGGTTTTAACTGAGCACCACAGGAGCAGCACATGAACGACACTAAAAACGCACCCAAGTACGAGTCGCTTGTTTTGCGCGTGCTGTGGATGCTGGTTTTCCTGCTGGTCTGGCAGGTGGCACAACTGGTTCTTGGCGGGCTGGTGCTGGTGCAGTTGATTTACCGTGTGGTCTACGGTGCGCCCAATGGCGGCTTGATGAACTTTGGTGACAGCCTGAGCCTTTACCTGGCGCAGATCGGTCGTTTCGGCAGTTTTCACACCGAACAAAAACCCTGGCCGTTCGCCGACTGGCCAGTGCCGCGGGCACCTGAAGGCGAAGCGCCCTACACGCCAGGCGCCAATGGTGAAGGGACCAAGCCATGAAAGTCTGGATTCTGCGTCATGGCGAAGCCGAGCCCCATGCCCGCCGTGATGCCGAGCGTGAGCTGACCCCCCACGGGCGTGAGCAGGTGCTGGGCAGCGCCGCTCATTTGATTGGCCAGCCGCTGGACTGCATTCTGGTCAGTCCTTATGTGCGCGCCCAGCAAACCGCCGCGTTGGTTTGCCAGGCCCTGGGCTTTTCATCACCACCCGTCACCGTGCCCTGGCTGACGCCCGAAAGTGAACCCAAGTATGCGCTCGGCAAACTGCCGGACAGCGGCAATGTGCTGTTGGTCAGTCATCAGCCGTTTGTAGGTGAATTGATCAGCCTGATGCTGCACGGGCACATGCGGCAACCGCAGCCCATGCACACGGCCAGCCTGGTGGAGCTTGAAGGTGAGTGGCCGCTGGCGGGCAGCATGACATTGCTCAGCGCATATCACCCCTGAGCATTGCAGCGGTTGCACAGTACGGTCGTAGTGCAAGATAGTTGGAGGCGGGTTAATGGCATTTGACGCTTGCGTCGAGGGCCAGTGGCTCCGTCACCAACACTCACTGACCAAGGAATGACCACATGAGCTTGTGGACGACCCAGCCAGATCTGGCACGCCTCAATGAAATGCGCAAAAACACCATTTGCGATGTGCTGGACATCACGTTCGATGCGTTTGACGACAACTCCATCACCGCAAGCATGGTAGTGGACCATCGTACCCACCAGCCCTTCGGCTTGCTGCATGGCGGTGCGTCGGTGGTGCTGGCAGAAACACTCGGCTCGATGGCCAGCTACATGTGCATCGATACGCAAAAATTCTATTGTGTGGGCCTTGAGGTCAATGCCAACCACTTGCGTGGCGTGCGCAGCGGCCGGGTGAGTGCAATCGCACGCCCGGTCCATATCGGTCGCACCACCCATGTGTGGGATATCCGCCTGAGCGACGACAGCGGTAAAATAAACTGCATCTCGCGCCTGACCATCGCCGTTGTGCCCCTGGGTGAAACACCCCCAGCGCGGTGATCAAACGGTCAGTCAATGGCCGTAGTGTCGTCACTCATGGCGCATACGGTCATTGATATGAAGAATATTCCTGCAGACAATACGGCATTCTTCCTACATCTGGATGCCTTGTATGTCTCGGCAGATTTTTTTCGCCCATGCCAACGGCTTCCCTTCAGCCACGTACGGGAAGTTGTTCAATGCCCTGGCGCCGGATTTTTGCGTGACGCATTTGTCACAGCACGGGCATGACCCGCGTTACCCGGTGGACAACAACTGGCATAACCTGGTCGATGAGCTGATATATCATCTTCGCCAGCAAGCCGGGCCCGTACTGGGCGTGGGTCACTCGCTGGGCGGGATGTTGCATTTGCATGCCGCAATCCGCTGCCCGCAGCTTTACCGGGGCGTCGTCATGCTGGATTCGCCGGTGTTGACGCGCACTGATCAATGGGTGATTCGCGCGGCCAAGCGCTTTGGCCTGATTGATCGCCTGACCCCCGCCGGTCGCACGCTAGGGCGGCGTGAAGAGTTTGCCGACCGTGAAGCGGCACGCGCTTACTTTGCCGGCAAATCACTGTTTCGCAGCTTTGACCCCGATTGCTTCGAGGCCTATCTGGAGCACGGCTTGCAACCTGTGGATGAGTGTTTGCGGTTGCGCTTTGACCCTGCCACCGAAATCGATATCTATCGCAGCGTTCCGCATACCAGCCCCGGGCAGGCCTTCAAGCTGCAGGTGCCGCTGACCGTGGTGCGTGGTCGCGACAGCCGCGTGGTCATGAACCATCATGCCAGGGCGGTGGCGCGCATGCCCAACGGCGAGGCGTTGAGCGTGCCGGGCGGGCACATGTTCCCGCTTGAGCAGCCGCAGGATACCGCCAGCCTGCTGAAACAGATTTTTGCCCGCTGGGAACTCCGTCATCCCGGCCTTTAACGAGCATTTCGCATGAGCCCTGTGGTTGAAGAAATTCGTCTGAGCCTGCCGCATATCGAGCTGGCTGCACATATATTCGGCCCCGAGGATGGCTTGCCTGTTATCGCCCTGCATGGCTGGCTGGATAACGCCAACAGCTTTGCCCGGCTGGCGCCAAAGCTGACGGGCTTGCGTATCGTGGCCCTGGATTTTGCCGGGCATGGCCATTCCGATCACCGTCCCCGTGGCGCCGGCTATGCGCTGGCGGACTATGCCTTTGATGTGCTGTGCGTGGCCGAGCAACTGGGCTGGGAGCGCTTTGCTCTGCTTGGGCACTCACTGGGTGCCATTGTGTCTGTGGTCATTGCCGGTTCGTTCCCGGAGCGCGTGACCCGCATGGGGCTGATTGATGGCATTGTCGCGCGCAGCGGCCCCGAGGGTGATGCCGCCGAGCGCATGGGCCAGGCTCTGCAGGCGCAGCTCGATCTGGAGCACAAGCGCAAGTCGGTGCATCCGACACTCGACCGGGCTGTCGAAGCGCGGATGAAAGGCCTGGTAGCCGTCAGCCGCGAGGCCGCCGAGCTGCTCGCCCAGCGCGGGCTGATGCCCGTGCCCGGCGGCTACAGCTGGCGCAGCGACAGCCGACTCACCTTGCCATCGCCCTTGCGCCTGAGTGACGAGCAGGCGATGTCCTTTGTACGACGGGTGAGTTGCCCGACCACCCTGGTGGTGGCGCAGCAGGGCATGCTGGCCAGCCACCCCGAGCTACTGGATCGGCTACCCTTCAACCTGGAACGGTTGCCGGGTGGCCATCATTTGCACCTGAATGACGAGGCGGGAGCGATCCTTGTTGCAGACTGTTTCAATCGCTTCTTCGCTGTTCCTTGACTTGCGGCTAGCAACTGTCGAGGCTTGGCGGGTTGAAATGGGAGACAACCATGATAGATCTGTACACCGCTGCGACCCCGAAAGGCCACCCGGTCTCTATCGTGAGGATGCTCAGCCACACGTCATCACCCGGTGATGTGCGCCGATGAAAATACCCAGCCGATTTATCCTGGCTCTGGGCCTGGGCTGTTTGAGCCCGTTACTTTGGGCCAGCGATGTGCCCGGCAGCAGTGATTTGCCGGATGTGCCGCGCCTCGCGGACGCGCAGATTGTCGATTACAGCGTGCGGCCCGATGTCGAACGTATCTACCCGATGGGCTCGATCCGCAAGATCAGCGGCCGCCTGCGATTCGAAGGGCAGGTCAATGCCCGTGGTCAGATAACGGCCGTCACCTACGAGCTGCCTGCCGAGCACTCGGCCACCGAAGCCTTTACCGCTGCACGCGAGGCGTTGCAAAAGCAGGGCGCCGAGTTGTTGTTCTGGTGTCAGGCTCGTGACTGTGGCGAAAGCAGCCTGTGGGCCAATGAAGTGTTCGGCAATTCCAAGCTGGTGGGCTCCGACGAGCAGCAGTCTTACTTGCTGCTGCGCCGTGCGGCCCCCGCTCAGAACCAGCTGGTTGCCCTGTACGGGATCAATCGAGGCAATCGCAAGGCCTATCTGCACGTTGAGCAGATGCAGGCGAGTGCCGACCTGGGAGAACTGTTGCCTACCTCGGCCACCCTGCAACGCCAGCTTAAAAGCACGGGCGAGCTGGATTTTCCCAAGCTTGCGGGCGACCCGGATACTCAGTGGCTGACGTTAATTTCAAGGGCATTGAACCTGGATGCAACCTCCAGGGTCAGTTTAACCGGTGCCAAGGCTGGCGGCTGGCGCGATGCGCTGATCGCTAACGGTGTACGGGCGTCGCGCCTGGAACTGGGTGGCGGTCAGGCCAAAGGGTTGCGCATCGAACTCTTGCGTTAAGCCTGTGTAAACGACGACTACACTCTACGTAGTCGTCGTCCTTCTTTGATTTCTGAATTTTCTGTGGAACACACATGCTCAATAACGATCGCCTGCTGGTGCAGATTCTGCTCCTGGTGTTGTTCGGTGCCAGCCTGTGGGTGATGGCCCCTTTCTGGTCGGCCTTGTTCTGGGGCGCGGTACTGGCATTTGCCAGCTGGCCCCTGATGCGCCTGCTGACACGCTTGCTCGGTGGGCGCGAGTCGCTCGCTGCCGGCATCCTTACCCTGGGCTGGATGCTGTTGGTGGCCGGGCCTCTGGTGTGGCTGGGGTTGAACCTGGCAGATCATGTTCGCGATGCCACCACCTTCGTCAAGGATGTGCAGCTTGAAGGTTTGCCTGAAGCGCCGGCCTGGCTGGCCGGTCTGCCGCTGGTGGGGGAGCGTCTGGTGGGCATCTGGAACACCATCGACGAGCAGGGTGCGGCAATGCTGGTGGCCATCAAGCCTTACCTGGGGCAGGTCGGTAACTGGTTGCTGGCGCGCAGTGCACAGATCGGCAGCGGTATTCTGGAACTGACGCTGAGTATTGTCTTTGTGTTCTTTTTCTATCGTGACGGGCCGCGCCTGGCGAGTTTTGTACACGGTTTGCTGGAGCGCCTGATCGGTGAGCGCGCGGATTATTATCAGGAGCTGGTGGCCGGTACCGTGCAGCGCGTGGTCAACGGTGTGATCGGCACCGCAGCGGCGCAGGCATTGCTGGCATTGATCGGCTTCTTGATTGCCGGCGTGCCGGGGGCGCTGGTACTTGGGCTGGCTACGTTCCTGCTCAGCCTGATTCCGATGGGGCCGCCGCTGATCTGGGTACCTGCCACGGCCTGGCTGGTCTGGAAGGGTGACTACGGGATGGCGATCTTTCTCGGCATCTGGGGCACGCTGATCATCAGCGGTGTCGATAACGTGCTCAAGCCTTATCTGATCAGTCGGGGCGGCAACCTGCCACTGGTGATCGTGCTGCTGGGCGTGTTTGGCGGCTTGATAGCTTTCGGCTTTATCGGCCTTTTCATCGGCCCCACCTTGCTCGCCATCGCCTACAGCCTGCTGGTGGACTGGAGTGCCAGCCAGCAGAACAGAGGCAAGGTCTGACCTAGCCGAACTTGGGCCCGGAACGGGTATTGTTGCCCTTGGCCAAGCGGTCGTAGAGCACCACGTTGACTGTTGCAGCCAGGTTCATGCAGCCGGTGGTGGGGATGTAAATCACGTCCTCACACCATTCCAGCACATCCTTGCCGAGGGATCCGTCTTCCGGGCCAAAGATATAAATCGCCCGATCCGGGTGGGTGTACTCGGGCAATGGGCGCGCGCCCTCGACCATTTCTACGGCGACGGGGATACAGCCCAGGGGGATGATTTTTTTCAGGTCATCGATACCGATCAGCGGGATATCCTGATGGACTTTCTTGGTATCGGTGATGAAGTCGCGGGCGCGTTCATAGCGCTTGCCGGTATAAAACACCGACGCCACGTTGTAGCAACCAGCCGCACGCATCACCGAGCCGACGTTTTCCGGTGATTTGGGGTTATACAAACCAATGCAGCTGTACCGTTTGTTTGCCACGTGCCCGAGCCCTTGCGAAAAAAGACGCGAGTATACCTGTGTTGTCCCAAACTCCGTAGCAGCTGCCGCAGGCTGCGTCCGGCGACGGAGTCGTCGTAAAGCCCGAGCCTTGCGGTCTGCTCGTGAAGTCGCGGGCTCTGGTTTTACGATCGCTGCGCAATCGGACGCAGTTTCGGCAGTTGCAACGAAAACAGGCTACTCGTCTTTTTTCATCAGCCCGGCCAGCGCGGCGAACGGGTTGTGGGTGGCCTTGGCAATTTTCGGGCTGCTGGTGGAACTGTCCGAAAAATACTGCTGGTCGGTGTAGCGCGAGTGTTCGTTGTCGTGGCAGTACAGGCACAACAGCTCCCAGTTGGAGCCGTCCTGCGGGTTGTTGTCGTGGTTGTGGTCGCGGTGGTGAACAGTCAGCTCGCTCAGGCGCTTGCCGGCAAATTCACGGGCGCAGCGGCCGCACACGTGGGGGTACATTTTCAGGGCCTTGTCGCGATAGCCCATTTCGCGGTCACGCTGGGCATCGGCCAGGATGCGATCCAGCTTGGCGGTGTGGGAGGGTGGATTCGCCGAACTCATGGGTTCACCTTGTAAGACTAATGACGGTTATGTCGTTAAGTTTAGCTGTTGATCAGCCTTTGATTTTTTCTGCAATCCAGATGGTGTGTCGGGTGCCCTTGTTGCCGTGGGCAAACACCTGGACTTCCTCAGCCTTGAAACCGGCTTTGCGCAGTTTGTCCGAAAATTGTTTGTCGGCACTGGCAGACCATACCGCCAGTATGCCTTTGGGGCGCAAGGCCTTGGCGCAGGCACTCAGGCCGCCGGCCGAATACAGCCAGCTATTGGCTTTTTGGGTCAGGCCTTCGGGGCCGTTGTCGACGTCGAGCATGATTGCGTCAAAACCGTTGGGTTCGGCTTGCAGCACCTTGGCCACGTCTTCCATGCGAATCACGGTGCGTGGGTCTTGCAACGGGTTGCCCGATTTTTCGCCCAGCGGGCCGCGGTTCCATTCCACAACGCCGGGCACCAGTTCGGCAACCACCACTTCAGCCGTTTTACCCAGATGTTTGAGTGCCGAAGCCAGGGTAAAGCCCATGCCCAGCCCGCCGATCAGTACCCGCGATTGCTGGCGCCCTGCGACTTTGCGGCAAGGTATTTCGGCCAGTGCGTCTTCGGAGCCGTGCATGCGGGTGTTCATCAGCTGGCCGCCATCACCACCCTGAATCTTGATCACGAAGTCTTCGCCATACTCGAACAGGCACAAGGCGCCGCCGTTTTCGGGGATCGGAGTGGTGTCGAGCAAAACAAAACGTTTCATGGAAATCTCATTGAGGGGGGCAAAAACCGCAGGTTACGAGTAGCCTGAGGGCAGACAAGCCGGTCTGGCAACGGAGTGATTGATGAAACGCACTATTCTAACGGCCATTGCAGGGTGCGCGCTCTTGATAAGTGCGGCCCAGGCAGCGGAATTGACCACAGTACCGATTACCCCCGTGACAGCCGCGCCGGGTTCGCCGGGCACCGCCACGCCAACCCCGTACCCGCAAATCACCCCGCGCGCCGTGCCCAAGCCTGTGGCCGGTAGTGGCAGCCTGATACCGCTGCCACCGATCGACCTGCCGCAGCCGCCCAAGGATCAGCCACTGCCGGGGCTGGAGCTTAAAGACCCGAAGGGCAAAAGCCCACAGGATTGACCGTGCATCCACCGAGCTGATGCTTTGCCTTTGTGGGAGCGAGCCTGCTCGCGAACGATCTTCGCGAGCAGGCTCGCTCCCACGGTTACAGTATCTCTAACGGTTGAAGAGGGGTGTGATCGGCGGGGCTGTCAAATCCCCAGCACCTTGAACACAAATGCATATTCCAGCGCCACGTCGCGCAAGCCCTGATAACGCCCGCTCATGCCGCCATGGCCCGCCTCCAGTTCAGTCTTGAGCAACAGCAGGTTGTTGTCGGTCTTGCTGGCGCGCAGCTTGGCCACCCATTTGGCCGCTTCCCAGTACTGCACGCGACTGTCGTTGTACCCGGCAATCACCAGCATTGACGGGTAAGCCTGCGCGGTAACGTTTTCATAGGGCGCGTAAGCCTTGATCCGTTCATAGACCTCGGGGTCTTGCGGGTTGCCCCATTCGTCGTATTCGGTGACGGTCAGCGGCAGTTCCGGGTCGAGCATGGTGTTGAGCACATCCACAAACGGCACTTCGGCAATCGCTGCCTTGAACAGTTCCGGGCGCTGATTGAGTACGGCACCGATCAACAGGCCACCGGCGCTGCCGCCACTGATGACCAGTTGTTCGCTGCGGGTCAGCCCTTGGTCGATCAGGTGTTCGGCGCAGGCGATAAAGTCGGTGAAGGTGTTGTGTTTGTGTTCCTGCTTGCCCGCGCGATACCAGGCCTCGCCCAACTCGCCGCCGCCACGCACATGGGCAATGGCAAAGGCCACGCCACGATCAAGCAGGCTTAGACGGGCATGGGAAAACCACGGGTCAAGGCATTCGCCATAGGCCCCGTAGCCATACAGGTAGAGCGGCACAGGTTTGCCCAGCACATCGCGTTTGACCACCAGGCTGATCGGCACCTGAGTACCATCGGGGGCGGTGGCCCATAAACGGTGGCTGACGTAATCATCGGCGTTGAATGGCCCCAGCACAGGGGTTTCCTTGAGAACGCTTTGCTCGCCTGTGGCAAGGGTCAACTGGCGCACTTGTGCCGGGCGATTCAGCGCCTCGTAGCGAAGGCGAATGTACTTGCTGTCAAATTCCAGGCTGTCTTGCACATACAGGCTGTAGGCCGCGTCCGGCAATTGCACGCGATATGGCGTCAGGCCGTCGGGGCGGATTTCGATAATGGGCAAGCCGCCCTCGCGCAGGCTCAGGCACAAGGCTTGGGCGTTGAGGGTCATGCCTTCCAGCATCACGCTGTCACTATGGGCAATCAGTGGCTGCCAGTCATTGCGTGACGGCACCTCGCCGAAGGCGTAATACAGGGCAAAGTTGATGCCGTCCTGATTGGTGCGGATAAACCACGCCCACTGGCCTTCAAACAGGCCGTGATCGACGCTGTAGTCGTGGTTTTCAACCCGTAGTGCCAGACAGCTGAAGGGCTGGCGCGGCAGGTTGGCGTCCAGCACCCAGGTTTCGCTGGTGGTTTTACTGTTAAGCAACAAAATCAGTTGCTGTTCAGAACTAGAGCGGTAGCAGTGCAGGAAAAACCTCCCGTCCGCTTCATGGAATACTTCATGGGCAGCTGTTTCGCCGAGGGTGTGGCGAAACAACTTGTGCGGACGATGGGTGTCGTCCAGCCCGGCGAAAAACAGGGTCTGGCTGTCATTCGCCCAAGTCATGCTGCCATCGCAGTCTTCAAACGGCAGCTCGGTGACCGTGCCGCTGCCCAGCTCTTTTACAAACAGGCGGTAGGTTTCTTCGCCGCTAGTGTCCAGGCTGTAGGCCAGGCGCTGGTGATCGGGGCTGATAGTGAACGCCCCCAGAGAAATAAAGCCACCATCGGCCAATGCATTGGGGTCCAGCAACAAATGTTCGGCGTTCTCGTCCACCTGCTGGCTGTCATCGGCCGGGCGCGGGCAACGGTAGTGGCGGGCGTATTCATCGCCGGCGTTGGTGCGCGTGTAATACAGATACGGGCCCCAGGGGGAGGGCAGCGACAGATCAGTCTCGCGAATCCGTCCCTTGATCTCTTGAAACAGCGTCTCCCGCAATTCAGCCTGGTCGGCCAACTGCGCCTCCTGATAACTGTTTTCGGCTTTCAGGCAGTCCAAAACCTCGTCACTGTCGCGGTTTTGCAGCCACGAGTAAGGGTCTGAGCCCTCGATCTTATGTGCGATAGGAGCGCTGATTGGGGAGGCTGATTGGGTCATTGAGTGTGCTCTGAAATCTGCATGAAAAATAAGTGACGCTGACGGCGTTGCAGCCGCACTGCCTAAAAGCCGTTATCATAGCCTCTCATTGCCTGCCGACCATGGATACCATGACCGAGAACGACTATCTGATCGCCTGGGGCCTTTACGCCTTTGCTGCTTTGGGCTGCCTGCTCGTATGGTGCCGCATGACCCGCTTTATGTGGCGCTGGTTGCGCGAACCGTTGCGGGTATTAATGGCCGTGTTGCTGTTCAGCCCGACCATCATTGACCCGGTCAAGGAAAAATTTGCCCCTGCAGTGGCGATTGCTGCTCTGGATCTGGCCTTTAAAGTGGGCGACAACGCCTGGCGCGCGGTCTCTGACCTGCTGATGTACGCCATAATTGCACTGTGCGTTTACGCTATATTTGTGCTGATCCGCTGGCCGATCGAGCGCTCCGGCAAAGCCCGCAAGGCGCAAGCCGCCGCGGCCGCCAAAGCCCGTCAGGCCGATCCTGAAGACGACCAGCCTTTTGGCCCGGCCGGCGATGACCGTCATGTTCCAAAGAGTGCGCCGCGTGCATCGGGCCCGTCACGGGTTGAGCCGCGGTTGTAATTTTGTTTCGTCCAGCCTGAATGCGAGAGTGCGAGCGTGTGTGAATTATTGGGCATGAGCGCCAACGTCCCGACTGATATTGTGTTCAGCTTTACCGGCCTGATGCAGCGCGGCGGGCGTACTGGCCCGCATCGTGATGGCTGGGGCATTGCCTTCTATGAAGGCCGGGGCCTGCGCTTGTTCCAGGACCCTGCCGCCAGTTGCGACTCCGAAGTCGCCCTGCTGGTACAGCGTTACCCGATCAAAAGCGAAGTGGTGATTGGCCATATCCGCCAGGCCAACGTGGGCAAGGTGTGCCTGTCCAATACCCACCCGTTTGTTCGCGAGCTGTGGGGACGCAACTGGTGTTTTGCGCACAATGGCCAGTTGGCCGACTTTTCTCCGAGTACGAGTTTTTACCGCCCTATTGGTGATACCGACAGTGAAGCGGCGTTCTGTGACCTGCTCAACCGGGTCCGTGAAGCCTTCCCGGAGCCGGTCGACGTCGAACGCATCCTGCCGGTGCTGGTTGAGGCCTGCGCCGAGTTTCGCAGCAAAGGCGTGTTCAATTGCCTGCTCAGTGATGGCGACTGGCTTTTCTGCTATTGCTCGACCAAGCTGGCGCAAATTACCCGGCGAGCCCCGTTTGGCCCGGCGCGCCTGAAAGATGTCGATGTTATCGTCGATTTTCAGGCAGAGACCACGCCCAACGATGTAGTCACCGTGATTGCCACCGAGCCACTGACTGAAAACGAAACCTGGACACGCTACGAACCGGGCCAATGGAGTCTGTGGCGACGCGGTGAATGCGTCAGCCAGGGCATAACCGAATAAGGATGGGTGTGTATGTTCCTGAGCTACCTGCGGTTGGTATTGTTTACCCTTGGCCTGCTGATCGGTGTGCAAGTGCCGGGGTTTATCAATGATTACGCCAACCGTGTTGAAGCTCATCTGATCGAGGCCCAGACCGGGTTGGCGGGGTTCCAGAACACCGCCAACCAGTTTTTCAAGGGTGACCTGCAAGCGCTGGTGGCCCATTACCAGGCCAGCGATGACCCGGTTTTTCGCAGTGATGCCGGCAGCCTCGGCACCTTGCTCAACCGTCAACGCCTGCTTGATGAGCAGTTCCAGGCCATGCAGGGCCCGTGGTACATGCGCGCCCTGCAAGTGGCCTATGCGGCTGATCCGGCCATTCGCGAAGAAACCCTGAACGCCTACACCTACCAGGTGTTGTTGTCGCCGAGCGCCATTGGTTGGGCGATGGCGGGTGCCTTGCTGTTCTCCTTCATTATCGAAGGTTTCCTGCGGCTGGTGGACTGGGTCGTGCTCGGCGGCAAACGCCAGCGTGAGCGCATTGCCCGCCGCGAGCGCAGCTACTGACCCCGGGGGAATATCCCCTTTCACAAGAAATGTTAAGCAATCAAATTTTTCTTATGCCCGAGCCCGGCTTTTATTAGTTGGACGAATGGCCCGCGCCTGTCGAAAAATGCTCCTACCTAATCTATAAAAAGACCACAGGAGCATCATCGTGAGCCGCCTGTTATTGAATTGTGACATTGGTGAGAGTTTTGGCAGCTGGACCATGGGCCTGGATGCCGAAGTCATGCCGTTTATCGATTGCGCCAACATTGCCTGCGGCTTTCATGCCGGCGACCCGGGCATCATGCGCAAAACCGTGGCCCTGGCTGTGGCGCATAATGTGAAGATCGGTGCTCATCCGGCGTATCAGGATCTGGCGGGCTTTGGGCGCCGATCCATGAGCTATTCGGCGCAGGAAGTGCAGGATCTGCTGCATTATCAGATCGGTGCACTGGACGGTATTTGCCGCGCACAGGGTGTGCAGGTCAGCTATGTCAAACCCCACGGCGCGATGTACAACGACATGATGGCCAACCCGGTACAGCTGCGGGCAGTGGTTCAGGCTGTGGCCGCTTACGATTCCAGCTTGCCGCTCATGCTGATGGCCACGCGAGACAACAGTGCCGCCCAGGCAATCGGCGACGAGTTTGGGGTAACACTGTGGTTTGAAGCCTTTGCCGACCGCGCCTACGACAACGCCGGGCGGCTGGTCTCGCGACAACTACCGGGGGCAGTCCACCACGATGCGGATGTCATCGTGCAGCAGGCCCTGACCATTGCAGCGGGCAAGGCCCTGCTTGCCAGTGACGGCAGTGCCCTGCATTTGCACGCTGATACCCTGTGTGTGCATGGCGACAACATTAGCTCGATTGCTGCTGTGCAGCGTATTCGCGAAGCCCTTGAGCAGCAGGCGCGGGCATGAAGCCGCGTATCGAAGTGGTCGCCATCGATTGCCTGATGCTGCGCCTGTTTGATGAAATTGCCGAAAGCAACATGCCCTGGATACTGGCTGCCAGCGAGCGGATCCGCACCTGCTTTGCGGTGCATCTGATCGATCTGGTGCCGTCCTACACCACAATGATGGTGCATTACGACGGGCTGGCGCTGACCCCGGCCCAGGCCCGTGAATTGATCGCCCAGGCCTTGACCGACCTGCGCCCGGAAACCCGCAACCTTGGCCAGTGTCATGTGCTGCCCGTGTGGTACGACGTGAGCGTGGGCCCGGAACTGACGTTGCTGGCCCAGCGCGCCGGCTGCTCGGTAAGCGAAGTGATTCGCCGGCACAGTGAACACGAATACCAGGTGTTTGCCCTGGGTTTTGCTCCAGGTTTTGCCTTTATGGGGCTGGTTGAAGAGGCTCTGGCCGCGCCACGCCTGAACACCCCGCGCAAGCGTGTGGCCAGTGGCAGCGTGGGCATTGCCGAGCGACAGACGGCAGCCTACCCGGCGCAATCCCCGGGGGGCTGGAACCTGGTCGGGCGTACGCCGAGCGCGCTGTTTGATCGCGAACGTGATGGCTACAGCCTGATGCAACCCGGTGACAGGGTGCAGTTTGCACCCGTGTCCCATGCTGAATTTATCCGCCTGGGCGGTGACGATACGCCTCAGGAGGCCTTGGCATGAGCCACTTATTGATTCAGGCCAGCACTCCATTGTGCCTGCTGCAAGACGCGGGGCGTTTTGGCGTGCGGCATTTGGGCGTAACCCAGGGCGGCGCCGCAGACTGGCTGTCGATGGCCTGGGCCAACTGGCTGCTGGGCAATTCGCCGGATGCAGCGGTGATTGAAATCACCCTGGGCGGCCTGACCCTTGTTGCCAAGGCCGATTGCACTCTGGCATTGGCGGGCGCGGACCTGGCGGCCACCATTGACGGGCAGCCGCTCAAGCCCTGGCGCAGTTTTGTCCTGAAGCAAGGCCAGACCCTTGTATTTACCCGGCCGCTGAGCGGTGCCCGGGCTTATCTGGCAGCGCCCGCGGGGTTTGTCGCGCCGCAGGTGCTGGGCAGTTGCTCGACTGTCGCCCGTGAGCAGCTCGGTGGGCCGGATGGTTTTGGTCGCGGGCTGGTGGCAGGTGATGAATTGACGTACGCCGGGCATGCCGGGCAATTGCGAGAGTTGTCGTGCGAACTGCAACCGGTATTCAGCGCCAATCCGGCGCTGGACGTGGTAATGGGCGCGCAAATGGGTGCTTTCAGCGGGCAAAGTACCTTCGATGCTTTCAACAGCGCCTGGACGCTGGACACTCGCGCCGATCGCATGGGCATCCGTTTGCTGGGGCCTGCGTTGGTGTATCAGGGCGCACCGATGATCTCGGAAGGGATACCGCTGGGCGCCATTCAAGTGCCGCCGGATGGCCAGCCGATCGTGCTGCTCAATGACCGCCAGACCATTGGCGGTTACCCGCGACTTGGCGCCTTGACGCCTTTGGCGCTGGCGCGACTGGCCCAGTGCTTGCCGGGGGAGGGCGTGCATATGCGTCCGACCACGCAGGAGGCGGCGCAACGCCAGCATGTGGTGTTTATGCGGCGGTTTGTGGCTTAGCGCCATTTATGTGGGAGCGGGCTTGCTCGCGATTCAGGCGGCGCGGTAAAGCAGGAACACCGCGTCGAACAATCGCGAGCAAGCCCGCTGCCACACTCACCGCGCTGAATTATTTGGCCAAAAACCGCATCCCTTCTTCCAGCCCTTCAAGGGTGAGCGGATACATGCGGTCTTCGATCAGATCACGTACGATCCCGATCGAAGCCGTGTAATGCCATGTGTCCTTGGGATACGGGTTAATCCACACCAGCTTTTTGTATTTCTCCATAAAACGCTGCATCCACTTGTAGCCCGGCTCTTCATTCCAGTGCTCGACACTGCCCCCGGCATGGGTGATCTCATAGGGCCCCATCGTCGCGTCACCGATAAAGATCACTTTGTAATCCGCGCCATATTTGTTCAGCAGGTCCTGGGTCGAGATGCGCTCAACCTGACGACGCTGGTTGTTCTTCCACACCGATTCATAGATAAAGTTGTGAAAGTAGTAGTACTCCAGATGTTTGAACTCGGTTCTGCACGCGGAAAACAGCTCTTCACAAATTTTGATATGGGCGTCCATCGAACCGCCGATATCGAACAGCAACAGCAGTTTGATATTGTTGCGCCGCTCCGGGCGCATCTGAATATTCAGCAACCCGGCATCGCGGGCGGTGTGGTCGATGGTGTCATCGATATCCAGCTCATCCGCTGCGCCCTGGCGGGCGAATTTACGTAGCCGACGCAGCGCGACCTTGATATTGCGCGTGCCCAGCTCGACCTGATCATCCAGGTTCTTGTACTCGCGCTGTTCCCAGACCTTGGCCGCCTTGCCCTGACGTGCGCCAGCATCGCCCACGCGGATGCCTTCGGGGTGATAACCGCCCGAGCCGAACGGACTGGTGCCACCGGTGCCGATCCATTTGTTGCCACCGGCATGGCGTTCCTTTTGCTCTTCCAGACGCTGCTTGAACGCCTCGATCAGCTTGTCCAGCCCGCCCAGTGACTGCAGCTGGGCGCGATCTTCGTCGCTCAGCGAGCGTTCGAACTCCTTGCGCAGCCAGTCTTCGGGGATCAGTGCCTCCAGGTGTTCATTGAGGTTTTGCAGACCATTGAAATAGGCGCCAAATGCGCGGTCGAACTTGTCGAAATGGCGCTCGTCCTTCACCAGGATCGTACGGGCCAGATAATAGAACTCGTCCATATCGGCGAAGGTCACCCGGTTTTTCAGGGCGTTGATCAGGTCCAGCAGCTCACGCACTGAAACCGGCACCTTGGCCGCACGCATTTCATTGAACAGATTAAGCAGCATGCTTTTCGCCTTCTCGGAAATCAGCGATTGGGGCGGCGGCTCATAAACGCCAGGCGCTCAAGCAATTGCACATCCTGCTCGTTTTTCACCAGGGCACCGGCCAGTGGCGGAATGGCTTTGGTCGGATCACGTTCGCGCAACACCGCCTCGCCGATATTGTCGGCCATCAGCAGCTTGAGCCAGTCGACCAGCTCGGAGGTTGAAGGTTTTTTCTTTAAGCCCGGGACCTTGCGCACATCGAAAAACACATCAAGCGCTTCGCTGACCAGCTCTTTCTTGATGTTGGGGAAGTGCACGTCGACGATTTTCTGCAGCGTGGTGCGGTCCGGGAAACTGATGTAGTGGAAGAAGCAGCGGCGCAGGAAGGCGTCCGGCAGTTCTTTTTCGTTATTGGAGGTAATGATGATGATCGGGCGCACCTTGGCCTTGATCGTCTCGTCCGTCTCGTAAACGTAGAACTCCATCTTGTCGAGTTCTTGCAGCAGGTCATTGGGGAACTCGATGTCTGCCTTGTCGATTTCGTCGATCAGCAGGATGACGCGTTCTTCGGCCTCGAAGGCTTCCCACAACTTGCCCTTTTTAAGGTAGTTGCGCACATCGTGAACCTTGTCGACACCCAGTTGCGAGTCACGCAGGCGACTGACTGCGTCGTACTCATAGAGGCCCTGGTGGGCCTTGGTGGTTGACTTGATGTGCCAGGTGATCAGCTTGCAGCCAAAGGATTCAGCCAGTTGCTCGGCAAGCATGGTTTTACCGGTGCCGGGCTCGCCCTTGACCAGCAGCGGCCGCTCCAGGGTAATGGCCGCGTTGACCGCCAGTTTCAGGTCATCGGTGGCCACATAGGCGCGTGTGCCTTCAAACTTCATCTGCAATTCCTCAAACCATGACCCGGGTCCTGCAAGGGGCAGGGCGGGAGAACTGAAAAGTGTGTCCGACTATAACGCGCTGCCCGCCTGAGGTGAACGCAGACGCGCCATTCAGTCCCTGAATGAGGCGTCACGCCATGACTGGACGCATGTCAGCGTGAGGCCTACCCTTGGGATCTTCCCAAAAGGTGCACAAGGACCCCGCCATGAGCCGCATTTATGCAGACAACGCCCAATCCATCGGCAACACGCCTTTAGTCCAGATCAACAGCATTGCGCCGCGCGGCGTGACCATCCTGGCCAAGATCGAAGGCCGCAACCCCGGTTATTCAGTTAAATGCCGGATTGGCGCCAACATGATCTGGGATGCCGAAAGCCGTGGCGTACTCAAGCCGGGCATGACCATCATCGAGCCTACGTCGGGGAACACGGGGATCGGCCTGGCGTTTGTCGCAGCGGCGCGTGGTTACAAATTGATGCTGACCATGCCGTCATCGATGAGCATCGAGCGGCGCAAGGTACTCAAGGCGCTGGGTGCCGAGCTGGTCTTGACCGAGCCGGCCAAGGGCATGAAGGGCGCGATCGACAAAGCCGCAGAAATTCAGGCCAGCGACCCGGCCAGGTATTTTATGCCGCAGCAGTTTGAGAACCCGGCCAACCCCGCGATCCACGAAAAAACCACCGGCCCGGAAATCTGGAACGACACCGATGGCGGCGTTGATGTACTGGTTTCTGGCGTCGGCACCGGCGGCACGATCACCGGGGTTTCACGCTACATCAAGCACACCCAGGGCAAGCCGATTCTGTCGGTGGCCGTCGAGCCCATCACCTCGCCGGTGATCACCCAGGCGTTGGCCGGAGAAGAAATCAAGCCGTCACCGCACAAGATCCAGGGCATCGGTGCCGGTTTCGTCCCCAAAAACCTTGATCTGTCGATCGTCGATAAGGTCGAACTGGTCAGCGATGACGAATCCAAGGCCATGGCCCTGCGCCTGATGCAGGAAGAGGGCATCTTGTGCGGCATCTCCTGCGGTGCAGCGATGGCCGTGGCGGTGCGACTGGCGGAAACCCCGGAAATGCAAGGCAAGACCATCGTTGTGATCCTCCCCGATTCGGGCGAGCGTTATCTGTCGAGCTTCCTGTTCAGCGACCTGTTCAGCGAGCAGGAATTGCACCCGTAACATTGTGCGGGGGGTGGCGCGCCCGTTCCCCGCAGAGTTTGTGCAACTGACTCAAATCAAGTGGCTAATGCCCAAGTTTCTGAATAATCAGCCTGCTGTTGCGTAAGACTTAATACTGATTATTTGGATTCGTGGGTTTTGTCCTACGCCTGTAGTGTTTATCATGGCCTGCTGCTACATCGGGCTATTGATGCTGCACGGTATTTTTGAGGAGTTGTTGCATGACCTTATCCTTCGCCATTAAGGCAGGGCTCATACTGTTATTTGTCGGCAGCATTCTTTACGTGCACCTGCGCGGCAAGGCACGGTTGCCGGTGTTGCGCCAATTCGTCAACCACTCCGCGTTCTTTGCGCCCTACAACGCCCTGATGTACCTGTTCTCCGGGGTACCGTCCAAGCCGTACCTGGACCGCAGCAAGTTCCCCGAGCTGGATGTGCTCAAGGACAACTGGCAAGCGATCCGCGAAGAAGCCATGCACTTGTTCGATGAGGGCTATATACGCGCCGCCGAGAAGAACAACGACGCAGGCTTCGGTTCGTTCTTCAAAAAGGGCTGGAAGCGCTTTTACCTCAAGTGGTACGACAAGGCGCTGCCATCGGCTGAATTGCTGTGCCCCAAAACCGTTGAATTGGTCAACAGCATCCCCAACGTCAAAGGTGCGATGTTTGCCCTGTTGCCGGGCGGTAGCCACCTCAACCCGCACCGCGACCCGTTTGCCGGATCACTGCGTTATCACCTGGGCCTGTCGACCCCCAACTCCGACGCTTGCCGCATCTTTGTCGATGGCGAGGAATACGCCTGGCGTGATGGTGAAGACGTGATGTTCGACGAGACTTACGTGCACTGGGTCAAGAACGAAACCGATATCACCCGCGTCATTCTGTTTTGCGATATCGAGCGGCCATTGACCAGCCCGCTGATGACCCGTATCAACCGTTGGGTCAGCGCGCAACTGGGTAAGGCGACTGCGCCGCAGAACCTGGACGACGAACGCGTTGGCGGGATCAACAAGGCCTACGCCTGGAGCAAAACCTTCAGTGACCGCTTCAGTGGCGTGGTCAAACAGTGGAAGCGCCGCAATCCCAAGCTTTATCGTATCGCCCGGCCGATATTGGCGGTGCTGGTACTGATACTGCTGTGGCGCTGGTTGTTTGGCTGATTGCATCAGACACAAAAAACCGCTCTCTCGAGAGCGGTTTTTTTTGGATTTTTTTTAAGTCAATTGCCCGCCAAAACCCCACCACGGCATGTGATTATTTGGACGCTGCCATTGCCCCGGGCTTGAGCACCAGCCACAGCGCCACGGCGATCAGCAGACCTCCGTACAGGTGCGCCATCGACAGCGGCTCGCCCAGAAACAGCGCGCCCCACAGCACGCCAAACGGCGGGATCATAAAGGTCACGGTCATGGATTTGACCGGGCCAATGCTGGTCAGCAAGCGGAAGTACAGGATATAGGCAAACGCCGTACACACCAGCCCCAGACCCAGCAACGATAACCAGACACTCGTCCCGCCCCAACTGACCGGTGGCTGATTGATCACACTCAGCCCGAACAGCGGCAGCAGGAACAAAGTAGCCCCGAGCATACTGCCCAGTGCCGAAAGACGAGGGTCGAGACCGCCTTGCTGATCCAGCCAGCGGCGTGCCAAAAAGCCGGCAAATCCATAAAAGGTGGTGGCCAGCAGACAGGCGAGGGCGCCCATCAGCAAGTCCAGATTGAAAGCAACCGGCCCGGCACGGGTCAAAATGCCTACACCGAGCAAGCCCAGAAACACCCCGGCCATTTTGGTCAGGGTCAATTTTTCGCTGAAAAACAGACCGCCGATCAATACGCCCATCAACGGTGTGGTGGCGTTGAAAATCGATGAGTAACCGGCAGGCAACACCTGGGCCGCCACCGAATACAGTGTGGCCGGTACCCCGGAGTTGATAACCCCCAGTATCAGGATTACCTTGAGTTTGCCGCCGAAATCCCAGCGCACGCGCATCAGCGCCAGAATCACTACCAGACCGGTTGCTGCGATGGAAACCCGGAAAAAAGCTGTCGGGATGGTCCCGAGTACCGGTGCAATGATCCGCATAAACAGAAAGCTGGCGCCCCAAATGCCTGCCAGCGACAGCATGCGCAGCAAATCGACAAGTCTCACGGGATTTTCCTTACAAGTTTCAAGGCGGGCAGTGTAGGGGATGCAGCGGACAAGACAACGCGCTAATTCCTACAGATTCGTGCATGAGCGTCCAAATCTGCGACAATCCGCCCCCTGCATTTACGAAGAATTCTGCGCACCTGATGACTGACGAATCGCCTGCTATCGACCAACTGTTGAAAAACCTCGATCAAGCCATGATTGCCGACCGCCACAAGCTGCGCCGGCAATTGCATGAGCTGCGCAAAAAGCCTGACGACGCCAAGCTGGCCGCCTGGGCCGAGCGGGTGCAGGCGTCGTGCGCGCAGGTGGCAGCGCGGGCGGCCAGTGTGCCGCAGGTTCGCTATGACGAAAATCTGCCGATCGCGGCCAAGCGGGACGAGATCAAGGCCGCGCTGCTCAAGCATCAGGTGCTGATCCTGGCCGGTGAAACCGGCTCGGGCAAAACCACCCAGTTACCGAAGATCTGCCTTGAAATCGGCCGTGGGCAGCACGGCCTGATCGGCCATACCCAACCGCGGCGCATCGCCGCCCGCAGTGTGGCCAGCCGGGTGGCTGAAGAGCTGGGCACGCCGCTGGGTGCGCTGGTCGGCTATCAGGTGCGGTTTGAGGATCAGAGCGATTCCAATACCCTGATCAAGCTGATGACCGACGGTATCCTGCTGGCCGAAACCCAGCACGACCGCTATCTCGAACGCTATGACACGATCATCGTCGACGAAGCCCACGAGCGCAGCCTGAACATCGACTTTTTGCTCGGTTATCTGAAGATCCTGCTGCCCCGTCGTCCCGATTTGAAGGTCATCATCACCTCGGCAACCATCGATCTTGAGCGTTTCTCCAAACACTTCAATGACGCGCCCATTGTCGAAGTGTCGGGCCGTACCTTTCCGGTCGAGACCTGGTATCGCCCGTTGACCTCCCAGCAGGACGAAGAGGGCAACAACGTTGAAGAAGACCTGAGCGTCGACCAGGCCATTATTGCCACCCTGGACGAGATTGCCGCGTTCGAGCGCAGTGAGCGTAAAAGCCCCGGCGATGTGCTGGTATTTTTACCAGGCGAGCGGGAAATCCGCGATGCCGCCGACATGCTGCGCAAGGCGCAACTCAAGCACACCGAGATCCTGCCGTTGTATGCGCGGTTGTCGCCTGCCGAACAGCAGCGGATTTTCCAGTCGCACCCGGGCCGCCGTGTGGTGCTGGCCACCAACGTAGCGGAAACGTCATTGACTGTGCCGGGCATCCGTTACGTGATTGACAGCGGCACGGCGCGCATCAGCCGATACAGCTACCGGGCCAAGGTCCAGCGCCTGCCGATAGAAGCGATTTCCCAGGCCAGCGCCAACCAGCGCAAGGGCCGTTGTGGCCGGGTCGAGCCGGGTATCTGCGTGCGCCTGTATGCCGAAGAAGACTTTAACGGTCGCCCGGAGTTTACCGACCCCGAGATTCTTCGTACCAACCTTGCGGCAGTCATCCTGCAAATGCTGCACCTGCGCCTGGGCGAAATCACCGCGTTTCCGTTTATTGAGCCGCCGGACGGCAAGGCAATCACCGACGGTTTCAATCTGCTGCAAGAACTGTCGGCGGTTAACCGCGAAAATCAGCTCACACCGCTGGGCCGTCAGTTGGCCCGCCTGCCGGTAGACCCGCGCATGGGCCGTATGTTGCTCGAAGCCGCCAAGCTCGGCAGTTTGCAGGAAGTATTGATCGTCGCCAGTGCGATGTCGGTGCAAGACCCGCGTGAACGTCCGCCGGAACGTCAACAAGCGGCTGATCAGGCCCACGCGCAATGGAAAGATGTCGACTCTGACTTTGCCGGTCTGATCAACGTATGGCGCGGTTTTGAGGAGCAGCGCCAGGCGCTGACGGCCAGCCCGCTGCGCAACTGGTGTCGCAAGAACTTCCTCAACTACCTGCGGTTGCGCGAGTGGCGTGATTCCCACCGTCAATTGAGCCTGATCTGTCGCGATATGCAGCTCACGGTCAATCAGGAACCGGCCGATTATGCAAAACTGCACAAGGCGGTGCTGTCGGGGTTGCTGAGCCAGATCGGGCAAAAAACCGAGGACGGAGATTACCTCGGGGCGCGCCAGCGGCGGTTCTGGATCCATCCGTCTTCGGGGCTGGGTAAAAAGCGTCCGCAGTGGCTGATGACTGCCGAGCTGGTAGAAACGACCAAATTGTATGCGCGGATGGTGGCCAAGATCGAGCCGGACTGGATCGAACCGCTGGCCGGGCATCTGGTGAAAAAGAACTATTTCGAGCCCCATTGGGAGAAGAAGCGCGGGCAGGTGGTGGCCTATGAGCAGATCACCCTGTTCGGCCTGATCGTGGTCGGTCGCCGTGCCGTGCATTACGGGCCGATTGACCCGGTGCTGTCCCGCGAGCTGTTTATCCGTGAAGGGCTGGTGCGTGGCGAAATTCAGTCGCGGGCCAAATGCCTGACGGCCAACGCGCAGTTGCTTGAACAACTCGACGAACTGGAGGCCAAGGCCCGGCGCCGTGACATTCTGGCGGATGAAGAAACCCTCTACGCGTTTTACGACGCTCGCCTGCCTGCCGAGATTCATCAGACCGCGACATTTGACAGCTGGTATCGGGTCAACAGCCAGAAAGATCCACAGTTGCTGATCATGCGCGAAGAAGACGTGCTGGCCCGCGAAGCCACCGAAATCACGGCCATGCATTACCCTGACACTTTGCATCTGGGGGATTTGACCCTGGAGCTCAGCTATCACTTTGAACCCAACCACCCCCGCGATGGCGTGACGGTCAAGGTGCCAGCGCCGCTGCTCCCGGTTTTGCCGCCGGAACGTATGGAGTGGCTGGTGCCCGGCATGATAGAAGCCAAATGCATCGCTCTGGTGCGCAGTTTGCCCAAGGCATTGCGCAAAAACTTCGTGCCGGTGCCGGACTTCGTCAAGGCCGCGTTGCAGCGCATGGAATTTGCTGAGGGATCATTGCCACAAACCCTGGGCCGCGAATTGCTGCGCATGACCGGCGCTCGGGTGAGCGACGAGGCCTGGGCGCAAGCCGCGCAGCAAGTTGAAAATCATCTGAAGATGAATATCGAAGTGGTCGACGCCGACGGCAAGTTTCTCGGCGAGGGTCGTGATCTGGCCGAATTGACGGCCCGCTTTGCCCAGGCCAGTCAGGCAGCACTGGCCGTACCGCAAACCGCGAAAAATCAGCAGCCGGTCGAGGCCAAGGTGTTTGCCCCGGTGGCGGAGAAAACCCAGCAGAAGATCGCCGGGCTGTCGATGACGGTTTACCCGGCGCTGGTGGAAGAGGGCAATACGGTCAAGGAAGGGCGCTTTTCTACCCCGGCCGAGGCTGAGTTCCAGCATCGCCGTGCGTTGCAGCGTTTGCTGATGCAACAACTGGCGGAACCGGCGAAATTTTTGCGTGGCAAGCTGCCAGGGTTGACTGAGCTTGGCCTTTTGTACCGCGAATTGGGTCGGGTCGAGAGCCTGGTGGAGGACATTCTGCTGGCCAGCCTCGACAGCTGCATCCTGGAAGGCGAGGCGGTATTACCCCGTGATGGCGCGGGGCTGGCATCGCTTGCCGAGCGCAAGCGCGGAGCCTGGACCGAACATGCGGAAAAGCTGGCCAGACTGACGCTGGAAATCCTCAAACTGTGGCATGGTCTGCAAAAACGCTTCAAGGGCAAGATCGATCTGGCCCAGGCGGTGGCGTTGAATGACATAAAGCAGCAGCTGAGCCATCTGGTGTACCCGGGTTTTGTGCGCGAAACCCCGGCTTTGTGGCTTAAAGAGTTGCCGCGCTACCTCAAGGCGATAGAAATGCGTCTTGAAAAACTGCCGGGCCAGGTGCAAAAAGACCGGGTCTGGAGTGGTGAGCTGAGTGGTTTGTGGGCGCAGTACCAGGCGCGTGCGACCAAGCATGCGCAGGAGGGCAAGCGCGATCCGCAACTTGAGTTGTACCGCTGGTGGCTGGAAGAATATCGGGTGTCGTTATTCGGCCAGCAACTGGGGACCAAGGTGCCGATTTCGGACAAGCGCCTGAGTAAGCAGTGGAGTTTGGTGGAGGCTTGAGCCTGCAGTCCTGTGGGAGCGGGCTTGCTCGCGATGCAGGCGACGCGGTCATGCATTTGCACCGTGTTGCTGCAATCGAGAGCAGGCCAGCTCCCGCGGGGGATTACTGCAAGATCCGTAAATAACGCCAAATGCTGGCATTTATGGCAAACTTCGCGGCTATCCGTACCTGAAACGATTTCAATATCTTCTGCTTGAACAGAATAGAGGAACGATCGTGCATAACGTCGTCATCAGCGGCACCGGCCTGTACACCCCGGCCAACAGCATCTCCAACGAAGAGCTGGTGCAGTCTTTCAATACCTATGTACAACAGTTCAACGCGGACCACGCCGTGGCTATCGAGGCCGGTGAAATCCAGCCTCTGGCCGAGTCCAGCGCCGCCTTTATCGAAAAGGCTTCGGGCATAAAAAGCCGCTTTGTGATGGACAAGGACGGCATCCTTGACCCGCAGCGCATGCGCCCGCATTTGCCGGAGCGCTCCAACGACGAAATGTCGGTACTCTGCGAAATGGCCGTTGGCGCTGCCAAACAAGCACTGGAACGCGCGGGTAAAACCGCCGCTGACATCGACGGCGTGATCGTGGCCTGCTCCAACCTGCAGCGCCCGTACCCGGCCATTGCCATCGAAGTGCAACATGCACTGGGTATTCAGGGTTTTGGTTTTGACATGAACGTGGCCTGTTCTTCCGCAACGTTCGGTATCCAGACCGCCAGCAACAGCGTCCAGTTGGGCCAGGCTCGCGCGGTACTGCTTATCAGCCCTGAAGTATGCACCGGCCACTTGAACTTCCGTGACCGTGACAGCCACTTTATCTTTGGCGATGCCGCGACCGCGATAGTGGTCGAGCGTGCCGACCTGGCAACGTCCGAACACCAGTTCGACATCGTCAGCACTAAACTGCTGACTACGTATTCGAACAATATTCGCAACAATTTCGGCTTCCTCAACCGTGCATCCGACGAGCCAGCTGACAGCCCGGACAAACTGTTCGTGCAAGAAGGGCGCAAGGTCTTCCGCGATGTCTGCCCGATGGTGGCTGAACTGATCGGCCAGCATCTGCAGGAAAATCAGCTGGACGTGGCGCAAGTCAAACGTTTCTGGTTGCATCAGGCCAACCTGAGCATGAACCACCTGATCGTGCGCAAGCTGTTGGGCCGCGAAGCTTCGGTCGAAGAAGCTCCGGTGATTCTCGACACCTATGCCAACACCAGTTCGGCCGGTTCGGTGATTGCCTTCCACAAGTACCAGGACGACTTGCCAAGCGGTTCGCTGGCGGTGCTCAGCTCGTTCGGTGCCGGCTACTCGATTGGCAGCGTGATTCTGCGTAAACGCTAAGGTCACAGCTGGTTTGTGGTGGGAGCGGGCTTGCTCGCGATACAGGCAGCGCGGTCTGACAGGCAAACTGCGGTGATGCTATCGCGAGCAAGCCCGCTCCCACACAGAAAAATCACTTTCCGGTTGCGGAGACCTGCATGGAAACTGTTGACGACGCTGACCTGCTCAAACGTCTGCTTAACGGCGAGCAACAGGCCTTCCGCGAGCTGGTCACTACCTATCAAGGTGCCATGCGCGCTGTGGCCCATGCGATCGTCGGCAATCGCCATGCTGACGAAATCGTTCAGGACGCCTGGCTGTCAGTGGTGCGCAACCTGTCCGGGTTCGAAGGCCGTTCGAGCCTGAAAACCTGGCTGCTGACCATCACGGCCAATGCGGCGAAACAACGCTACAAGCAAAATCGTCGTGAAGTGCTGCTCGACGATTTGCCTTCGCCCCACGGTACTGTCGACGATGAGCGGTTTTCCAGCGATGGCCACTGGTTGCTTGCCCCTTATTCCTGGCATCAGGACAGCCCTGACGCATTGCTCAGCGAAGATGAGTTGCGCGAATGTCTTGAGCAAACGCTCCTCAGTCTGCCGCAGTTGCAGAGCAGTGTGCTGGTGTTGCGCGAGCGCCAGGGGCTCGAGCTCGAAGAAATTTGTAATATTCTTGAGATATCGCTCTCTAATGTCCGGGTGTTGATACATCGCGCCCGACTCAAAGTCTTCGCGACCGTGGAACATTTCGAGGAAACTGGCGAATGTTGACCTGCAAACAGCAAGTAGCGGTCTCAAGTGACTATCTGGATGGTCAGCTGAGTTTTCGTCAGCGGTTGTTGGTACGCCATCATTTGCTGTTCTGTCCGAACTGCAGGCGTTTTATCAGGCAAATGCGTTTGTTGAGGGGCACGTTGCAAAAACTTCCCGAACCGCCACCGGAGGATCTGGAGCAGACGGTTGAGCGAATGATGCGCGAGCAGTCGCGCTGATGGCGGGGCATGAACGAGAACACTGTCGGTGGATGTGATGGGGGCCGACGGCATCCTCGCTCTGCTTTTACGGCACAAAACGCTGAATGACTTCAGCGTTTTGTCTATTGAGTAAACCTTTCTTTTAGAACTTGGCTTCCAGGTCCAGCTGCAAGGTGTTGGCCTTGGCATCTTTCTGGGTGGAGGTCGCGTAGTCGGCCTTGGTCAGGAAGTAGGTCACGCCGACACCGAAGTTCTTGTCGATTTCATAACCCACTTTGAACTTGTGACCGCGGGAACCGGTAGTACCGTTGGCGAAGTCAGAATCGGTGAAAGCGCCGACCACGGCGTTACGCTGAATATCGCGGTAGTTGTAGTCCAGGCTGAAGGCGTTGAGCTTGGATTTGAAGCCCACCAACCAGGCATCATCCTGATCGCTGTCGGTGGCAGCGTTATGCACGTATTGGCCGTACAGCGACAGCGGCACGGGCAGGTTGGCGATATCGACCTGACCGAAGCCTTCGTACAGGCGGAACTCGTCAGTGCTGTTACCGTTGACGCCGAGTGCACATGGGGTGGTCTTGGTCCCGGTGGTCGGGCACTTGCTGTCCTTGTCGTTGTTGTAGCTGTAAACGCTGCCGCCCAAGGTCACTTTCAGGCTGTCGGTAGGGGCGAAGCGAGCACCCAGCTGGCCGGCGTACAGGCTCAGGTCGTGCTTGAATTGCACGCCTTCGCCGTCAACGTTGTCCTTGAGGGTGTAGTAACCGGCGCTACCAAACATTTCGACGCCGCTGTTGCCCAGGTTGTGTTTGTAAGTGGCGGCCAGACCTTCCGGGTTGATATCGCTATCCCAGATTACATCGCCCATATTGACCCACGGCTGTGGCATCTTGCCGGCAATCAGGTGCAGGTCCTTGACGGCGGTCGGGTGGTAGTCGATGAACGCCATGTCCAGCCACAGTTGCTTCTTGTCGAAGTAGTTGTCCAGATCCTGGTTGGTGGAACGTGCATCATCACCGCCGCCAGTGGCAATACGGATACCGGTATTCACCTGCGGGTTGATTTCGGTATAGGCGCCCAGGCGAGCACGAATGCGTTGGCGGTCCTTGTTCTTGCCATCGGATTCGCCGTCGATCTTGACGGTTTCCTGACGAACCCGTACATCCCCCTTGAGTTCGGTTTTGGCGGCCCAGGCGACTTTCTGTTCGAAGGCACTGAGATCGGATTTTTTCACCTGATCGGCGGCAGCTTCTTGCTTGGCTTGATTCTCACTGGCGAGTTCAGTTTGCAGCTCGGAGTACTGTGCAGGCGAAATAGAGCCGTTGGCTTTTAGCATTTCGAGCAGTTTGGCATCGACCGCAGCGCTGGCCGGAACGCTCATGGCCAATACCAGGCCACCACACAGTCCCGCAGCAACCCGTGTAGATACAAGACGCATTATGAATCTCCCAGTGCTGAGATGGCCCTAGCCACCCCAAGAAAAATCGGCCCTTTACGGGCTCACGTTAACGAGGCTTGGCGTGTCATGAGCGTGTTGGCAAACAGGTCGCTCATAACCCCGTGTTCTAAGAAGCGGCGTCAGTATCGCGGGTGGATATGACAGAAAAGTGGCAGACTGATAGCAAGTCTGTGACAGTGAAGCGATTCAGTGGTTGGGTGATACCATCGCGTCTACGCCGCGCCTTGAGGACTATTAATGCCGCTTCAACGACTCGACAGCCTGTCCACCATCCCCGCCCATGAATGGGATGCGCTGGTGCCGGTGGCCCAGCCTTTTTTGCGCCATGCCTTTCTCAGTACCCTGGAAGACAGTGCCAGCCTGGGCCCGCATTCAGGCTGGCAGCCCGAGCATTTACTGCATTATGAAAATGGGCAGTTGCAGGCGGCGTTGCCCAGTTATCGAAAATGGCATTCCTACGGTGAGTACGTGTTCGATCACGAGTGGGCGCAAGCCTGTGAGCGGGCAGGTATCGAGTACTACCCCAAGCTGCTTGCGGCAGTACCGTTCAGTCCGGTCAGCGGCCCCCGGTTGTTGGCCGCCCGTGCCGAGGACGGGCTTGAGCTGCTGGCGGCCTTGCCCGGTTATCTGCAGATCGAAGGGTTGTCCAGCGCCCATATCAATTTCACCGACCTGCTGGCCGATACGGCGCTGGCGCAACAACCCGGCTGGATGCAACGGCTGGGTTGTCAGTTTCACTGGCAGAACCGCGGGTACCGGGACTTTCAGGATTTTCTCGATGCCCTGAGCTCACGCAAGCGCAAACAGATGCGCAAAGAGCGTGAGCAAGTGGCAGGGCAGGGGTTTGAGTTTGAGTGGCTGGAAGGCCAGCAGGTGAGTGAAGCGCAATGGGATTTTGTCTACGCCTGCTACGCCAACACCTATGCTGTGCGACGGCAAACGCCGTATCTGACCCGGGATTTCTTCAGCCTGCTGGCCGAGCGCATGCCCGAATCGATTCGCGTGGTGCTGGCCAAACAGGGTTCGACCCCGGTTGCGATGGCGTTCAGCCTGATCGGCGGCGACAGTCTCTATGGTCGCTACTGGGGATGTCTTGGCGAGTTTGACCGCCTGCATTTCGAGACGTGTTTCTACCAGGGCATGGATTACGCTATCGCCCACGGTATCAGGCGTTTTGATGCTGGTGCTCAGGGCGAGCACAAGCTGATTCGCGGCTTTGAACCGGTGATCACACACTCATGGCATTACCTGCGCCATCAGGGCTTGAAGGCGGCCGTAAGTGACTTTTTGCAGCGTGAGCGGGTCGGTGTGCTGGCGTATGCTGAAGAGGCGAGGTCGGCGCTGCCATATCGGCAGGCCTGACCCTCGCGTCCGGCCGTTTAGCTGCCTTCCTTGCCCAGCCAGCGATAGACCAGTGCGCCAATGGCCGCACCGAGCATCGGCGCCAACCAGAACATCCATAACTGCTGAAGCGCCCAGCCGCCCACGATCAGCGCCGGGCCTGTGCTGCGCGCCGGGTTGACCGACGTGTTGGTCACCGGGATCGAAATCAGGTGGATCAGCGTCAGCGCCAGGCCGATGGCCAGAGGGGCGTGCCCCGCGGATACCCGTTTGTCAGTGGCGCCCATGATGATCAGGATAAACATGGCGGTCATGGTGATTTCACAGATGAGCCCCGACACCATGGAGTAGCCACCGGGTGAGTGGTCGCCATAGCCATTGGCTGCGAGCCCGCTGGCAGCCAGATCAAAGCCGGGTTTGCCACTGGCAATCATGTACAGGAGCCCGGCAGCAATCACACCGCCGAGGATCTGGGCAATGATGTAGGCAGGCAGTTCTTTTGCAGGAAAGCGTCCACCAACCCACAAGCCGAAAGACACGGCCGGGTTGAGATGGCAACCACTTATATGGCCGATGGCAAAGGCCATGGTCACCACGGTCAAGCCAAATGCCAGAGCCACCCCCAGCAGGCCGATGCCGACATCAGGAAACGCGGCTGCGAGCACAGCACTGCCGCAACCGCCCAATACCAACCAGAAAGTACCCAGCAACTCAGTGACGGAACGTTTGAACAAGGTCATGGAGGAGATCCCGGATGGATAAATCCATCGAGCAATTGAAGCGGCGTTGCCTCCTGCGATTTACTACAGGATTCTCCCGAATCCTTTACTAATTACAGCACTCGCCGGTTTTTTTTCCAGTGCCATAAAAAACGCCAGCCCCCTTTGAAATCGGGGGCTGGCGTTGTGCTCCACGCGCTTTGCAGCTAGCGCTTTTTTGGTTCAGTCGATGCCGACAAAACCACCGGTCTGGTGTTGCCACAAACGCGAGTACAAGCCACCTTTGGCGAGCAGCTCGCTGTGGGTTCCGGATTCAGCGATACGGCCGTTTTCCAGGACCACCAGACGGTCCATCCGTGCAATGGTGGAGAGGCGGTGGGCGATGGCAATCACGGTTTTGCCTTGCATCAGGGTTTCCAGGCTTTCCTGGATCGCGGCTTCGACTTCGGAGTCCAGTGCCGAGGTGGCCTCGTCCATGATCAGGATCGGAGCGTTCTTGAGCAGCACGCGGGCAATGGCGATACGCTGGCGCTGGCCGCCGGACAGCTTGACGCCGCGCTCGCCCACATGAGCGTCAAAACCGGTGCGGCCCTGGGCATCGGATAGCAGCGGGATAAACTCATCGGCCCGGGCTTTGCGCACGGCTTCCCACAGCTCCTCGTCGGTGGCGTCCGGCTTGCCGTACAGCAAATTGTCGCGGATCGAACGATGCAGCAGCGAGGTGTCCTGGGTAATCATTCCGATCTGTTCGCGTAAGCTTTCCTGCGTCACTTCGGCGATGTTTTGATCGTCGATCAGGATGCGACCGCCTTGTAGGTCATACAAGCGCAACAACAGGTTCACCAGGGTTGACTTGCCGGCACCGGAAGGGCCGATCAGGCCGATTTTTTCACCGGGTTTAATTACCAGGTTGAGGTCGCTGATGATCCCGCTGCGCTTGCCGTAGTGGAAGTCAACGTGTTCAAAACGCACTTCGCCACGGTTGACGATCAAGCGTGGAGCCTGGTCGCGGTCAGTCACGGCGACAGGTTGGGCGATGGTCTCCAGGCCGTCCTGAACCATGCCGATATTTTCAAAAATGCCGTTGACCACCCACATGATCCAGCCGGACATGTTGACGATACGAATCACCAGGCCGGTGGCCAGGGCAATTGCGCCGACGCTGATCAGCGACTGGCTCCACAGCCACAGCGCCAGGCCGCTGGTGCTGACGATCAGCAGGCCATTCAGGCTGGTGATTGCCACGTCCATGCTGGTGACCACGCGACTGGCCAGTCGGGTTTTTTCGGTTTGCTCGATAATGGCTTCGCGCGCGTACTGCTGCTCAAAGTTTGTGTGGGCGAACAATTTGAGGGTGGTGATGTTGGTATAGCCGTCGACGATGCGGCCCATCAGTTTGGAGCGTGCATCAGAAGATACCACCGAGCGTTCCTTGACCCGTGGTACGAAGTAATACAAGGCCCCGACATAGCACAGGATCCAGGTCAGCAGGGGGATCATCAGGCGCCAGTCGGCTTCGGCAAACAGCACCAGCGAGCTGATGGCATAGATCAGGACGTGCCACAGCGCATCGACGGCCTGTACCGCCGAATCACGCAGGGAGTTGCCGGTTTGCATGATGCGCTGGGCGATGCGCCCGGCAAAATCGTTCTGGAAAAAGTTGAGGCTTTGCTTGAGCACATAACTGTGGTTTTGCCAGCGGATCATGCTGGTCATGCTGGGGCTCAGGGTCTGGTGCACCAGCAGGTCATGCAGGCCGAAGAACACCGGGCGGATGATCAGTGCGACCACGGCCATCCAGATCAGCTCACCGCTGTGGACCTTGAAAAAGTCAGTATTGGGCGTGCCCTGGGTCAGGTCGATCAGCGTGCTCAAGTAGCTGAAAAGCGATACTTCGATCAGTGCCGCGATCAGCCCGACCACCAGCAAGGCGGCAAACACGGGCCAGACCTGGCGCAGGTAGTAGAGATAAAATGCCCAGACAGTGCTGGGCGGAGCCGGAGTGGGGGCTTCGCGAAAAATATCGATCAGTTGTTCGAAGCGACGATAGAGCATTGGCACTGACGCCCGCAGCGCGGGCTCTCCTTATAGTGGTGTGACCGGCAGAGCAAAACACGGTCGCTGCAGGCGAAGGCAGCATAGCCGTCTGCGGCAGCAGCGACCGTGTATTGTTTCCAGTCAGCGCTTCCTGCGTGATAGCGCCTGTCAGTCGATACGCTTGGCCGACTTGATCAGTACCGGATCGATGGGCACATTTTGCATGCCTTGTTTGGTGGTGGTTTGCGAGTTGACGATCTGGTCAACAACGTCCATGCCATTTACCACCTTGGCAAAAACGGCGTAACCGGCATCACGGCCCGGGTCCAGAAACGCATTGTCTGCCACGTTGATGAAGAATTGACTGGTGGCCGAGTTCGGATTCGACGTGCGTGCCATCGACAGGGTCCCGCGAACGTTATGCAAGCCGTTGCTGGCTTCGTTCTTGATCGGGTCGCGGGTCTGTTTTTGCACCATCTGCGACGTAAAACCACCACCTTGCACCATGAAACCCGGGATCACGCGGTGAAAAATGGTGTTGTTGTAAAAGCCGCTGTCGACATACTTGAGGAAGTTGTCAGTGCTGATCGGAGCCTTGACCGGGTCCAGTTCGATTTCGATCTTGCCAAAGCTGGTATCCAGTACCACGTGAGGCGCTTTGGCAGTTTCAGCCGCCATAAGGTTGGCAGCGAACAGCAGGGCGCCAGCGGCAAGAGCAATTTTTTTAAGCATGGTTCAGTGATCCTGAAAAGTTGGGTGACCGTTCTATGCCGCACCGTCAGTGAAGTTGGGGGGCATTGAACCAGTGCCCGTGCCACATCTTGCAATGGCAGATGTTCACGGGCGGCGGGTGTTGGACAGGATATTCTCGAATCAGGTTCCTGCCCACTGCTCATCACGCTTGCTGCGGTGCGGCGAAAGGTGCCTCGAGCGGTGCCGTGTCGAAAGTTCGCAACAATTCGACAAGGATTTGAGTTGCCGGGCCCAGGGGTTTGTCCTTGTTGGCGTACAGGAAAAACACCGGGTGACGATTGCCGCCCTGGTTGAGCGGCAACGGCTTGAGGAGACCTTCCTTGAGCTCGCGCTCGATCATGTGCCGTGGCAACCAGGCAAACCCCAGCCCGCTGCCCACAAAGGCAGCCGCCGTGGCCAGGCTGCCGACGGTCCAGCGCTGCTCGGAGCCCAGCCAGCCCACGTCGCGTGGTTGCTGGCGCCCGGAGTCACGAATCACCACTTGTAACTGGCTTTCGAGGTCCTGGAAATGCAACTCGCGTTGCAGGCGATGCAACGGGTGGTCGGGATGGGCCACGGCGACAAACTCCACGGTGCTCAACTCGGTACCCAGGTAGCCGGGAATATTGAAGCTGCTGATGGCCAGGTCAGCCACGCCTTCGAGCAGCACTTCCTCGACGCCGGAAAGAACCTCTTCACGCAGACGTACGCGACAGCCCCGGCTTTGCGGCATAAAGGCGGTCAGGGCGCGCACCAACCGGGCATTGGGGTAGGCTGCGTCGACGACCAGGCGCACCTCGGCTTCCCAGCCTTGCTCCATATGATGGGCAAGGTCTTCGAGCTGGCTGGCCTGCTTGACCAGTTGCCGGGAGCGACGCAGCAACACGCCACCGGCTTCTGTCAGCACCGCCTTGCGTCCGTCGATGCGCAGCAGCGGCACGCCGAGCTGGTCCTGCATGCGGGCCACGGTATAGCTGACAGACGACTGTGAGCGGTGGAGAACTTCAGCGGCTTGTGCGAAGCCTCCGTGGTCGACCACAGCCTGCAAGGTGCGCCATTGATCAAGGGTCACGCGGGGCGCTTTCACAATGAATTCCTCTGATTTTGAAGTGGTTACAGGATACCGTTAAACAAACAGATTTATAGATAGGTTGTAGCAGGTAATTGCGCTTTTTTATCGAATCAATGACCCCTAATCTTGGCTCCATTCTTACAGCATTTACAGATGGAGCTTGTCCGCCATGTCCAATGTTCTGATCATTGAAAGTAGCGCCCGCCAGCAAGGCTCGTTTTCCCGTCAGTTGACCCAGCAGTTCATCAGCCAGTGGCAAGCAGCCCATCCGACCGATCAGGTCACCGTTCGCGACCTTGCCCTGCACCCGGTACCGCACCTTGATGCCAACCTGTTGGGTGGCTGGATGAAGCCCGAAGCACAACGCAGTGCAGACGAGCACGCCTCCCTCAAGCGCTCCGATGAGTTGACCGACGAGTTGCTGGCCGCTGATGTACTGGTGCTGGCGGCGCCCATGTACAACTTTGCGATACCGAGCACGCTCAAGGCCTGGCTGGACCACGTATTGCGCGCCGGGGTGACCTTCAAGTACACCGAAACCGGTCCACAGGGGCTTTTGACCGGCAAGAAAGCATACGTGTTGACGGCTCGCGGCGGGCTATATGCGGGTAGCACCTCGGACCATCAGGAACCATATCTGCGTCAGGTCATGGCCTTTGTCGGCATTCACGATGTGACCTTTATCCATGCCGAAGGGATGAACCTGGGCGGTGACTTCCAGGAGAAAGGTTTGAATCAGGCCAAGGCCAGGTTGTCTGCCATCGCGTAGTCTGTTAATCGACAGATAATCGCCCGATGGCTTAATTGTTTCATTGCTCCTTCAAGCATGCGGTTCGCGCATCGAACCTCCCTTTGCACTTTATTGAGTGCCCGTGCCCGATCAGCCTTTGCGCTGGATCGGGCTTTTTTTGTCTGGAGCATTTGTTGCGTACAAGCATGTTCACGCCTTTCAAGTGCGCTATGTATCTATCTTTTTACAGGTCCATGCTCTGTTAGCTTTGCCCTTTAATTGTTTTGCCCGGGATCCTTATCGGATGGCAAAACATCACTGATTAAGGGCTGTGTGCCATGTCCATGCTTTCGTCCCGCCCAGAGGCGCAACTCCAAAGAGAAGCGCTGGCCATTGCCGGCCACCTATCCCGACAGCCCACTTTTCTTGCGGCCGCCAGAGATTCGTTTCGCACAACGTTGCACCGGCGCTTTGCGTTTGTGTCACAAGCATTTGACCTGGATGCAATGCATGTCACTGATTATCGGCTTGTGTGGAATCAGGATCAGACCGAGCAGGTTGCCAGTCCCGCCACTTCCCGGACTCTGGGTGAGGAACTGAGTCGATATCTGGCGAGCCGTGAGCTGCCGGTTTTTCAGGGGTTGGTCGGTATCTTCGACAAGGCGGGAGTCTATGGGGATCTGGGGGCGCGCATTGTTGGCGGTGACAATACCGGCAGTGAGCTCGTGGCCATGTTGCAGGATGCAGGTGTCCGGGCCTGCTTGAACTACCAGCAACAGGTAGCGGCTTTTTATAGCGGTACACCGCTGGACGGGCTCAAGTCGGCCATGGCTGTTGCCTCGCCCCATGAGCTGGCAGGTGTCGATCCGCAGCGACTTGTCTTCGGCGTCCTGGGGGTATCCGGCCATGAATGGGAGAGCCGCAGCATTGTCCAGCTGTTCGCGGCCTACAGGGAGAGCGGCGAGTTGGCTGCGCATCCGGACGGCATGAGCACGGACGGCCAAATGACTGCCTGGACATACCCTGCGGCCAGTGCGGGCCATTTTTATCGCAGTCACTCCGGTCTGGAGAAGCCTGGGGTTCTGCTTAAACTTCTGCAGGACGCCGATAATCGCTATGCCCGTGACCTGCCGATGAACGAGCCTCTCAAGGCCTGGCTGGCACAAAGAATGGCCAGGCAAAGGGCTGCTGAAGCCAATCTGCGTTTGCGCGACGGCACCTTGACGGCTGAAGGGGCGGCCATGATCAAGGGGATAACCGGCGGCGTGCGCGATGCGATGGATCTGCACAGCCCCGGCGTGTATGAGCTGTTTCTGCGGGTGCCTGAAATCGAGGCCCGGGTTGCCGGATGTCTGGTTCTTACCAGCAGTCCGCGGGATCTGCCTATCTACAGTCCTGCGGGTGTCATCCTGTTGATTGCAGGTCAGGGACTGATCGAGTTTTCCTCGGGCAGTGAGTTCAGTGACTGCATGACGCTCTGGCTGGATCAACCACAAAACCATCCCTGGTTGCGAGCCGGGGTTGCGTTGGGCCACCGGGACGCTGTTTTTGCCCATCGTCCACGTGCGCTTGTGGACTATCCGGGTGTACCCGGCGGCGATGCCTTTGCCCACTGCCTGACAACACTGCTGAGCTGGCAGCAGGACAGTTGTACGCATCTGATCCGTTCTGGCTCGGTGGAGCCCCTTTATCTGGAGCAGGCAATTGATCTCAGGGCCAGGTTTCGTGTCGGGCATGCGCTGCAGGTGTGCGAGTCAGCCCGACAGGGAAAGCACATCGCGCAAGCGTTCAGGAACACCGCCCTGAATGACGGGTTGGTGCAGGCATTCCCCCTGATCCAGCCACTGGTTTCACCATTCGATATGGACAGTCTGAATCTCAAGGGTTACCGCGATGACAGCAAAGTCACAGATCTGTCAGCCGGGAGGATAAATCCAGAGCATTTGCAGCTTGTCAGTACCAGTCCGCTCGGCGATGTGCTACGTGAAATGGTTGCCAATCTCGAGGCATTCAACGTTTTTGCCCAAGCAGATCTTTTCTTTATCTGTGCAGGTGACAATTGCATCGAAATGGCAGCGCAGGAGTTTCGTGAAAGCATACAGGCTCTTGTTCGCCCATTGAGGTACATCGCTGTCGAGTACCAATTGCCTGTAGCACCCGAGGCGGTGCCAGATGAACCGATAAACACGTTCAAACAGCAGGCAGACGCTACCTTGGCGGACTTGCAGGCTATGTCCGAAATGCTCAAGCAGTCTGCTGTACCGTCTTCGCGCAGGCTGCGTCCAGTCATGCATTCAGAGCTGCAGTGCGCCATCAGTGAGGTAATTCGCCAGTTTCAGTTGTTCAAGGATGACTTGCGTGGCGAGGCTATACAGGTGCTGTACCAGCGCCTGCCGCTTGCAGAAACACTGCCGGTCAGACTGCGCGGGCATCTGGAGACCTACCTGCAGGGTGACGGGCAAACCTATCTTTTTGATTACGGTGAGTCTGTAACTCTGCCGGAAATGCTCGAGTACTACCGTGTCATTCCGGCTGGCCCAACTACGGCTCCTGCCAGGCTGCAGGCACTGAACGATCTTGAAGAGCAGTATGCAGTTCGGTGTATGGGTATGGAGCGGGGCACGCCCCTGATTGACTGCCTTCTCACTGCGGATCAGGAGCGAAAGCTGCTGAATGCCGTCAAGGGTTTTATATCGTCCCGGCAGCCTTCACAAGGTGTTAACGCTCTGCCGCCGCTGGAATTGCTGGCACATTACCTGCCTGATTTTGACCCTGCCCGGTTCGCTCACACCAGGCCTGCAGTCGCGCTGCAACAGCTGCTGACTTCAGAATGCGGTCAGTGTCTCGGTCGCGAATTGCTCAAGGTCCTGGGGTGGCATGGCGCACGCGATGGTGAGACCAGCCCGGTGACGCTATGTACCCAACTGGTTTGGAAGACTCTTGTGCTTCGATACTCGCAGGCTGGTGAAGTGGCCGGTTACGATTTGCACTCGGATCGTCTATGGGGCAGGACCTATGCGTGGATCCGCAGCGATTTTGAGACCTTTTTGCTTACTTCGCGACAAGCTGCATCCTCGGCGTTTGCCGCGTTGCTGGCGCGGTTGTTGCGAACGGCCATGCCACCGGATTTCAGTGTCCGCGATATTCCTGGCGAACTGACTTACGGTTCGCCCAGTTGGGTCAACTTGCGCCATGGTGCCGAACTGGCGCATGCCATCGAGCCAGGCTCGACACTGCGCATGACATTTCAGGAAGTCATCCTGTTGCCTGGCAAGCAGGGGCAGGGGCTCGTTTTTTCCGCCAAAGCAAACGAGCAGGAACAGGTTCTGCTCCGCGAGAAGTCTTCAGCCATTCTTGCCTTGCGCCTGCCTCCACTGATGGCCTGGGCGGCCCTGCATGGCGTTGTACCTAAAATGCCCCTGGCTGCTTATTCCAGCGTGGAGATGCAGCGCGCAGTACAAGCGCTGGATGCGTATGAACACGCGATTTTCAAAGCAACCAATGACCTGTTCAAACCTGCCCCCAACAGGTTTGAAATTGCAAAAAAAGAGCTGGCACGGCGCGGCCTGAATCCCTATTTCAGCGAGTTCACGGCTGCCAGGGGCAGAATGCCGCTGTTTGAGCTTTACGCTGCCGGCAAGCATCTGGAGCTGGATTTTCCGCCCTACACTTCAGCCACCATACCGAGTGCCGAGGAGGTTCGCGCAAGTGCCGAGCGCTTCTCACGGCTCAAGAAGTTGCCGGTGAATATCGAGCTGGAATTCAACCGGCAGTACAATGCCTATGAGGCGGCGCTTGTGGCAGCACAACAGGCGGTTGTCAGGTTTTTACTGGACAGCCTGCCCCCGCGGCAGCGTCAGGACATTGAATACAGCCATGTCAGGGTATTGCGTGTCAGAGCTGAAAGTACCGGCAGTGTCAGTGAGGACAGCCCCGAAATCACGGACTCACTGATGTTGCGTCAGGGGTTTATTCTCGAAGTGTGCAAAAAAGAAACCTGTGATCTCTACGAGATTTTCCCAAGGGCGCTGCACATACAAGAGAGTCCAAGGCTCAAGCCATTGCTGGTAGGAGGCGTAATCGCTCCAAAGAAAATCGGTATTCACACCTGGGTCCACACTTTTCGGCATGGCACGGTTTTGAATATTGACGAAAATGCCTATCGGACCGGGCACAAACCCATGCCCCATGAGACCTCCCGATCCAGGCTGATTATTGAGGAGCTTGGTAGCGTGCCAGCGGGAGACGAGACGAGCAGTCATCTGCCCGATACGTTCAACTCCTTGCGCAGCAAACAGATTGCCAGGCTGATTCCGCTCTATATCGACAAGGGGCAAGCTCGTGCGGCTGCCCGGGGAGTGACGGCTTTTGACCAGGCACATCCTGCCCTGTCATTGCTAAAGGTGATTACGCCATTTTGGGGGGGCATCGAGGATCTGCTTTCGGATGATCAGAAACGCAGAGCTTCGGGGGCATTCGGGATGCTCCTGGACCTGCTGTTTTTGGTCCCCGTCGTAAGATTTGCCGGGGGGGCAGTGCGGGTGATCAACCTGGCTGGAAAGATCGGCTTCAAGGCCGTGTTGCCCCGGATGGGCAAGCTCGCCAGAACCCTGCTGGTGTCTCTGGCTCAGGAGCTGACCCCCCTGGATGGCTTGCCCCGTTTGCTCAAGTGGAGCGGTGTCAAACTGCTTGAGGGTGGTGCTTGTCTGGCTGAGAAAGGTCTCGGGCACTTCAGGCAAGTGACCAGCCTTTCAAGCGTGGCGCGTTACGACATTAAACAGGGGCTGGTAACGATCGCGGATCCCGGGGCCTGGAAGCCTGTGGCTCAGGGCGATGAGCTGCGTACGGTCAGTGATGTTAAAAACGTGCAGGTTCGCAACACGGGCAGCGTCACGACCAGTGATTACCGCCTGATTGATCCTGTATCCAGTCTTCCCTATGGGCCGCGCTTGGCCTCAGGCGCCCGGTCAGTACATTTCGGCCAGCAAAAATTCTTTGTTTCTGCCAGCCCTGATCTTCCCGATGGTTATTACTTGCTGCGAGTCAGAAGTCCTGACAATCCCTCGCAACTGCTCAGCAGCGGGGTAATTGCCAAGCCTGAAGCGGGAGCTGCGGGGCAATGGAAAAGAAGAGGGATCAAGGGCGGGGGAGATGAAGTGCCAGAGACCGCCAGTTTGCATACCTGGAGACTGCAGGACGATAACGGGCTGGCCTCATTGGGGGACATGACCACATTCCGGCGCAGCGACGTTTCATTGAAAGGGCGGCAGCCCGATACGACAACAGGTGTCCATACCTTCAACAATAGATCCTATATCGCGGTTGGAGATCCACCCGAGGCTTATGAGGTGGTGCGGGTCAGAAACAGACTCTGGCAGTTGCATACGGATGGTGAACAGGCTGGCCCCTTTGTTGTGTATAGGCCAGCTCAGGGCCAGACCTCAGGTGTCTGGGACCTGGCTCCGCAGATTACTCTGCAACCCAAGCCAAGATCGAAATGGGAGACCGCCCCCGAGATTCTGTTCACCCCGGAGCCGGACGGGCCGCAGCTTTACCGCAACCTGAACAAGCTGCCGGCGAGTACCCCCTGGCAGGTTGAGAGCGGCATCGACTTCAAGCGAATTGAGCAGGAAATCCGCACCCGGTTCAATGTTGAACTGGAGGGCGTTGAAGTCATTTCGACAACGGCCAGTGATTTGGCGGTCAGGATGGATATCCCCTACGACGCGGCCTCTGCGAAAGCCAGCCCTGTCGCCTGGACCTCCCCGCAAGGCAAGATCCATATCGCCACGGATCATCCGGATTATGTGGTAAACGGTCTGGTGGACTCCGACAAGGTGCGCTCCACGGTAGTGCATGAGTATGTCCATGCGGCCTCTCATCGCAGAGCCGGTTTGCAGGTCATTTCCGGGGAGGGGGTCAATTATGATGAAAGTGTGGTGGATTATTTCGCGGAAAAAATCTACTCGCAGATTTATCCCGGACGGCCCTACAAAAGCGGCTATTTCACCGCGGACGGAGCCCTGTGGCACGGGCAACTGGTGCCGTTTATGAGTCAAAGCGCAACCATGAACCTGGTTGAGATCCAGCAGGCACTCTTTCACGATCCGGCGTTGTTCAGGCCGCTGGGCCCGGACGCCCTGCAGGAATGGAAGCGGCTGACCGGTTTCTAGTGCTGTGCGCCCTGAGGTCTCAATTGCCCTGGAGCGGATGAGATTGGCAAGCCAGCATTTTACTTCCCCGGCAAACCCGCTAAGGTCGCCCATTCTTTCGAATTCGCCACGGCGTAAACGAACAGGCAACTACGGTTTTTGAGCGAGAGATTCATGGGCTATCTGTTAATTGTTACCCTGATTCAGGCGTTTTCATTCAGCCTGATTGGCGAGTATCTGGCGGGGCACGTCGACAGTTACTTTGCGGTACTGGTGCGTGTGGTACTGGCGGGGCTGGTATTTATTCCGCTCACACGCTGGCGTCAGGTCGAACCCGGTTTCATGCGCGGCATGCTGTTGATCGGGGCGCTGCAGTTCGGTGTCACCTACGTCTGTCTGTACTTGAGTTTTCGAGTGCTTACGGTTCCGGAGGTGTTGTTATTCACCATCCTGACCCCCCTGCACGTGACCCTAATCGAGGATGCAATCAACCGCCGTTTCAACCCGTGGGCGCTTGTTGCGGCACTGGTCGCCGTTATGGGGGCTGCGGTCATTCGTTTTGACACCATCAGCCCCGAATTTTTCAAGGGCTTCCTGCTCCTGCAACTGGGCAACTTCACTTATGCCGCCGGTCAGGTGATGTACCGGCATCTGGTCGCACGCTACCCGAGCGATTTGCCGCATTACCGGCGCTTCGGTTACTTCTATCTGGGTGCGCTGGCTGTGGTACTGCCTGCTTTTGTGTTGTTCGGCAAAGCCGATTTCTGGCCTGAAGCCCCCTTGCAGTGGGGAGTGCTGGTGTTTCTGGGGCTGGTCTCCACTGCACTTGGCCTGTATTGGTGGAACAAGGGCGCGTGCATGGTCAGTGGCGCGACCCTGGCGGTCATGAACAACGTGCATGTGCCGGTGGGTCTGTTTTTCAGCCTGTTGATCTGGAATCAACACGAGCCTCTGGGGCGGTTGTTCCTGGGCGGGCTGGTGATATTGATTGCCGTCTGGATAAGCCGGCTAGACCGCAGGGCTGTGACGGTCTAAGGTCAATCTCAGTCCATCTATCGCCTTAAGGGAGAGTCGGAATGACAGTCAGGGTGTTGATCTTGCCGGGCCTGTTCAATTCAGGAACAGAGCATTGGCAATCTCACTGGGAGCAGCGCTACAGCGGTTTGCATCGGGTCAAACAGGACAATTGGGAAACCCCCGCCTGTGTTGACTGGGTGCAGAACCTGCATAAAAAAATCACCAAGAGCGAGCGCCCCGTAGTGCTGGTGGGTCACAGCCTGGCGTGTACGCTGATAGCCCGCTGGGCCCAGCAGCACCCCAAGGAGGCAAGGCGGGTGCGCGGGGCGTTGCTGGTGGCACCCAGTGATACCGAGGCCGACAGCTACCCGGCCGGGACCTCAGGCTTTAGCCCCATGCCGCTCAATACCCTGCCTTTTGATGCCATCACCGTAGCCAGTACCAACGACCCCTATGTCACCCGCGAGCGGGCCGAGGCCTTCAGCCAGGCCTGGGGGAGTGAACTGGTATGGTTGGAGAATGCCGGGCATATCAATGGCGAAGGTGGCTATGGCACCTGGCCGCAGGGCATCGAGTTGTTGTTCAAACTCACTGGCGACCCGCAGTTCAAGCACGCCTGAACATGTAGCCGCTGACGAGACAAGAGGCTGCGACAAGCCCCGCAGGGCTTTCAGATTCTCGCAGCCTCTCTGTACTCCTCAGCGGCTACACATCACTCTTCGATCGGTATTCTGGTCAACAGCCCCTTGCGCAGGTCATTGCCGCTTGGTTGCTGGTACACGCTTAAACCGAACTCGGGCAGTACTGACAGCAGATAGTCGAAGATATCGCCCTGAATGCGTTCGTATTCGTCCCACACAGTGGTTCGGGTAAAGCAGTACACCTCCAGGGGTACGCCTTGAGGCGTGGTTTGCAGTTGGCGCACCATGCAGGTCATGTTCGGCTGGATATCGGCATGGCTTTTCAGATAGGCAAGGGCATAGGCGCGGAAAGTACCGATATTGGTCATGCGTCGACGGTTGGCTGACATGGCTGCCACGTTGCCCTGGGCTTCATTCCAGCTTTTGAGTTCGGCTTTCTTGCGATGCAGGTAGTCGCTCAGCAGGCGCACTCCCTCCAGACGTTGCTCCTGCTCATCGGTCAGGAACGCAACATCGCTTGCGTCAATAAACAGGCTGCGCTTGATCCGCCGGCCGCCGGACTGCTGCATGCCGCGCCAGTTCTTGAACGACTCGGACATCAGGCGCCAGGTGGGTATCGAGACAATGGTCTTGTCGAAATTCTGAACCTTGACGGTATGCAGGGTGATATCGATCACATCACCATCGGCCCCGACCTGAGGCATTTCGATCCAGTCGCCAACCCGCAGCAAGTCGTTGCTGGTTAACTGTACGCTGGCCACGAACGACAGCAGGGTATCCTTGTAGACCAGCAGGATAACCGCAGACATTGCCCCCAGCCCGGAAAGCAGCAGCATTGGCGAGCGGTCGATCAGGGTCGCGACAATGATGATGGCCGAGAACACATACAGCAACATTTTGGTCAGCTGAATGTAGCCCTTGATCGGGCGGGTCTTGGCGTAGTTGGTGCGCGAATAGATGTCGAGCAAGGCGTCCAGCAGTGAACTGATAACCCGCGTCAGTACGAAGATGGTGATGGCCAGCGCCAGGTTGCCAAGGAAGTGGCGACCGTTGTCGCTCATGTCCGGCACCAGATTGCGCCCGAACTGCACTATCAGCGAGGGAGTCAGTTGCGCCAGGCGATGGAACACCTTGTGTTCGCGTAAATCATTGATCCAGTGCAGGGCCGGTTGGCGGCCGAGCATTTTGGTCACGCGCAGGATAATAATGCGTGCGATATGACCGGCCAGCAGGGCGACGCCCACGAGAACGATCAGGCCCAGTATGGCCGAAACCCAGGGATGTTGATCCAGATTGGCCCACAGGTCCTGGATTTGGCTCCAGAGTGCTTGAGTATCCATAAGCTAAAACGATATCCGGTAATAAATGGCCATGGGATTAGAGCACTTCAGGGCGATTTGTGGGCCCTGATTGGACTAAAGACCCTAAAAAACCATTTGTTTCACGCCGTTCGTGCAAAGTAACTCGGCCTTGGCGCTCGAAACCGTTACTCTATGCCGCTGATTTTTTGTATTTCTTCGAGGTAGCACCCGTGTTTTCCGATTTCGCCCTGCACGAACGCCTGCTTAAAGCTGTGGCCGAGCTTAAATTTGTCGAGCCTACGCCTGTGCAAGCAGCGGCCATCCCGCTCGCGCTCGAAGGGCGTGACCTGCGGGTTACAGCTCAAACCGGGAGTGGCAAAACCGCCGCTTTCGTACTGCCGATTCTGAATCGTCTGATTGGTCCTGCCAAAATCCGCGTCAGTATCAAAGCGTTGATTTTGCTGCCGACCCGCGAGCTGGCACAGCAAACGCTAAAAGAAGTTGAGCGTTTTTCGCAGTTCACGTTCATCAAGTCCGGTCTGATCACCGGCGGTGAGGACTTCAAGGTTCAGGCGGCCATGCTGCGCAAGGTGCCGGATATCCTGATCGGCACCCCTGGCCGTTTGCTCGAGCAACTGAATGCCGGCAACCTTGACTTGAAAGAAGTTGAAGTTCTGGTACTCGACGAAGCCGACCGCATGCTCGACATGGGTTTCTCCGAAGACGTGCAACGTCTGGTCGATGAGTGCCCGAACCGTCAGCAAACCATGCTGTTCTCGGCCACCACCGGTGGTTCGGGCCTGCGTGAGATGATCGGCAAGGTACTGAACAACCCTGAGCACTTGCAGCTCAACCAGGTCAGCCAGTTGAACGCCACCACGCGTCAGCAGATCATCACGGCAGACCACAACCAGCACAAAGAGCAAATTGTTAACTGGCTGCTGGCTAACGAGACTTATCAAAAAGCCATCGTTTTCACCAACACCCGTGCCATGGCTGACCGCATCTACGGTCGCCTGGTGGCTCAGGAGTACAAGGCGTTCGTCTTGCACGGTGAAAAAGACCAGAAAGACCGCAAGCTGGCCATCGATCGCCTGAAGCAGGGCGGCGTCAAGATTCTGGTGGCTACCGACGTGGCGGCCCGTGGTCTGGACGTTGAAGGCCTGGATCTGGTGATCAACTTCGATATGCCTCGCAGCGGCGACGAGTACGTTCACCGTATTGGTCGTACTGGCCGTGCGGGCAATGATGGCCTGGCGATCTCGCTGATCTGCCATGGTGACTGGAACCTGATGTCCAGCATTGAGCGCTACCTGAAGCAAAGCTTCGAGCGCCGTACCATCAAGGAAGTCAAAGGCGTCTACGGCGGCCCGAAAAACGTCAAGGCTTCGGGTAAGGCTGTTGGTGTGAAGAAGAAAAAGACCGACGCCAAGGGCGTCAAGAAGAAGTCGGGCGCCAAGGCACCGACCAAGCGCAAGATCGCCAACCGCCCGAAGACCGACGCTCTTTCGTTGGTCAGCAAGGACGGCATGGCGCCGCTCAAGCGCCGCAAGCCAGAAGCACCAGCGGCTGAGTAAATCGCTGGCATGGCTCACAAAAAAACCCGGCCTGCGCCGGGTTTTTTGTTGCCTGAAACGCCGCAGATTTTGTGAACGCCGCAATGTCTGCAGGAGCTGGCTTGCCTGCGATGGTGTCATCGTGGGGTGACTGGGAAACCGCGCCGTCTGCATCGCGAGCTAGCCCGCTCCGACAAAACCCGGGCGTTTCAGTAGAACGTCCGCTCGGCCTTAAATGTCAGTAAGCCATCACACTGGGTGTTCTGCCCTGAGTAGGCAGAGCAGTCGCTGCCGTCCAGGCTGGAATCGCTGTAGATCACGTTGAGGTCAATGCCCATCCAGGGGCGCGAGAGTTTGATCGACCAGTCATTGAATGCGCGTACGCTGCCACCGTCGGCAATGGACACCGGTGAGCCCAGTTGGTGGGTGGTGTATTTCATGCTTACGCCGATGCCAAAGGGCTGGTTGACCCCCAGATCGGCAAACAATGTACTGTCGCGGCGCCCCGGATCATTGCTGAAGGCGGCGCCAAAGCGCGTGCCCAGCACGGTGAGGCCTGCAAAGATCTGCTGGCTGTCCAGTGAGTCGACTTTGGGGTAGCTGTAATGGATCACCCCCAGCTCATAGCTCAGGGTCTGGTCAAAGGGGCGCTTGTAACCCAGATACGAATCCACTTCCAGGTTGCTGCCAGGCTTGATGCCCATGGTGGGCGCCCATTGCCCGACATACCAGCCGCTGTCGTGGGTCAGGTCCAGGCCGCCATGAAAGGTCGAGCCGGGGCTGGTGGGCTTGACCAGGCCCTGGGCCATGCTGCGGCTGGGCTGGGTGGCCAGCTTCAGGTCGAAGTCGCCCAGCTCGCGGGAAAACACCTGTGCGTCTGCAATGGTGCTGGTCAGCAGCGTGCTGGCCAGCAACACCGTCCGTGTCAGCATGATCGGCTCCCTATTTGGACTCAAAGGCTTGATTCAGAGCCTTCGGAGCATACGCAGGAATATCGGCAACAAAGTGCCGTTCGTCGATTTATCGATGCGAATCGGGGGCGGGGCAGGGGAACAAAGGGGATAAATCGAGAGTCCTAGCGCCTTGAAGGGCAAAGCGCATAAGGACCAGATGAAGCGAGGGGGTATTACTTCTTGCCGAGCGTGATTTGCTTGGACGGGCCGAAAGTTTGGCCGCTGACGCCTTTGCTGATTTGCTGAATCTCGCCGCCGGATTTCAGGAATGCTTCGATTTGAGCATTGATGGAATCACTGGTTTCAACAGCGGGAGCTGGCTTTGCTTTGCTGGCGGATGCTTTTACACGCATGGCGGCTATTGACCTGTAGAAAATAACTTGGCCAGCGATAGTACCTGAAATACTTGACAATTGCTTGTTAAATATCTTCGTAAAATAATATCGGTGCAGTATGAGTCAGCATGAACGACTGCATAATTGTCGGCTAACTCGCTGTTTTAATTCATAACGTGGGAGGTTTTGTATACGTGTCCGGCCGTGCGCAGATGGCCTTTGAGCATCCGCCAGGCTGACGAGTGGCGTCCAAGGCGCGTTGGAAAAACCTGATAAATCAAACCTTTCGCAGATTTTTTGGATGGCGGGCTGCGGCACTCCAATTTGCCCCCCTAAACTCGGGTAGAATGCCGCCTACGTAATGAGGGTATTGGACATGGCTTTAATCGGTCGCTACAACAGTTTGCAAGTGGTTAAACATACAAACTTCGGTTTGTATCTGGATGGTGGGGCTGACGGCGAAATCCTGTTGCCCAATCGTTATATTCCAAAAGATATTCCCAGCGAAGATGAAGACTGGCTCAACGTCTTTGTTTATTTGGACAGCGCTGACAAGTTAATTGCCACCACTGAAAAACCAAAAGTTCAAGTCGGTGAATTTGCCAGCTTGAAAGTGGTTGAAGTTAACAGCATCGGCGTATTCCTCGATTGGGGTTTACCAAAAGATTTGCTGTTGCCGTATTCCGAAGAAAAGCGCCAGATGACCGCCGGCGAATATGTCGTGGTGCACGTCTACCTCGACAAGCACACGCGTCGTATCACCGCGACTGCCCGTCTGGACCGCTACCTGGACAAAACCCCGGCCAATTATCAGGTCGGCCAGGAAGTTGATCTGTTGGTGGCCGAGGCCACGGACATGGGCTTTAAAGCCGTGATCAACAACAAGCACTGGGGTTTGATCCACAAGAATGAAATCTTCAAGTTCATGCGTGCGGGCAAGCAGGAAAAGGGCTACATCAAGGAAGTCCGTGCGGACGGCAAGATCAGCCTGAGTCTGCAACCGGTTGGCCAGGAAGCAGCCAGCAGCCTGAATTCGAAGATCCTCAGCAAGTTGCGCGACAACAACGGTGTGCTCGCCGTGAGCGACAAAAGTGCCCCTGAAGTCATCAGTACTCATTTTGGCGTCAGCAAGGGCAACTTCAAGAAAGCCATTGGTGCGCTCTACAAGGAAGGCAAGATTGCGATCCACCCGGACCGTATCGAACTGATCTGATCCAACACGAGGGGCTGGCGACATGAGCAAGGCAGTGTGGGCGTATATTGGTGCGTTACTGGCTTTTCTGGTGCTTGACGGCCTGTGGCTGGGCCTGCTTATGAGCTCTACCTATAAAGAGCTGTTGGGTTCGTTGATGCTGGCTCAACCCAAGTGGGGCCCGGCCATCGTGTTTTACCTGCTGTATGTGCTGGGCGTGGTGTTCTTTGTGGTGTTGCCGGCCCTTGCCCGGGCCAGTGCGCGCAGGGCTGCTCTGGCAGGTGCGTTTTTCGGGCTGGTGGCTTATGGCACCTATGACATGACGAACTGGGCCACGCTGCAAGGCTGGTCGCCCCAGTTGGCATTGATGGACATGGCCTGGGGCGGGTTACTGACCTGTCTTGCAGCCCTGTCGGGTTATTGGGCGGCACGCAAGCTGGCGTCCTGATTGTTTCGACCTTTTTAGGTGTGGCTTTTTTCGGGTGAACTATGAGTGTTTCGCGGCGAGCAACGGATGCTTTCGCACTGCAAGTGATGCTGGGATTGTGCCTGATCTGGGGTGTGCAACAGGTCATCATCAAGCTGGCGGCACCCGATATCGCACCCGTGATGCAGGCCGCCATGCGCTCCGGTATTTCAGCACTGCTGGTTGGGCTGCTGATCTGCTGGAAGGGTGGCTGGAGCCAGGTGCCTGCCACCTGGCGTGGCGGTTTACTGGCAGGCAGCTTGTTCGGCCTGGAGTTCTTCTTTATTTCCGAAGGCCTGCAACTGACCAGTGCCGCGCATATGTCGGTATTTCTCTATACCGCGCCCATTTTCACCGCACTCGGGATTAACTGGCTGTTGCCCAGCGAGCGCTTGCGGCCTTTGCAATGGCTGGGGATATTGCTTGCGTTTGCCGGGATTGCCTTCTCATTCGCGGGCGGTATGTCGTTTGCTGACATGGACCGCAACGTGCTGCTGGGCGATGCCTACGCCATTCTGGCGGGCATGGCCTGGGGCGCGACCACGGTGGTGGTGCGCGGCTCGCGGTTGTCGGAGGCACCTGTGACCCTGACCCTGTTCTATCAGTTGATTGTCGGTTTTTTCGGCCTGCTGGTGATTGCCGCTTTCAGCGGCCAGATCAGCCACGTCAGCCTGACCACCGTGGCGGTGGCCAGTGTGCTGTTTCAAGGGCTGGTCGTGTCGTTCTTCAGTTATCTGGTGTGGTTCTGGTTACTCAAGCGTTATATGGCTTCCAACTTGGCGGTGTTCTCCTTCATGACCCCGCTGTTCGGAGTGACATTCGGTGTGCTGGTGCTGCATGAGCCTCTGAGCGTCAACTTTGTGGTGGGCGCAGTGCTGGTGCTGTGCGGTATTACGTTTGTCAGCGCCGAGCAGTGGGTGCGTCGCAAAGTGCGTGCTCTGCTGGGGGGCTGACCGACTGCCAGGCCAGAGTGCCCGCTAGCAGCAGCCCGCTGGCCGCGATGATCAGTGCCGGTTGCAAGCCGCCGCTGAAATGGCTGCTCAGTGCAGCCAGCAATGGCCCGCACAGTTGGCCCACGGCGAAACAGGCGGTCAGCATGGCCGCATTGCGCGCTGTGGCATTGGGCGCCAGATCCCGTGAGCACTGCATCACCAGCGGCATGCAGGCCAGAAACGGCGTGCCGCAGAGGATTACACCAAGTGCCAGCCCCGCGCTGCTCGGAAGCAGGCACGCCAGCACACCAAGCGCTTGAATCCATAACCCGCCCATCAGCCAGAAGCGCGTGGTAGCAGGGCGCGGCCGACGAAAGCTGATCAGTGTCACGCCAATGGCAGCACATAGCCCGAATGCTGGCCAGAACAGATCGGCTTGCCACTGGCCATGAAACCGGGCATTGGCCATCTGGGATAAAAATGTCGCCGGGATGATATAGCCCAGGCCATAGAGCCCATAAATTGCTCCCAGACGGGCGATCCCGGGTTGCCGGTTATCGGGCTGCATCGTTTGAGGCCGGGCGGCAAGTGCAGCGGGTTGCGGTAGCGCGGGCAAAATCACCAGCAACATCAGCAGTGCCGCCAGGGCATAAATCATCCAGAGCGCGGCCGAGTCTTGCCCGGTTAAATTGGCGGCCAGGGCCAGCAGTCCGGTCAGCATCACCCCGAGACCGGGCCCGGCAAAAACCAGAGCGCCCAGACGCGGTCGATTGGCGGTGATAGCGATGTGCTGACTCAGTGCGGTGATCATCACCATCACCCAGGCACTGGCGATCCCGGAGCCGAATCGTAATAACAGATGCGCCCAAAACCCCTGGGCCCAGTACGACGCCAGCGTCAGCCCAACGCACAGCCACAGGCCTGTATGCAATCGATTACGCACCTGGTCGGGGCGCCTGGCGCGCATGGCATCCAGGGCGCCGAGCAGGTAACCCAGGTAGTTGGCGGCGGCAATCAGTCCTGCGCCGGTCAGGTCGATCTGGCCTTCGCTGATCAGGTGCGGCAGTTGAGGCGTCAGGGAAAAACGGCCAATGCCCATGGCCATCATGAGTGCAACAAGGCTGGCGAGCAGGCGAATCAGGGGTGACATGCTGGGATTTCCCGATAGTGAACAATGACCGTCAGGCTAGTGGCATTTGACTTTCTCTAAAAATGAATAATAGTGATCTACTTATTCTGTTTTGGAGAATCGTGTGGAGTTCAGCCAATTACGTATTTTTCAGGCCGTGGCTGAAGAAGGGTCGATCACCCGTGCGGCTGAGCGTCTGCACCGAGTGCCTTCCAACCTGTCGACCCGGCTCAAGCAACTGGAAGAGCAGATGGGGGTCGAACTGTTTATGCGTGAGCGTCAGCGCTTGCAGTTATCTCCGGCAGGGCAGGTGCTGCTGGACTACACCGCACGTTTGTTTGCCCTGCACGATGAAGCGCTGAGCGCGGTGCAGGGTGGCGTGCCTTCGGGCAAGTTCACCCTGGGCACCATGTACAGCACTGCGGCAATCCATTTGCCGAACCTGCTGGCGCACTACCATCGCACCTACCCGGCGGTGAATCTGCATGTGCAATCGGCACCCAGCGGCGAGTTGCTCGAAGGGCTGCTGGGCGGGCGCCTGGATGCCGCCTTGGTGGATGGCCCGCTGGAGTTGGCAGGCCTGGACGGGGTGGAGTTTTGTGACGAGCGCCTGGTACTGATCAGTGATCTGGATCATCCGCAGATCACCCACGCCAAGGATGTGCAGGGGCGCGAAGTGTTTACTTTTCGCCAGGGCTGTTCTTATCGGGCCCGGCTTGAAGCCTGGTACGCCAGTGATCGCGCAGCCATGGGCCGGGTAATGGAGATTGAATCCTATCAAGGCATGCTGGCGTGCGTGGCGGCGGGGTCGGGGGTCGCATTGATGCCGGCTTCGATGCTGGCCAGCTTGCCGGGGCGTGAAAATGTCCGTGTACACCCTTTGAAACAACCTTTTGCATGCGCCACGACCTGGCTGATGTGGCGAAAAGGCATGACGGGGGCAAACCTGAATGCCTGGATACAGCTGCAACAGGCCCGTTCGCTGCCAGTTCATGATTAATCGCTGCAACTTCAAGTGCTGGCCTGAATCCGATGTATGGGGCGACTTAGCCTAAAGTTCATTGACCTTAAGCAAGCATCTTGTAGTACTTAGGACTATTATCTGTACGAAGCGACCACTGAATTCCCGTCGCTCGAGTGACCCCAAGGGGGATATATGAAAGACAAACTGCAAACCTGGCTCCATGACCTGGGCGTGGCCCTCGGCCTGATCGAGCCGCCAATGCAACCTGTGCCTATCCCTGTCGAGGATCCGCGTCGTCGTCCGCAACGTCGCCGCTAAAGTTGCGTTTGCGTCGCGTGCTGTTCACGGCTCCCGGTGATTGCCGGTGAGAGGGGTGAAGGGCTGCAGGCAACACAAGGGCAGTGTGAACTGCCCCCATCCATCAGGGCTTGTCAGCCCATGGTAAAACGCACGCTGTAGTTTAGCGGCGCCTGGTCTGTTTTCTCCGTTATTCGCGCTTCACATTTCGCATCATCCATACCCGTCGAGGTTGCACTGGCAGATCGTGTAGAGCTCAGTGTGGGTTTGAATACGCCAAATGACTGGGTAACCCGCAGTGCTGTGTTAAAGGTGCATTCCCGATTGCCATTGGCGTATGAAAAGACTTCGCGAAGTATCGCAGGGGTTTTGCGCGGGTAGCCGAAGCTGGTTTTATAGCTGACTGCAATCGAATGCTCGCTTAACGGATCGACATCAAAGTAGCCAGGTTCGACCAGCGACAGGTTCCAGTTTGAACGATTGAGTTTGAGCGGCCCGGAGGTGTTGTTGATGATCTCGAATGTCAGTGTGGTGACATCGGCTTGAGCATTCATGCCGGTGAGCATCGTGGTGGTGGCCACCACGGCAATAGCCAGGTACGTCTTGAAGTGGGTCATGGTGTTAAGTCCATTTAATCAATCACAGGTAGTTTGAAGTTGAGCGGCTACATCCCCTGTAGCCGCTTTTCAAGCGTAGTTGGACTGACTAATGGGCTGGCAGCGACAAGGCGCTGCGTGAGCGGGGTATTGGTGTTTGCGGTTGTATGAAATGAGATCGGCAGAAAAACGGGTACGAACAGGAACGTCGGACCCGCTCAAGAAAGACCTTCTCAGGCGACGCTGGCCACCGCCACAGGGCGCCGATCTATCAGGCTGACCAGCACAAAGCTTGCCAGTGCCACGGCCAGGCTGTAGTAGATCGGGGTGTTGGCGTCCAGGCCGTCCTTGATCATGAATATCAATGCGGTGATAAAACCCAGGCTCATGCTGGAGATGGCGCCCGCTGTAGTGGCGCGTTTCCAGAAAATCGCGCCGATCAATGGCACCAGCATGCCGCCCACCAGCAGGTTGTAGGCCAGGGTCAGGGCGCTGATCACATCAGACACCACCAGCGCGATACCCAGTACGGCAATGCCCGTCAGCAGGGTAAACAGGCGGTTGATCCGCAGGCTCGACTGCTTGCCGCCGCGCAGCCTTGGCAACAGGTCTTCGGTCAGTACGGTGGAGGCTGCCAGCAAACCGGCGCTGGCGGTGGACATCATGGCCGCCAGTGCTGCTGCAATCACCAACCCGCGAATACCGTCTGGCAGCGACACTTTGACGATGGCGGCAAAGGCGTTGTTGACGTTATCCAGATCGGGAATCAGCACGTGTGCGGCCATGCCGATCAGTGCACAGGTCAGGCCATAGAGGATGCAGTAGAACCCGGCGAATGTGCCGGCATACTTGGCCACTTTGGCAGTTTTGGCGGTGAACACCCGTTGCCAGATGTCCTGGCCGATCAGGATGCCGAAAAAATAAATCATGAAGTAGGTGATGATCGTGTCCCAGCCGATGCTGGTGAAACTGAAGTTCGAGGCTGGCAACTTGCTCACCAGTTCGTCCCAGCCGCCGACGCGGTACAGGCAGATGGGCAGCAGCACGAACATCAGGCCGACCGTCTTGATCACGAACTGGACGATGTCGGTCAGGGTCAGCGACCACATGCCGCCCACGGTGGAGTAGATCACCACCACGCCACCACCGATCAATACCGAGATCCAGAAAGGCAGGCCGAACAGCACTTCCAGAACGGTGCCGATGGCCAGGATTGAGGTCACACCGATCATCAGTGCGTAGGCCAGCATGATCACTGCACTGGCCTGGCGGGCCATCGGGTTGTAGCGTTTTTCCAGCACCTGGGTGACGGTAAAAATTTTCAGTTTGAGCAGCGGCTTGGCCAAAAACAGGTTCAGCGCGATGATCCCGCAACCCAGAGCGGCACATAGCCAGAAGCCGGAAATCCCGTGTACATAGCCCAGGCGCACGGTGCCGACGGTAGAGGCACCGCCCAAAACGGTGGCGGCCATCGTGCCCATATACAGCGTGGGCCCCAGATTTCGTCCGGCAACCAGATAGTCTTCGTGGGTTTTGGCCTTGCGCATGCCGTAGTAACCGAGCACCAGCATTGCCGCTGCGTAGATAAGGACGACCAGTAGATCTAGAGCCATGATGGCGAATCTCCGATTATTTTTTTTATGGATGCAGCTAAAGCACGGTGGCTTGGTGCCATAAGCGGAAGGCTTGCTGGCACCGCAGAGATGTCCTTATCGATGTACTACGCCGGGCAGCACGCAGAGCATTTCGTAGAGCAGGTTGGCGCCCAGTAATGAAGTGTTGCCGGTGGTGTCGTACGGCGGCGAGACTTCTACCAGATCGCAGCCGACCAGGTCGAGGCCCTGGCAACCGCGGATCACCTCCATTGCCTGGATGGTGGTCAGGCCGCCGATTTCCGGGGTGCCGGTGCCCGGCGCCCAGGCCGGGTCGATGCCGTCGATATCAAAGCTCAGGTACACCGGGCCGTTACCGACTTTCTCGCGCACTTCGGCCATCAATGGCGTCAGGGATTTATGCCAGCACTCTTCGGCCTGCACCACGCGGAACCCTTGTTTGCGGCTCCAGTTGAAGTCCTCAGCGGTATAGCCCTGGGCACGCAGGCCGATCTGCACCACGCGGTCACAGTCCAGCAGACCTTCTTCCACGGCGCGGCGGAAGGTGGTGCCGTGGGCGATTTTCTCGCCAAACATGTGATCGTTTACATCGGCATGGGCATCGATATGCACCAGGCCAACCTTGCCGTGCTTTTTATGGATGGCCCGCAGGATGGGCAGGGTGATGGTGTGATCACCGCCCAGGGTCATGGGGATGACATCGTGTTCAAGGATTTCGTCGTAGGCTTCTTCGATGATGCGCACGGCGTCCAGCAGGTTGAAGGTGTTGATCGCCACATCGCCGATATCGGCAACCGACAATGAATCAAAGGGGGCGGCGCCGGTGGCCATGTTGTACGGGCGGATCATTACCGATTCGGCGCGGATTTCGCGGGGGCCGAAGCGGGTGCCGGCGCGCAGCGAAGTGCCGATATCCAGGGGCACACCGACAAAAGCAGCGTCAAGGCCGGCGGCCGATTGCAGGTGGGGCAGGCGCATCATGGTGGCGATGCCGGCGAAGCGCGGCATTTCATTACCGCCCAGTGGTTGATGAAGAATTTTGTCCACGGGTAAGGCCTCGTCGTTTTGTAGGAGTTATGGCGCTCGATTCTGCGAAAGGTACGAGGCGGGAAGAATCGCTGCGAACAAATACTTAGTTCAGGTTTTTCTAAACTGATAGCGGTAGACTTTGATCATTCATCATTGCCTGTGGGGGCGGGCTTGCTCGCGAATGCATCACCACAGAGCAGGCTGAAACCCGGGCGCCTGTATCGCGGGCAAGCCCGCTCCCACGGTGGAAAGTGAGTTACTGATGGCCAACGCTTTACCCGATCTGAAACTATTGCGAATTTTTGCCAGCGTGGTCAGGCACCAGGGGTTCGCCAATGCCCAGCAGGCGCTCAACCTCTCGACGTCTGCCATCAGCACTTATATGAGCCAGCTTGAAACCAATCTGGGGCTGGTGCTGTGCCATCGCGGTCGTGGCGGGTTCAGCCTGACCAGCAAGGGCGAGTTGTTCCATCAGGAAACCCTGCGCCTGCTGGGCGAACTGGAAGGTTTCGAGCAATACGCGGCAGCGCTCAAGGGTGAGTTGCGCGGTACCCTGAACCTGGGTGTGATCGACTCGACGGTCAACGACAAGGCCTTGCCCTTTGCCGAGGCCATTGGTGCCTATAGCCAGGAGCATCCAGCGGTGCACCTGCATTTATCGGTGATGAGCCCGTATGAATTGCAGCTCGGGGTTCAGGACAATCGCCTGGACCTGGCCATCGGAGCGTTTTCCACGCGCATGAGCGGGCTGGTCTACCAGCCGTTGTACCGCGAGCAGCACTGGCTGTACTGCAGCACGCGACACCCTCTGTTCAGTGAACGGCGTATCCCCGGGCCGGTGATTACCCAGCAGCGGATGGTCGGGCGCGGCTACTGGAGCCAGGCTGAACTGGCGCGCCACGGCTTCAAGCACAGCGCCGCGACGGTGGACAGCATGGAGGCACAGCTGATTCTGGTGCTCTCGGGCGCCTACATCGGTTACCTGCCCGAACACTATGCCGAGCCCTGGGTGGAGAAGGGTGACCTGCGCGTGCTGCTCCCCGCGACCTTTGGCTATCAGGCGCCGTTCTCGATGATCGTGCGCCGTGGTCGCAGCCGCGAACCCTTGATCCAGACGTTTCGCGACCTGCTCAAAGCCCAGCTTCATAAACCTTGAACGAGCCCGTTTACTCTATGTCCCGAGCCCAATGCCCGCGCTGTATGCGCCCGCAGTCCCACTGCCTGTGCGAACTTATTCCACAACTGGCAAGCCGTACCCGCGTGTTGCTGTTGCAGCACCCCAGTGAGGTCAATCACGCACTGAACACCGCCCGACTGGCAGCCTTGGGGCTGACCAACGCACAATTGGTGGTTGGCGAGGTGTTCGAAGATTTGGCAACCTTGCTCAACCCGCCGGGGTATCGGGCGCGGTTATTGTTCCCCGGTGACGATGCGCAACTGATCGTGGCCGATGTTGTCGGCGAGCAAGACCTGCCGTTGCTGTTGGTGGTACCCGATGGCACCTGGCGCAAAGCGCGCAAGTTGCTGCACCTTAATCCGCTGCTGGCGCAATTGCCGCGGGTGACGTTGCCCGAGGGCGCTGTGTCACGTTACCGGTTGCGCAAGGCGCCGGGGCCGGGTGCCCTGTCTACTTTGGAAGCGATTGTGCAGGCGCTGGAAATTCTGGAGCCGGCCACCTCGTTCACGCCGTTGCTGCGCCCGTTCGAGGCGCTGATTGAAGGCCAGATCGAAGCGATGGGCGCCGATACCTATCTGAAAAATCACGGGCACAAGTCGTAATCTGTGGGCGCGGGCTTGCTCGCGATGCAGGTTGCGGGGTATGTCAGGGAAACCGAGTTGGGGCGATCGCGAGCAAGCCCGCTCCCACAGGGTTTCAGGGTTTTTCGAGGGTTTTTTGTCGCAGGATGTAGATGCTCACCAGCACGGCACTGGTCAGCATAAAGCCCCGGGCCCATGGCAAGGGTACCAGGTAGCAGGACAGGCCAATGCTCAGCCACATCAGGCCAATGGCGTAGACCTTGCCCTTGAGCGGGATGCCATTACCGTCCAGGTAGTCGCGGATCCATGGCCCGAGCCGTGGGTGCTCGACCAGCCATTGATAAAAACGCGGCGAACTGCGCGCAAAGCATGCGGCAGCCAATAGCAGAAAGGGGGTTGTAGGCAGTACCGGCAGAAATATGCCGATCACCCCCAGGGCTACGCTCAGCCAGCCGATGGCAAACAAAGCGTAGCGCAGCAACCGCGGGCGGTTGCCGAGTGGGGGCTGAACCACTAAAGGATCAGTGGTGGCGCGGTTTGAGGATCGCCGGCTTTTCGTCTGGCGCCTGGCACAGCAGGTACAGGGCGGTCAGCGCTTCCGGAATCTGAACGATCATGTCGTCCATCAGGTTGGCATCTTTGGCGATGTCTTCGAATTCTGGCTGATCATCGAACAGGCCCGAGCCCACCATGATTGGCAGCAGCATTTCGCTGACTTCTTCTTCGGCGGTTTCGAACCAGGCGGCTTCGCGCATGAATACGCCTTCCATAAAGCCTACACACCAGCCGCGCAGGTCGGAATCATCCGGCTCGTCGCCCAGATCCAGGTCGCATGGCAGTTCGAACTCTTCATCGGACGCCAGTTGACGGGCGATGTGAGCCTTGAGCTGGATCAGCGTGCCTTCGATTTCGGTGCGCTGGGCGTCGTCCTTGTAGTGCGGGGCTTCGGAGAAGATCGCGTCGATCCATTCGCGCTCTGGCACTTCCTCGGAACAGATGGACAGGGCAGTCAGATAGCCGTGGGTGGCCACGTAGTCCAGCGCCTCGTCATGCAGCTCGTCGGCGTCGAGGAAGGCTTGCAGGCGGGTTAGTTGCTCAGCGAAGGACATTAAGTGTTACCTAGTAAATAAACGATAGTGAATTCTAGGCTTTCTTGAGCTTCCAAGCCAGTCGCAGGGCACATTTGCCATCAGTTCCCGGTTATCGGTGTTGCAATTACACCCCCCGCAGCGGGGGAGTGCTCGGGTATACTGCCGCGTTTTGTGATGCCCTGCGTTAAATGTCGCGTACCGGTGGCCTGGGTCCGAGCCTTTTAGAGGCTTGCGGGCGTAGCGGATCGTGCTGGCGCAGGGGTGTTTCGGCGATTTCTGGAGTTTCTATGCTCGAACAGGCTCAACGCGTACTCAAAGACATCTTCGGCTACGACAGTTTCCGTGGCCGCCAGGGTGACATTATTGAGCGCGTGGCCAATGGTGGCGACGCCCTGGTGCTGATGCCCACCGGCGGCGGCAAGTCCCTGTGCTTCCAGGTGCCGGCCTTGCTGCGCGATGGCCTGGCCGTGGTGGTATCGCCGCTGATTGCCTTGATGGACGACCAGGTCGCGACCCTTGAGGAACTCGGGGTGGCCGCGGCGTCCTTGAATTCGACCCTGAGTGCCGAGCAGCAGCGCGAGCTGGCCAACCGTATCAAGCGCGGCGAAGTCAAGATGCTCTATCTTGCGCCGGAGCGTCTGGTGCAGCCGCGCATGATGGCGTTTTTGCAGAGCCTGGACATCGCCTTGTTTGCCATCGACGAAGCTCACTGCGTATCGCAATGGGGTCACGACTTCCGCCCTGAATACCTGCAGCTGGGCCAACTGGCTGAAGTGTTTCCCAATGTGCCGCGAATTGCCCTGACGGCCACGGCCGACAAGCGCACCCGCGAAGAGATCGTCACTCGCCTGCATTTGCAGAATGCCGAACGCTTTTTGTCGAGCTTCGACCGTCCCAATATTTTCTATCGCATCGTGCCCAAAGAGCAGCCGCGCAAGCAGTTGCTGGCGTTCTTGTCGGAGCGTCGCAGCGATGCGGGCATCGTCTACTGCCTGTCCCGTAAAAAAGTCGATGAAGTCGCGCAGTTCCTCTGCGATCAGGGGTTCCCGGCCTTGCCGTATCACGCCGGCTTGCCCAGCGACACCCGGGCTGCCAACCAGAAGCGCTTCCTCAACGAGGAAGGGCTGATCATGGTAGCCACCATTGCGTTCGGTATGGGCATCGACAAGTCCAACGTGCGTTTCGTTGCGCATCTGGACTTGCCCAAGTCGCTAGAGGCGTATTACCAGGAAACCGGCCGCGCAGGCCGTGATGGTCTGCCGGCGGATGCCTGGATGGCCTACGGCCTGCAAGACGTGGTGATGCTCAAGCAGATGCTGCAAAACTCCGAAGGCGACGAGCGACACAAGCGTCTGGAGCACCACAAACTCGACGCCATGCTGTCGCTGTGCGAAGAAACCCGCTGCCGCCGTCAGACCCTGCTCGCTTACTTTGATGAAGAAATGCCACAACCCTGCGGGCATTGCGACAACTGCGTGGACGGCGTGCAGACCTGGGATGCCACCGAGCCAGCGCGTCAGGCGCTGTCAGCGATTTATCGCACGGGCCAACGTTATGGTACCGGACACTTGATCGACGTGTTGCTGGGTCGCGAAAACGAAAAAGTCCGCAGCTTTGGCCATCAACATCTGTCTGTTTTTGGTGTGGGCAAAGCCCGCGCCGAAGGCGAGTGGCGCACGCTTTTCCGCCAGCTGGTGGCCCGTGGTCTGGCTGACATCGATATTGAAGGCTACGGCGGCCTGCGCCTGAGCGACAGCTGCCGGCCGTTGCTGCGTGGCGAAGTGACCCTGGAGCTGCGTCGCGAGCTCAAGCCGCAAACCTCGGTCAAGAGCAGCTCTGCCAGCCCGGCCAGCCAGCTGGTGCGTGGCGAAGAGCGCGAACAGTGGGAAGCCCTGCGTGCCCTGCGGCGCAAACTGGCCGAGGAGCACGGCGTACCGCCCTATGTCATCTTCCCCGACTCCACGCTGCTCGAAATGCTGCGCAGCCAGCCCACCTCGATGTCCGAGATGGCCAGGGTCAGCGGCGTCGGTGCACGCAAGCTGGAGCGTTATGGCGAGGCATTCCTCGAAGTGCTGGGCGGGCAGGGCGAAACACCGAAGGTGGTGGCCGATATCCGCCACGAATTGATCAGCCTGGCCCGCGCCGGCATGACTCCGCTGCAGATCAGCGGGCAATTGCAGTGCTCGGAAAAGAACGTTTACACCATGCTGGCCGAAGCCATAGGTCGTCAGGAGCTGTCGCTGGAGCAGGCACTGGACTTGCCTGAAGAGCTGATGGAGGAAGTGCAGGATGCATTCCTCGATGGTGAAGGCGAGCTGCCGAGTGTGGCCAGCATCGCCGAGCAGTTCAAGGGGCGGGTACCTGAGGGCGTGCTGTATTGCGTGCGTGCAGCCCTGCAATCGGAGTTTGAAATCTAGCTATTACGGGGATTATGTAACGATTGATTGACTTATAGGCCTTGCCTATGAGCAAACGGCATGCTTAGCTGACTAATAATTAGTTTCACTCTATTTTCAGTCTAAACATTGAGTTTTTTATGCCGTTAACCGATCAACACCGTTTTGGTATGCAACTGGCCCAAATGTCCCGTGGTTGGCGTGCCGAGCTGGATCGTCGTCTCGCTGGCCTGGGCCTGTCCCAGGCACGCTGGCTGGTGCTTTTGCATCTGGCCCGTTTTGACGAGGCGCCCACGCAGCGCGAGCTGGCCCAGAGCGTTGGCGTTGAAGGTCCGACACTGGCTCGTCTGCTTGACAGCCTCGAGGCGCAGGGGCTGGTGCAGCGTCACGCGGTGGTTGAAGACCGCCGTGCGAAAAAAATCGTCTTGAGTGATTCTGCCCGCCCGCTGATCGAACAGATCGAAGCCATTGCCACGGCGTTGCGTCAGGAGCTGTTCGTGGGTATTGATGAAGAAGAAGCGCGCATTTGCCTGCGTGTGCACAAGCGGATTCTGGATAACCTCGAAAAGAACTGATCTCACACATCCCTGTTGTGGGAGCGAGCCTGCTCGCGATGGCATCACTGCGGCCTGTCTAAAAGACCACGCTGCCAGCATCGCGAGCAGGCTCGCTCCCACAGTAGTCTGTTTTCAGCCGTCAGAACGTCTGCCCCAGGTTCAGATACAGCGCTTTCTGGTCATCATCGTTGAAGCCGTAGCTGAAGTTCAGCGGACCCAGCGGCGTGTCAAAGCCGATAAAAATGCTCGCCGCATTGATATAGCCGCTGTTGTACTCGTTGTCGTTGTTCCAGGCCCGTCCGCGCTCCAGAGAAGCGCCGGCATACAACGGAAAATCAAACGGCAAATACGAGCGGGGCGTGAGGCGACGATAATAAACGGCGCGCATCAGGCTTATATTCTGCGCCGAAATCGCATCTTCCCTGAAACCCGAGAGTTGTCGTGCCCCGCCGAGCAAGAAGCTCGAGGTGACAATTTCAGTCTTGTCCAGAGTACGTCCGTAACGCCCGCCCAATATCCAGGTATTGGGGCCTGAACTCATGGCTTTGTCCAGTTTGAATTCCCACTGTCGATAGCGCTCATCCGAGCCAAGGCTCGGGTCGAACTGGCGCAGGCTCAGGCTGATGTCTTCTCCTGAATGGGGGAAGTACACGTTATCCAGTGAGTCGAATGAGTACTTCAAATCATAGGATCCCTCTTTGAAGTTGAGGCTCGGCATGTCGCGCTCACCGATGCGTACGTCAGCCTTGCCCCATGCCTCACCGATGCCCAGGCGAATTTCACCGCTGTTACCGATTTGGCGACCAAAGTTAAGACCAAAGCCATAGCGCTCCAGCCGGTACTCGGCAATAGGGTCGTTCTCGTCGATGATTTCCACGTTTTGTGACTGGGCGCGGATATAGGGGGCGACAAAGTAGCGCGAGCCGGCATCCAGGGGCTGGTAAAATTCGCTGTACAGCTCTTGCTTGTCGCCAATCTGCACCCGCGTCAGCCATTCGGCACCCAGCCGGTTGATGCCGTTCACTCGGTAGCTGGCACCAATATTGAAGGCGCTGTCACCGCGCATGTCGTCCGACAGGTTCAGCCCCAGGCGCAGGTAGTCAGTACCGCTGCGCTTGCCTTTGGCGCTGATGACCAGGGTGCGCTCCTTGCCCTTGTGCACCACGCGGTATTGCACCTGGTCGAAGTAATCGAGCCCGTACAACGTGCCCATGTCACGTTGCAGGCGGCCCAGGTCCAGGGGCTCGCCGATGGGCTGGCGAATATAGTAGCGGATTACCGAATCGCCGATTTTCGAGTCGTTTTCGATCTTGATCGCGGTAATCACCGGAGTGCGTTCTTCGGGGGTGCGGGCTTCAGCCAGTTGCACGTCCGTAGGTTGACGCAGGCTGGCGAGGCGTTTCTCAAGCACCTGCGTGGCCCTGTAGCCTGCATTGATGATGTCAAGTGAGCGGCCAAAATCAGTGGCGCCATAGCTGGCCAGGGCGGGCTGAATCAAAATATCGTCAGGCTTCAATGATGCCAGCTGCACTTCTGAATTGCTTCGGGTCATCAGGGTGATCGACTGGTTGAGGATGTCGAACACGGTGTTGAGTTGTTTGCGCCCCCGCAACGGGGTGCCGATATCCACCACAATGACCATGTCCACGCCCATCTCCCGGGCCACATCCACCGGGATATTGTCGACCATGCCGCCATCGACCAACAGCTGGCCGTTGATCTCGACCGGGGCGAATACCGCCGGGATTGACATGCTGGCGCGGATCACCTGGGGCAGATGCCCTTTGCGAAACACCACTTTTTCGCCATTGACGATATCAGTGGCCACGGCGCGGAACGGGATTGGCAGTTTGTCGAAGTCGCGCACATCACTGCTGTGGGCCAGCAGGCTTTCGAGCAGCAATGCCAGGTTCTGGCCCTGAATCACGCCCAATGGCAGGCCCAGGCTGCCATCGTCGCGGAAACTGAGTTGTTGCTTGACCAGAAAGTCGCGGTCATCCTGCTTGCGCCGAAAAGGTATGTCTTCGCGCTCCGGCGCATCGGACAGGGCCTCTTGCCAGTCGATGCTCAGCGCGAGTTTTTCCAGCTCATCGATTTTGTAGCCGGAGGCATACAGACCGCCAATCACTGCGCCCATGCTGGTGCCCGCGATGGCATCGATATGAATGCCCTGTTCTTCCAGGGCCTTTAATACGCCAACGTGGGCCAGGCCACGGGCCGCGCCGCCGGACAGCACAAGGCCGACTTTGGGTTTGGCGGCTTCGGCGGCAAACAGCACCAAAGGGCAAAGACACAGGAACAAACAACAGAGCAGGCGGCGCATCATGAGTCTCTGGGCAAGCGAGAAAGGCGGCTATTATAGCGGCGCCTTCCTTTCAAGAGCCTTTGAAATCATGTCGATCAATAAACCCGAAATTGTCATTACCTACTGCACCCAATGCCAGTGGCTGCTGCGTGCCGCCTGGCTGGCTCAAGAGTTGCTCAGCACCTTTGCCGAAGACCTGGGCCGGGTCGTGCTGGAGCCTGGCACCGGTGGGGTGTTTCGCATCACCTGCGACGGTGTGCAGATCTGGGAACGCAAGGCTGACGGCGGCTTTCCCGAAGCCAAGGTGCTCAAGCAGCGAGTGCGTGACCAAATTGACCCGCAGCGCGACCTGGGGCACAACGACCGGGCTCAGTGAGCGGCGGCGTCCAGCCCTGCCTTATCTGGTGCGGGGCCGCTGCGCATGCGGCTCGACACCACGATGGCGACGATTATCAGTACACCGCCCAGCAACATGCGCAGCGAGGGTGTTTCGTGGAACAGCAACCATGCCAGGGTGATGCCATAGACCGGTTCCATGGCAAAGACCACGGCGGCAGTGCGCGCCTTGATTACTGCCAGGCTGGCGACGAACAGGCTGTGTGCCACGCCGGTGCAAAACACCCCGAGCAGACCGATCCATAGCCAGTCCAGCGGGCGGACTTCGCTCAATCCCGGGCCGGCAAAGGGCAGCAGGCACAACGCGACCACCGCGTTTTGCCACATGGCGGCCTGCACGGCGGGCATCCGCCCCGAGTTGGCGCGGTTGTTCAGCGACAGCAGTGAAAACAGCAACCCGGAAGCGACGGCCCACAGCAGCCCTTCGGTGGCCTGGCTGGCCAGGTCAAAGCTTGGCGTGACCAGGATCAGCCCGATGCTGACCAGCGCCACCAGAACTATTTCGTTGGGACGAATGCGTTCGCGAAAAATCAGTCCTTCCAGAATCACCGTGAACGCCGGGAAACTGGCAAAGCCCAGGGTTGCAATCGCGACCCCGGCGATTTTTACCGAGACAAAAAAGCTTATCCAGTGCCCGGCCAGCAGCACACCGCTCAGCAGCAAACTGCGGGCGTCGCGCAGGGTCAGTCGGTACCAGGCGCTGCGTTTGGCCAGCGCGGTGAAGCACAGCAATGCCAGCACTGCGAAAGCGGCGCGGCCAAATACGATGATCGAAGCCGATGCAGCGGCAAGTTTGCCGAACACGCCAGTCAGGCCAAACATCAAAGCGCCGATATGCAGGGCGCCCAGGGCAGTACGCGGAGTCATTGCAATCCTTGGTTCAATACAGGCAAGGCGTGCAGTCTACGGGGCAGGGCAGGGAGCTGTCTGTCGCGACACTGGCGTCAGTTGTCGCCAGACTCGCGTCTCAGCACCGAAGGCGAGGCGCCGAATTCGCGCAGCATGGCGGCGGCGAACGCGCTTTGCGAGTTGTAGCCAACGCGGCTGGCTATTTCGCCTATGGCCAGGGCGCTTTGGCGCAGCAGCGTCAGGGCACTGCGCAGGCGTCGCTGGCGGATGTAGTCCATTGGCGTTTGCCCGCACTCGCTGGCAAAGCGGCTGTGCAAGCGGGCGCAGGACAAGCCTGCAATTTGAGCCAGATCCGCAACCTGTAACGGGTAGGCAGTATTCTGCTCAATATAGGCATCCATGGCCGCGTAGGGCAGGCGTTTGGGTTGCGCCCGTTCGCCGGCAAGGTTAGCCAGGCTGGCGAGCAGCAGAATCGCACCCTGGCGGGCAATCAACGGGTCGTTTATCGGGCTGGTGGCGAGCCAGTCGACCAGTTGATGCTGTTTCGGGTCGAGAGGCAGCTGTGCGGGGTTGTCGAGCAATCGGCGGCTGGCATCGGCGTGCCCACCCAGGGACTGGCCCAGCCAGTTGTCACCAGGCACGTCCAGCACCAGGCAGTGGCTGCCTTGCGAGCTGCCACAGGTGTGGTGGGCGCCCGCAGGCACGACCATCAGCTGTTGCTGGCGCAGCAGGCTGGGCCGGCCCTCGACTTCGAAATCCAGCTTGCCCGACAAGCTGATCACCACCTGCGCATGTTCATGGCTATGGGCAATCAGGTCGTGGCGGTAATGGCGCAGTGACAGGATTTGGTCCATGACAGGTCTCTTCTGTGGATCAGTGCCGCCAAAATGCCGGAATGCACAATACAAACACGGTAATGATCTCCAGTCGCCCAAGCAACATGCCCAACGACAAAATCCATTTGGCCGCATCCGGCAGGCTGGCGAAGTTGCCGGACGGCCCGATGATCTCGCCCAGCCCTGGCCCTACGCCCGACACCGTGCTGGCGGCGCCGGTCAGGGCGGTCATCCAGTCCAGTCCCAGCAGCGACAGGGCCAGCGCGATCACGCAGATGGTGATGGCGAAGAAAAACGAAAAGGTCAGGATCGAGCGTACGATTTCTTCGTCGAGGCGGTGGCCGTTGTACTTCTGCTTGATCACCGCTCGAGGGTGGATCAGTTGATTAAGGTTGGCCTTGAGCAGGATATAGGCGACCTGAAAGCGGAAAATCTTGATCCCGCCTGCAGTCGAGCCCGAGCAACCGCCGATAAAGCCCAGGTAGAAGAACAGCATCAGCGAGAAATTGCCCCACAGGCTGTAGTCACCCAGAGCAAAGCCCGTGGTCGTTACTACCGAGGTCACGTTGAGCGCGACATGGCGGAAGGCGTCCCACCACGGCATGTTGGTAGTCCACCACAACCAGATGCTGAGCACGAACCAGGTCACGACCAGCAAGCCGAGCAAGCCTTGTACCTGCTGATCCTTGATCAGGGCCTTGCGATGACCGCGCAGGGTGGCCACATACAAGGTAAACGGCAAGCTACCCATGATCATCACGGCAATGGCGACCCAGTGCACCGCCGGTTGCGACCACTTGGCCAGTGACTGGTCGGAGGTCGAAAAACCACCGGTGGAAATGGCCGACATGGCGTGGTTGATCGCATCAAACACGCTCATGCCCGCCCACCAGAATGCCAGGCTGCCCAGAATGGTGATGCCGACGTAAGTGGCGACAATCAGGCGGGCCACCATGTGCGAGCGCGGCATGACCTTTTCGGAGCGGTCAGAGGACTCGGTCTGGAACAGGCGCATGCCACCGATGCGCAGCAGGGGCAAGATGGCTACCGCCATACCGATAAAGCCGATGCCGCCCAGCCAGTGCAGCATCGAGCGCCACATCAGAATGCCGGGGGACATGGTGTCCAGGCCGCTCAGCACGGTGGAGCCGGTGGCGGTAATGCCGGACATGCTTTCAAAAAAAGAATCGGTATAGCTGATGTGCTGCGTCAGCAAAAACGGCAGTGCGGCGAAGATGCACACCACCACCCAGCTGGACACAGTCAGCAGATACATGTCCCGGGGGCGCAGATGCACCTGCTCGGGGCGGCCCGGTATGACCAGCGCCAGGCCGGCAATGAAGGTAATCAGGCTGGCCCACAAAAAGGATGGCAAGTCGCCCAGGTGGTCGTAAATCACCAGGGTCAGCATGGGCACGGCCATGCTGATCGCGAGCGTAATCAGGAAGATGCCGATAATGAAACCGATGATGCGTAATGTCGGCAACGCCATGAAGTCAGCTCGGGGATGAAAGAGGGGCGCCATTCTACCTGTGGTCCGGGCTATGTAAACCGCCAAGCCTTCGGGAGATACCGTTAGAATAGCTGCACATTTTCTTCAGGAGGTGGCCAATGGAGGCTCTCGACGCTTTGCTCAACCGTGTTTCTGCCCCGCGCCTGCTCGATCCGGCGCCAACGGCTGAGCAACGTGAAGTACTTTTCGCCGCCGCCTTGCGTGCGCCGGACCACGGTCAGTTGCGTCCTTACCGGTTTTTGACGGTTGAAGGCGCTGCGCGCAATCAACTGGGTGAAATCCTCGCCGAGGCCGTGCTGGCCCAAGGTGGCGAAGTGACCCAGGCCGCCCTGGACAAGGCTCGCGCCATGCCTTTGCGCGCCCCTTTGGTGGTGGTAGTGATTGCCCGTTTGCAGGATCACTTCAAGGTGCCGAAGGCTGAACAGCTGATTACCGCGGGCTGTGCGGCCCATGCCATTGAGCTGGCAGCTTATGCCCAGGGCATTGGCGCGGTATGGCGCACCGGCGAGTTGTCGTATGCACCGCATGTGGCCAAGGGTTTGGGGCTGGGTGAGGGCGAGGAAGTGGTGGCGTTCCTGTATTTGGGCACGCCGCAGAACGAGTTGCGCGTTGCGCCCAAGGTGGACAGCGCCGAGTTTGTGCAGGCGTGGTCGGTTAAGTAGCCCTGTAGCAATATCCGTAGCAGCTGCCGAAGGAACGAGGCTGCGTTCGGCGGTGTAGCCACCGCAAAATCAGCGCACGCGATTATTCAGTTAAACCGCGGATTCTGATTTTACGATTGCTTTGCAATCGGACGCAGCCTCGTTCCTTCGGCAGCTGCTACGCGATCAAATTGCTGCGAAACCTTTACAGGTTACCGTCCGGTTTCAGCGGTAACTCCAGGGTGGCAACAAATCCGCCATCCGGGTGATTGCCCAGCATCAGCCGCCCGCCATGGCGTTCCGCCGCCCGTCGCGCAATGGCCAATCCCAGCCCGTGGCCGGCCGCTGTCTGGCCCGGTGCGCGGAAAAACGGCTCACCCAATTGCGCCAGGTACTCTTCAGCGACCCCCGGGCCATGGTCGCGAACCTTGATGGTGATGTGTTCGCCTTCGCGCTCCGCGCTCAGTTCAATCGGCTGGCCAGGCGGGTTGAAGCGCTGCGCGTTGCGCAACAGGTTATCCACGGCGCGCTCGATCATCGTTGGCCAGCCGTTGAGGCCCAACCCCTGTTCGGCTTGCAGCAGTACGGGCTGCTCGGGGGCCAGCATCGAGGCGTCTTTTTGCACGGTGTTGAGCAGTGCATTGAGGTCGACCTGCTCGGCGCTGGCCTGATCGGCATCGACCCGGGCCAGGGTCAGAATCTCGCTGATCAACGATTCCAGCCGGTCGCACTCGCGGGTCAGGCGTGGCCACAGTTTTTCACGTTCTTCAGGCCCGGCGCGTTCAGCCAGGGCCAGAGCGATCTTGAGTCGGGCCAGGGGCGAGCGCAGCTCGTGGGACACATCACGCAGCAGTTGGCGCTGGCTGCCAATCAGGCTTTGCAGGCGGGCACCCATGCGGTTGAAGTCGGTGGCCAGCACGCCAAATTCATCACGTCGCGACGCCAACTGCGCCAGGCTGTTCTGTTGGTAAGTGGTTTGCCCAAGGTCATGCACGGCAACGCGCAGACGCTTGAGCGGGCGGGTAATCGAGAGCGTCACCATCAGGCTGAACAGCGTCAGCACCACCAGCGCAATCCCCAGTGCGCTCAGGGGCCAGATCAGGCTCTGGCGGTGCCAGGCATCCAGTTCCGGGTGCGGAATGCGGTAAATCAGCAAATAGGTTTCGGCGGTTTTCGGGCTGGTGTATTCGACGGTCAGACGACGCCATGGCAACTGTTCTGTGCCCGGATTCTGGCGGGCTTCCCAGGCGGCTGCCCGACGCGGGAAGGTGCCACGTACCAGCGGGTCGCCACTTTCGTTGAGCACTTGCACGTCGATGTGATAACGGCGCTTGCGCCGTTCAAGGAAATCCTGCGCCGCATCGGCGCCCTGAGTTTCGTAACGCTCGGTCCACTGTTGCGCCAGATTGGCGATCCCGGGATGACGGCTGAGAATCCATGCGTCCTGATTGAGCATATGCCCCAGCAGGATCGACAACCCTGCGACCAGGGCAATCGCCAGCCAGAAGCTGGCCAGAATGCGCCAAAACAGTGATCGCACGGTAATTCCTCACAAGTCATTGATTGAAACGACCAAAGCCCAACGGCGTGAGCCGTTGGGCTTGGTGGGCAGACAGATTATTGCGCTTTTGGCGCTTGCTGTGCTTTCCAGTCCTTAAACTCTTTCATCTCGGCTTGACGCTCGGCGCGTTTCTTTTGCATCTCGTCGAAGCGTTTTTGCTGATCAGGCTTGAGCAAGGCGCGAATATCGCTCTGGGTTTTGTCGTGCTTGGCCTTCATCTCGTCTTTCAGGGCTTTCTGGTCGGCGGCTGGCAGTTTTTCCAGGTACTTCTCGACCAGTTGCTTGCGATCATGCATTTGCTCGCCCATCAGCTTGCCGATCTGCTGGCGCTGCTCGCGGGTGAGGTCCAGCTGGCTGTAAGGGGCGTCGCCGCGACCGTGGTGCTCGCCGCCGTGACGAGGGCCCATCTGGCCGTCACCACCAGGCATGGCCATTGCGACGGTTGGCAGTGCTGCAGCAAACATCAAAGCAATTAGAGTCTTACGCATGGTGTGTCTCCTTTGAATTTGGATTCCGGTTGTTCCGGATGCGCCCAGTTTAGGGAGATCAAGGTCAATCGCTGTCAACCGTGGGTAAAGCTTTGGTAAAGACGGTTTTGCCGGGGATTTACACAGGGTGAGGGCGCTTTTCTCAGACGCTGTAGAAATACCCGCGGCTGCGCAGTGCCACGATGCGCGGGCTGCCATCCGGGTGCGGGCCGATCTTTTTGCGCAGGTTGCTGATATGCATGTCCAGGCTGCGGTCGTACAGGGTCAGCTTGCGGCCCAGGGCGATCTGCGCCAGTTCCTGTTTGTCCAGCGGCTCACCCGGTTGGCGCAGCAGGGCTTCAAGGATGCGGCTTTCAGACACGGTCAGGGTAATGTCGCGCTGGTCGATGGTGACCACGCCGCGCATCGGGCTGAAACACAGGTCGCCCAGCTCCATCTGGCTGGACACCGCCGCCGGGTGGCTGCGGCGCAATACGGCGCGCAGGCGGGCTGTCAGCTCGCGAGGGTCGCAAGGCTTGGCCAGGTAGTCATCGGCGCCCAGCTCCAGGCCCAGGATGCGGTCCAGCGGTTCGCCTCGGGCCGAAAGCATCAGCACCGGCAGATCAGGGTGGTCGTTGCGCAATTGCTTGAGCAGCTCAAGGCCGCTGCCGTCGGGGAGCATGACATCCAGCACCACGGCATCGGGGCTGGACTCTGCCAGCGCCTTGCGGGCGCTGGCACCGTCGTGGCATGCGCGAACCTGAAAGCCTTCCTGGCTCAGCCAACTGACCAGCAGCTCACACAGCTCCTGGTCATCATCTATCAGTAACAGGTCGCTCATGACTTACTCGATTTGACCGGTGCCGGTGCTGTTTGCGCCGGCTGCCGGTAAAGATACAGGTTACGGCAGGACTTGCTTGAACGGCTTGACGCTGACATTGGCATATACGCCAGCGGCAACGTAAGGGTCGGCTTCGGCCCAGGCCTGGGCAGCGTTCAGGGATTCGAACTCGGCCACGATCAGGCTGCCGCTAAAACCGGCAGCGCCAGGGTCATTGCTGTCGATGGCCGGGTGCGGGCCGGCCAGTACGATGCGGCCTTCGGCTTTCAGTTGTTGCAAGCGCTCAAGGTGCGCAGGGCGGGCAGCCAGGCGAGCTTCGAGGGAATTGGCGACGTCTGTTGCAATGATGGCGTAGAGCATGTCAGTCCTTGGTCTTGGGGGTGGTATCAGTCGGGTCGGTGTCATGCAGATGGCGCGACAGGTAAATGCCCTGGGCGATCAGGAACAACACAGTCATGCCCAGGCTGCCGAACACTTTGAAGTCGACCCAGATGCTTTGGTAAGTGAATGCCACGAACAGGTTGGCCGCGCCGCAGAACAGGAAAAACCCGATCCAGGCCACGTTCAGGCGGGTCCAGATGGCATCTGGCAGGCTCAGGGCGTGGCCCATCATGCGCTTGATCAGGACCTTGTCGCCGATAAAGTGGCTGCCGGCAAACGCCAGGGCAAACAGCCAGTTGACCACCGGGGCTTTCCATTTAAGGAAGGTTTCGCTGTGGAAGGCCAGGGTCAGGCTGCCGAATACCAGGCAGGCGATCAGGGTCAGCCATTGGCTTTTTTCGAGTTTGCGTTGCTTGATAAACAGCGCGCCATACACCACCAGCGAACTGATTATCAGCATGGCGGTAGCGCTGTAGATACCGCCGACCGACAGGCTGTGCCCGCCGATTTCGACGATGCGCGGTTCGATTTTGTAAACGATGAAAAACAGTAACAGCGGGATGAAGTCGATGAATTGTTTCACAGTGGCAGCCAGAAGCAGGATGTGGCGGCATAATAACAAACATCAATGACAGCGAAAGCGTCAGCTAGAGGTTATTAAATCCCCGTGGAAATTGACTTGCATTGCCATAGCACGGCATCCGATGGCGCCCTGGCGCCTGCGGTACTGGTCGCGCGTGCGTTCGAGAAAGGTGTGCGAGTCCTGGCCCTGACCGATCACGATACACTTGAAGGCCTCGACGAAGCCCGCGCGGCGGCGCAGGCGCTGGGCATGACATTGGTCAACGGCGTGGAGTTGTCCTGCACCTGGGGCGGGGCGACGATTCATGTGCTCGGCTACGGTTTCGATGTCAACGCCCCGGCGCTGGTCGAGGCCATTGCCAAATTGCACGATGGCCGCTGGCTGCGCGCCGAAGAGATCAGTCGCAAGCTGGCGCTCAAGGGTATGCCTGGTGCGCTTGAAGGCGCACGGGCTATCCAGCAAGCCCTGGGTGACAGCGGCAACGCCCCGGCCCGTCCGCATTTTGCCGATTTTCTGGTCGAGGCCGGTTACGTCAAGGATCGCGCCGAAGCCTTCCGCAAATGGCTGGGGGCCGGCAAGCTGGGGGACGTCAAGCTGCACTGGCCGACCCTGGAAGACACCGTCGCCACCCTGCGCGCAGCAGGCGCCTGGGTCAGTCTGGCGCACCCCTCGCACTACGATTTTACCCGCAGCAAGCGCCGACGGCTGATTGGCGACTATATTCAAGCTGGGGGTCACGCGATTGAAGTGGTCAACGGGTACCAGCCGGCCGATCAGGTTGGCAGCCTGGCGATCCTTGCGCGTGAGTTCGGTCTGCTGGTCAGTGCCGGCAGTGATTTTCATGGTCCAGGAGGGTGGTCCGAGATCGGCGAATACCGTCCGCTTCCGGAAGACTTGCCGCCATTGTGGTGTCGATTCAAATATGACAAACCCACTGCCAACGTCTGAACAGGTAAACACTGTGAGTCAATTTTTCCAGATTCATCCGGAAAACCCACAACCGCGTCTGATCAAACAGGCCGTTGAAATCATCAAGAAGGGTGGGGTAGTGATTTATCCCACCGACTCGTCCTACGCCGTGGGTTGCCAGATGGGCGACAAGGGTGCGATTGAGCGGATCAAGCGCCTGCGCAACCTGGACGACAAGCACAACTTCACCCTGATGTGCTGTGACCTGTCGCAGCTGGGGCTGTTTGCCAAGGTGGATACTGGGGTCTTCCGTCTGCTCAAGGCGCATACGCCGGGGCCGTACACCTTTATCCTCAACGCCACCCGCGAAGTGCCGCGCCTGCTGCTGCACCCTAAACGCCGTACCATTGGCCTGCGCGTACCGAGCCATCCGATTGCGCTGGCATTGCTTGAAGAACTGGGCGAACCGCTGATGAGCGTGACCCTGATCCTGCCGGGCGAGAGCGAGCCGATGGAAGACCCGTATGAAATCCGTGATGCCCTGGAAAAACAGGTCGACCTGATCATTGACGGCGGTTTTGGCGGCAACAAGGCCTCCACTGTCATCAGCCTGGTGGACAGTGGTGACCCCGAGATCGTGCGGGTGGGCTGCGGTGATCCTCAACCCTTTATGGTCGAGGCCTGATGTCTGACGTAGAAGCACCTGAGGCCCGGGCCGGTGCCCAGCAAGAACTGTCTCTGGCCATGGTCTATGGCCAGGCGGTCATCGAAATGCCGCAAGACCTGTATATCCCCCCGGATGCACTGGAGGTGTTTCTTGATGCTTTTGAAGGCCCGCTCGACCTGCTGCTGTACCTGATCCGCAAGCAAAATATCGACATTCTCGACATTCCGGTGGCGGAAATTACCCGCCAGTACATGGGTTATGTCGAGCTCATGAAAACCGTGCGCCTGGAGCTGGCGGCCGAGTATCTGGTCATGGCCGCGATGCTGGCCGAGATCAAGTCGCGGATGCTGTTGCCGCGTTCGGCCGAAATCGAGGAGGACGAGGGTGACCCCCGTGCCGAGCTGATTCGCCGCCTGCAGCAATACGAGCGCTTCAAGGCTGCCGCTGAAGGCATTGAGGGGCTCAGCCGGGTAGGGCGCGAGATCTATGTGCCCAAGCTCGATGCCCCCGAAGCACGGGCGCGCAAACTGGTACCGGATGTGGCGCTCGAAGAGCTGCTGATGTCGATGGCCGAAGTGCTGCGCCGCACCGACATGTTTGAAAGTCATCAGGTCAGCCGTGAGGCCCTGTCGACCCGCGAACGCATGAGCGACGTACTTGAGCGTCTCAAGGGGGGTGGCTTTGTACCCTTTGTCGAGCTGTTTACCGCCGAGGAAGGCAAGTTGGGTGTAGTCGTGACCTTTATGGCCATTCTTGAACTGGTCAAAGAGTCGCTGATCGAGTTGGTACAAAATGAACCCTTCGCGCCGATCCATGTGCGGGCAAGAGCCGAATAAAGAGCTGAAACCATGAATTTGACTGAACCCCGCGAGCTGGCCCCCTTGCTTGAGGCCTTTCTGCTGGCCTCGGGAAAGCCGCAGAGCCTTGAGCGCCTGTTCGAACTGTTTGAAGAGGGCGAGCGCCCGGAACCGCCGGTCTTCAAGAAGGCCCTGGAACTGCTGCGCAAATCCTGCGACGGCCGCGCCTTTGAACTGAAAGAAGTTGCCTCCGGCTATCGCCTGCAGATCCGCGAAAAGTACTCGCCCTGGGTCGGACGTCTGTGGGAAGAACGCCCGCAACGTTACTCGCGAGCCATGCTGGAGACCATGGCGCTGATCGCTTATCGCCAGCCCATTACCCGTGGCGAGATCGAAGATGTGCGCGGTGTGGCGGTCAACAGCCATATCGTCAAGACACTGCTGGAGCGCGAGTGGATTCGCGTGGTGGGTTATCGTGACGTGCCGGGCAAGCCCGCGATGTTTGCCACCACCAAGGGCTTTCTTGACCACTTCAACCTCAAGAGCCTCGATGAATTGCCGCCACTGGCCGAGCTGCGCGAGCTGGAGCCGGATCCGATCCTCGATTTTGACGATGCCCCGGTGCCTGCGCATCTTCAGGCGCTGGCCGACGAAAGCGCCGAGCCGGAAGAGCCGAAAGACGAAACCAGCTTCCGCACCCTGCTGACGGAACTGGACTCGATGGAGGAGGGTCTTAAAACTGACTTTGATGATTTGCTGCGCGACGTTGCGCCAGTTGAAGCTCTAGAGCCTGAGCCTGAGCCCGAGCCCGAGCCGGAAATAGAAGCCCAACCACAACCGCAGCAACCCTCTGCGGCCGAGTTGGCCCGCGAGCGATTGCGCGCTGCGGTTGCTGCACTTGAGCAGCGATCTGCCTTGAGCGACGAAGAGCTTGAGGCTCAGGCCCTGGCCGAAGCCATCGAACAGGAACGCCGCGAGCAGGAAGACTGATGCACTCCCATTAAGGATCCTGGCAAGCCGCGGATTCTGCGGGCAATGCATGACCCGTGGGAGCTGGCTTGCCTGCGATGCAGACGACGCGGACTGTCAGGCACACCGCAGCGATGCCATCGCGAGCAAGCCCGCTCCCACACAATTTTCGGAGGGCTGCCATGACTGCAACCAAAGACCCCTGCATCGGTGTCTGCAAGTTCACCGACGACATTTGCCTGGGCTGCGGGCGGACCAAGCGTGAAATCAAGGCTTGGAAGAAACTCGACAAAGACGAAAAACGTGCGGTGCTGGCCGAATCCGCCCTGCGTTTACTGGCGCTTGAGGCCACCGGCCGGCGGAAAACCAAGTGAGCCACGCACTTCGTGACTAGCCTTTGATGCGCAATGGCCAATATCCGCGTATGATTCGCGACCCTCTGGGGCTCAGCAGAGCCCCAAGGCCCATTTTTAACACTTCAGGCGCTCGCCTGAATTGACACACCGGGAGGTGCCCAGATGAAAGATCTCGACCCTAAAGACGGCCAGGAAATTGGCCCTGCAGGCGAAAAACTGCAAAAAGTCCTCGCCCGTATTGGCGTTGGCTCGCGTCGCGACGTAGAGAGCTGGATCAGCCAGGGCCGGATCAAGGTCAATGGCAAGGATGCAACCCTGGGTCTGCGCGTAGACCTGCACGACGCCATCACCATCGATGGCAAGGTGATCAAGCGTGAAGAGGCAGCCGAATCGGTTCGCCGCGTGATCATGTACAACAAACCCGACGGCGAAATCTGCACCCGTGACGACCCTGAAGGCCGTCCGACCGTGTTCGACAAACTGCCGCGTCCAAAAGAAGGCCGTTGGATCAATATCGGTCGTCTGGACATCAACACCACCGGCTTGCTGATGTTCACCACTGACGGTGAGTTGGCCAACCGCTTGATGCACCCTTCGTACGAAATGGACCGTGAATACGCGGTACGTGTGCGTGGCGAAGTGGATGACGACATGATTGCCCGCCTCAAGGCCGGCGTTGTGCTGGAAGACGGTCCGGCGCGTTTCACCGACATCAAGCAGGCGCCAGGCGGCGAAGGCTTCAACCATTGGTACCACTGCGTAGTGATGGAAGGCCGTAACCGTGAAGTGCGTCGTCTGTGGGAATCCCAGGGCCTGGTGGTCAGCCGCCTGAAGCGCGTACGTTTCGGTCCGGTGTTCCTCAACTCCGATCTGCCGATGGGTCGCTGGCGCGAAATGAGCCAGTTCGAAGTGGACATTCTCAGCGCTGAAGTCGGCCTCACGCCGGTTGCCATGCCTGAGATGAACGCCAAGAGCAAAGACAAGCTTGAGCGCATGCAGCGCAAATCCTCGCGCCCTGTGGCCCGTGGTGACCGTGTTGCCCGCGTGCTGCGCCCGGCTGAAGGTGCACCTGTTGCGCCGCGTCCGGCACGCCAGCCGCATATCGAAGGCGAGCGTCCGGGCCGTCCGGCTCGTGATGAATCGGCTCGTCCGGCGCGCAAGCCTGCCGGCCGTACTGATCGTGTGCCAGCAGGTCGTGGTGCGCCAGTTGCCGAGCGTCCGAGCGAAATCAACAAGCGTCCAACCAAGCCAACCCGTAACGGGCCAAAGCTGGTTGACGATGCGCCGTCGGGCAAGCGTCGTGGTGCCCCGGCAGGTTCGGGCCAGCGCCCGGGCTTCGGTCGTCGCAAGCCGCAGTAAGCGGTAAGCGCGGTACAAAAAACGCCAACCCCCAGGGGTTGGCGTTTTTTTATGTCTGCGAAATGCTGATGGTTGCGTAGCAGCTGCCAGGGAACGAGGCTGCGTGCGGCGACGCAGTCGTCGTAAAAACAGGCGCTGTGGTGTGCCAGGCCAATACGGTATTCAGGATTTACGGTTGCTGTGCAACCGAACGCAGCCTCGTTCCTTCGGCAGCTGCTACGGGTCGTAATTCGCGTGGCAAATAATCGTTACACCATGTCAATAAACCTATACGAATTCAGCCACTTACCGACCCTAAACCGCTGAAATCATCCCTTTGTAATGAAAACCTTCCGAGATTTACAGAATTAGGACAGTTCCTACATAAATTGCGGCTTGTTTCGTATTGCAATCGGCTGTGTGATGGGATCTTGCCTTCGTGCGGGTGTACAATGCGCCGCGTTTTAACTGTGACTCAATTGCGTACCCGCGCATTTTGCGCCGCTCGGCGTTACACCGAACGGCCAAAACCTCAAGGCTATCCGCCTTGATAATTCCGCAATGCCACAAGCGTTGCGGGTTCGATTCCGTCACAGATAAAAACAAACAGGTGACGCATGACTCGTGAAACAACCTTGGATTCCTGGCGTCTGCGCTGGGGTTTGATTTGTGTTGTAGACCCTTCGATCACTGCCTCTGGTGCTCAAGTTACAACGCACTGAATCACATCAAACCTTGTGTGGGACCTTTGCAATGAGTGGAAATACCTCGCATTCGGGCGAGCTTAAACGCGGCCTGAAAAATCGTCATATCCAGCTGATAGCCCTCGGTGGCGCGATTGGTACTGGCCTGTTTCTCGGTTCGGCCGGGGTGCTCAAGTCGGCCGGTCCATCGATGATTCTGGGCTATGCGATCTGCGGCTTTATCGCGTTCATGATCATGCGCCAGCTCGGTGAAATGATCGTCGAAGAGCCGGTTGCCGGTTCTTTCAGCCACTTTGCCCATAAATACTGGGGCGGTTTCGCCGGTTTTATGTCGGGCTGGAACTGCTGGGTGCTGTACATCCTGGTGGGCATGTCGGAGCTGACCGCCGTCGGCAAATATGTGCACTACTGGTGGCCGGAGATCCCCACCTGGGCCTCGGCAGCGGCCTTCTTCGTGCTGATCAACCTGATCAACCTGACCAACGTCAAAGTGTTCGGCGAAGCCGAGTTCTGGTTCGCGATCATCAAGGTCGTGGCAATTGTCGGCATGATCGCCCTGGGCAGCTACCTGCTGGTCAGCGGCAGTGGCGGTCCTCAGGCTTCGGTCAGCAACCTGTGGGAACACGGTGGTTTCTTCCCGAACGGGACGACCGGCCTGATCATGGCCATGGCCTTTATCATGTTTTCCTTCGGCGGCCTGGAAATGCTCGGTTTCACCGCAGCTGAAGCCGACAAACCACGCACCGTGATCCCGAAAGCGATCAACCAGGTGATCTACCGCATCCTGATTTTCTATATCGGTGCCCTGGTAGTTCTGCTGTCGTTGACTCCGTGGGACTCGCTGCTTGAAACCCTGAATGCCGGTGGCGACAGCTACAGTAGCAGCCCGTTCGTGCAAGTGTTCTCGATGCTGGGCAGCAACACCGCTGCGCACATCCTCAACTTCGTGGTCTTGACCGCAGCATTGTCGGTGTACAACAGCGGCACCTACTGCAACAGCCGCATGTTGCTGGGTATGGCGCAGCAGGGCGATGCGCCGAAAGTGCTGGCCAAAATCGACAAGCGCGGCGTGCCGGTCAACTCGATCCTGGCCTCGGCGGCGGTGACGGTCATTGCAGTGCTGCTCAACTACCTGATGCCCCATGATGCGCTGGAGCTGCTGATGTCCCTGGTAGTGGCGACCCTGGTGATCAACTGGGCGATGATCAGCTACTCGCACTTCAAGTTCCGCCAGCATATGGACAAGACCGCCCAAGTCCCGCTGTTCAAGGCGCTGTGGTATCCGTACGGCAACTACATCTGCCTGGCGTTTGTAGCGTTCATCCTGGTGATCATGCTGTTGATCCCGGGGATTCGCGTGTCGGTGTACGCGATTCCGGTGTGGGTGGCCTTTATGTGGCTGTGCTTCGTGATCAAGAACAAGCGCGCGGTACAGGCGCAGGCAGCGGCTTACAGCTCTGCCAAATAAACGCTGTGTTTAACCCTGCAAACCCGGCCATTGCGCCGGGTTTGTTGTTTGTGGGGTATCCTTGATGCTCTGAACAAGGACCCTTTTTTGATGCTGGTGATTTCCAACAACGTGCATATCCCTGATGCCGAGATCGAACTGACGGCCATTCGCGCCCAGGGTGCGGGCGGGCAGAACGTCAACAAGGTTTCGAGCGCCATGCACCTGCGCTTTGATATTCCCAATTCGTCGTTGCCGGATTTTTACAAGGAGCGGCTGCTGGCGCTGCGTGACAGCCGCATCACCAGTGATGGCGTGCTGATTATCAAAGCCCAGCAATACCGCACCCAGGAGCAGAATCGGGCTGATGCGCTGGAGCGTCTGGCGGAGTTGATCGTCAGCGCCACCAAGGTGGAGAAAAAGCGCCGCCCGACCAAGCCGACCCTGGGCTCAAAAAAACGTCGGCTGGAATCCAAAACCAAGCGCGGCAACATCAAGGCGGGGCGGGGCAGGGTGGATTTCTAAAGGGCAGCAGCAGTCCTGTGGGAGCGGGCTTGCTCGCGATGGCATCACCGTGCTTTACCTGGCACACCACTCCGTCTGCATCGCGGGCAAGCCCGCTCCCACAGGTTTAATCACCCTGAGCGCGAGCTAGGACGCTCTTGCGTTCTGCGCCTGGCGATACAGATAAACACTCAGCATCAACCCGCCAAGCGCCGCCAGCGCCGCAAACAGAAAGATCGAAGCAAAGCCGAACCCTGCCGCCACGGCACCCACCAGCGGCCCGGTGATGCCCAGCGACAGGTCGATAAACAGCGAATACGCACCCACCGCAGCCCCCCGGCTGGAGGCCGGCACCAGGTTGACCGCCTCAACCCCCAGCGCCGGGAACACCAGCGAAAAGCCAAAGCCGCTCAAGGCCGCGCCCGCCAGGGCCAACTCCGGGTTGGGTGCCAGCCACAGCAACAGCAGGCCCAGCGTCTCGACGCTCAGGCAGGCAATCGCCACGCGAAAACCGCCGATACGGTTGATCAGGTTGCCAAACAGCAAACGCGCACTGATAAAGCTGGCGCCAAACAGGCTCAGGCACAGCGCTGCGTTTTCCCAGTGGTTGGTCGCGTAATACAAGGTGATAAAGGTGGCGATGGTGCCAAAGCCGATCGAGCCCAGGGCCAGCCCGGTGCCGTGGGGCAACACGCGTCCCAGTACATGCAGAAACGGCAGGCGCACGCCGCTGACAATGGGGGCCGCCAGTTTTGGCCAGGCCAGCAGTACGCCCAGCGCTCCCAGGGTAATAATGCTTACGCCCAGGCTCCACATGCCCAGGTGGCCGACCATGACCACGCCCAGAGGTGCGCCAATGGCAATGGCGCCGTAGCTGGCGATGCCATTCCAGGAAATCACCTTGGCCGTGTTCTGCGCGCCGACCCGGCCTATGCCCCACCCGATGGAGCCGGAGCCCACCAGGCTTTCCGCGCTGCCCAGCACCAGCCTGCCGATCAACAGGCTGGCCAGGCTCCAGGCCGGCATGCTCGTCAGCCAGCTGGACACCAGCATAAACACGCCACTCAGGCCGCAGCCGGCCAGGCCAACCATCACGGCGCGCTTGCTGCCCCGGGTATCGATGTAGCGGCTGGCGTAAGGCCGGCTCAGCAGCGTAGCCAAATATTGCACGCTGATCACCAGCCCGGCGATCACCGTGCCGTAACCGAGATGGTTATGCACGTAACCCGGCAGTACGGCCAGCGGAATGCCAATGTTCAAATAGCCGATAAAGGTAAACAGGACGATGGAAACCACTTGCAGCGTGATTGCCATGGGGCGCTGTGTTTCAGGCATGGGGTAGGGGTCCTGCGGGGAGCGGGTTGGTGCAGATTATAGTGGTGTAACCAGTTGCGTCGCGATTAAAGCGGCCAGTGCATTTTCCTGGGTGCCGAACCGTTTAAGCAGGAGGGCTTGTTTTTCGGGGCTGAGGCGCTCCCAGAGGTCGATCATTTTCTCGGCGGTGCCGATCAGAACGCTGGCCTGGGTATCGCTGAAGGTGTCAGTCACGCTTGATTCCGCAATAAGGGGCGATTGTGTCAGACGGTGTGAAAAACTGAATGCTTTTCGCACCGTCTGATTGTGCGCCGTCAGTCTTCGCTTTCGGCCTGCAGGCTTTCAGAAGCCTCGTCCAGTGCGGGGTTTTCGCCACTGGTGTGTTGCGGGGTTGGCTGCTCGGTTTCGTGCAGGCTTGGGAAGGGGAGGTTTGGGATCTCGTGCATCGTCGCGCTCCTCGTAAGGTGTGTTTTAAGTAGCTTGCTAAGGATACAGGAGGGAGTGTGACAATTTGTCTTTTTATTGCGTCTGTGGGGATTTGTATCGAACTTTTCATATTGCAGCTGTCGCTGCAAAAGGCAGAGCCCTGTAGCAGCTGCCTCGTTCCTTCGGCAGCTGCTACAGGGTGGGGGGCTAGTGTGTACACACCTGCGCAATCGCCTTGGCCAGCAGGCTCAGGCGCGTGCCGTCGACCCCGGCCATATTGGCGCGTCCCGAACCAACCATGTACACGCTGTGTTTCTCGCGCAACAGCTGGACTTGCTCTTGGGTCAGGCCAGTGTACGAAAACATCCCGCGTTGCTCATTAATATGGGCAAAGTGCTCCGCCAGCCCGAACGGGACCAGGGCTTCCACCAAACCGCTACGCAATTGCGCGATACGGCTGCGCATGGCTTCCACTTCTGCGATCCACACGCTTTTCAGCTGGGCATCGCCGAGGATGGTCGCTACCACCGCCGCGCCGTGATCCGGCGGGTTGGACCACAAGTTTCGCGCAATATAGGCCAACTGGCTGCGGATGTCGGTCAGCTTTTCGGCGTCATTGGCACACACAATCAATGCACCGACGCGTTCGCGGTACAGGCCGAAGTTCTTCGAGCACGAGCTGGTGATCAGCACTTCCGGCAGTTCACGGGTGAACAGGCGGGTCGACCAGGCGTCTTCCTGCATTCCGTCGCCAAAACCCTGGTAGGCAAAATCGATCAAAGGCAGCAATTCATGACGACGGACCACGTCCAGCACCTGCAGCCAGTCCGCCTGGGACAGGTCAAAGCCGGTCGGGTTGTGGCAGCAGGCGTGCAGCAGCACCACATCGCCTTTTGGCGCGTGTTCCAGGGCTTCGAGCATGGCCGCGACATTGAGCTTGTTGTCGCTGCCCACGTAAGGGTAGTGACTGATCTTTAGCCCGGCTGCGGCAAAGATGGTTTCGTGGATCGGCCAGGTTGGATCGCTCAGCCAGATGCCACGGCCCGGCAAGCATTGCGCGATAAAATCGGCGCTCAGGCGCAAGGCCCCGGTACCGCCCGGGGTCTGGGTCGCTGCAGCACGCTTGCTGGCCAGCAGGGGCGAGTCTTCGCCCAGCACCAGTTCGCTGATCAGTTGTCCGAATCGGCTGTCACCATGACCGCCGATATAGGTTTTGGTCTGTTGCTGATCGACCAGGCGCTGCTCGGCCAACTTTACCGATTGCAGGATCGGCGTCAGGCCATTGGCGTCTTTATAGACGCCCACGCCCAGGTCGAACTTGTCCGGATTGGTATCCTGTTGATAGGCGTCCATCAAACCGAGAATCGGGTCGCCCGGTACCCGACCAATATCGGCAAAGTGCATTACTTGCGACCTTCGGCAGTTTTGGCGACTTCATCAGTGCGTGCGGCCATGATGAAGTCGTTGCGGTGCAGGCCCTTGATCGAGTGGCTCCACCAGGTCACGGTGACCGAGCCCCATTCGGTCAGCAGGCCCGGGTGATGGCCTTCGGCTTCGGCGATCTCGCCCACGGCATTGGTAAAGGCCAGGGCGAATTTGAAGTTCTTGAACAGAAAGACCTTTTCCAACTGCATGATGCCGTCGCGAACTTCGATGTTCCAGTCCGGGATCTGTTTGATCAGGATCGGCAGTTCTTCGTCGCTGACCTGTGGAGCATCGGCGCGGCAGGCTTCGCAGTGGGCTTGGTTCAGTGCGTTCATGGTGGATTCCTGAAATCAGTTTTTATTGATGACTAAAAAAGGTTAAGCCGCTTTCGGCTTGGGCGTGAACTTCGGCGCGTGCAGGCCCATTGTCATGCCTTTTTCGACCATGCCCATGATGTCTTCATGGGCCAGGTCAAACAGTCGCTTCAAGTCCGGCAGGACAAAATACAGCGGCTGCAGAATATCGATGCGATAAGGCGTGCGCATGGCTTCCAGCGGATCGAAAGCCTGATGTTCCGGCTCTGAAGACAGGCTGTAAACCGTTTCTTTCGGCGACGACAGAATCCCGCCACCGTAAATGCGTTTGCCTTCCGGCGTGTCGACCAGGCCGAACTCGATGGTCATCCAGTACAGGCGTGCCAGATACACCCGTTGTTCTTTGCTCGCCTGCAGGCCCAGCTTGCCGTAGGTGTGGGTGAATTCGGCGAACCACGGGTTGGTCAGCAGCGGGCAGTGGCCGAAAATCTCATGGAAAATATCCGGCTCTTGCAGGTAATCGAGTTCTTCGGGAGTACGAATAAAGGTGGCCACTGGAAACTGCTTGTTGGCCAGCAACTCGAAGAAGGTCTGGAAGGGGATCAGTGCGGGTACCCGGGCAACTTGCCAGCCTGTGGTAGCGCCCAGTACCTGATTGATCTCATCGAGTTGCGGGATGCGGTCGTGGGGCAGGCCCAGCTTTTCGATGCCTTGCATGTACTCGGGGCAGGCTCGGCCTTCCAGCAGTTTCAGCTGACGGGTAATCAGCGTGTTCCACACCCCGTGCTCGGCAGGTGTGTAGTCGATAAAGCCATTGGCATCAGGCTCACGGGCGACGTATTTCGTTTGCTTCATGGGGCTCTCCGCAAGGAAATCGTTTTTATTATTCGGTGTTGTTGCGATGCCTTAGTGATACCCCATGTGATTGTCATGTGCAGCTAGCCTAAAGCCAGTAATGCTGGGATGATGGCGCTTATTCGTAAAGTATTCGTTACGATGTGAGGGGCAGGCTGTCATTCTTGATTGTGCGACAGCACAACTGTCACAAAATCGTGACGATGAAATGCCTCTGAAGCCGGAAAACCTCCCTGTGGGAGCGAGCCTGCTCGCGAATGGCGCTCTTTGAGCCTTCGCGAGCAGGCTCGCTCCCACATAGGACATCCATTGTTAGTTATTCCTGAGCCCTGCCCATGCGTATCAAAGTCCACTGCCAAAACCGGATTGGCATCCTTCGCGACATTCTCAACCTGCTGGTGGCCTACGGCATCAACGTCAAGCGCGGCGAGGTCGGGGGTGATCAGGGCAATGCGATTTATCTGTACTGCCCCAATCTGATTAATCTGCAATTTCAGGCCTTGCGTCCGAAGTTTGAAACCATCCCCGGGGTGTTTGGCGTCAAGCGTGTGGGCTTGATGCCCAGCGAGCGCCGGCATATGGAGCTTAACGCCTTGCTCGGGGCGCTGGAATTTCCGGTGCTGTCTATCGATATGGGCGGTTGCATTGTTGCGGCCAACCGCGCGGCGGCACAGTTGCTCGGGGTGCGGGTGGATGAAGTGCCGGGGATTTCCCTGTCACGCTACGCCGAAGACTTCGACCTGCCCGAACTGGTGCGGGCCAACAAGTCGCGGATCAATGGCTTGCGGGTCAAGATCAAGGGCCTGGTGTACCTGGCCGATATCGCCCCGCTGCAACTGGAACACGACGAAAGCGAGGCGATGGCCGGGGCCGTGCTGACCCTGCATCGCGCCGACCGTGTGGGCGAGCAAATCTACAATGTGCGCAAGCAGGAGCTGCGCGGCTTCGACAGTATTTTCCAAAGCTCGAAAGTCATGGCCGCGGTGGTGCGCGAAGCGCGGCGAATGGCACCGCTGGATGCGCCGCTATTAATAGAAGGTGAAACCGGCACCGGCAAGGAACTGCTGGCCCGGGCCTGCCATCTGGCCAGCCCTCGTGGCCAGTCGCCATTGATGGCGCTGAACTGCGCCGGCTTACCTGAGTCGATGGCTGAAACCGAACTGTTCGGCTACGGCCCCGGTGCCTTTGAAGGGGCGCGGGCGGAAGGCAAGCTCGGCCTGCTGGAGCTGACAGCAGGAGGTACGTTGTTTCTCGATGGCGTGGGTGAAATGAGTCCGCGCTTGCAGGTCAAATTGCTGCGCTTCTTGCAGGATGGTTGCTTTCGCCGGGTTGGCAGTGATGAAGAGGTGTATCTGGATGTGCGGGTGATGTGCGCCACCCAGGTCGACCTGTCCGAGCTGTGCGCCCGTGGCGAGTTTCGCCAGGATCTGTATCACCGGCTCAACGTGCTATCGCTGCATATTCCGCCGCTGCGCGATTGCCTGGACGGGCTGGAACCGCTGGTGGAGCATTTCCTCGATCAGGCCAGTCGCCAGATCGGTTGCTCGCTGCCGCGCCTGGCGCCAGCGGCAATGGATCGTTTGAGCCACTACCACTGGCCGGGCAACGTGCGCCAGTTGGAGAACGTGCTGTTTCAGGCGGTGTCGCTGTGTGATGGCGGGGTGGTCAAGGCTGAGCATATCCGCCTGCCGGATTACGGCGTGCGTCAGCCCCTGGGCGAGTTCTCGCTGGAAGGCGGGCTGGAGCAGATTGTCGGGCGGTTCGAAAAGGCAGTATTGGAACAGCTGTATTCCGAGCACCCGAGTAGCCGATTGCTGGGCAAGCGATTGGGGGTGTCCCATACCACCATCGCCAACAAACTGCGCGAGCACGACATTATTAAACCGGGCAAGGACTAACGGCTAACGCCAAAAGCCCCTCACATAAAGCATGCAAGGAAGCTACTTCATTAGGGACCAATAAATACATTGGTGTGGACACTGCAAATATCTGAGCAGTGACAGCGAACAGTGAGTAGAAATGCGGTTAGACGGCCCCCTTGTCGTGAACCGCATGAGACATAACGCAGGCGTTTTTACGGGTGCTTACACAACTGCGCAAGCCATTTTATGCATAAGCGCATAAAATGGCTTGGCATAAAAGCTGTATCTATGCACAGTATTATGAGTGTTTGTCCCGCTGTCTCTGATACCCAAACGCCCTTGTAGGACTGATGGCTTCGGGGAAGTTTATAACGCTAGGTATGGGTAATTTCTACCCGAGTTATTGATAAAGCTCAGAATGAAAAGGATATCGTTGTGACTGAGAAAAATATTGTTGTGACAAGTGGTCGCCCTATGAATCCAGGCGGTGGCGGTGGCGGTGGCGGTGGCGGTGGAATGGGAATGGGAATGGGGTCTTGGCTAAGTGGTTACACTTATGCACATATTTCAGGTCCAGATCCAGCACAGCGCCAGGCTTTCACGTCGGTACATCGTTATGAATCTAATGCCAGAAAACGCATTGTGGCTGCATATGAGAAAAGCCTTCAGGCTTTACCGAAAACCGTAACTGACGAAGTAGCTCGTTTGGAATCGGAGTTGTTGGCTCCGAATAAAAACCCAGTTGATAGCTTTGCGCGAGTTAAGTCTATCCTACAGCACCTCTATAATCAGGCAATCGCTCGGCGTGATGTTGAAAAGAAATTATCGCTGGCTTACAACGGTGCAGAACCTACTACTCGTGACGTACCCTACCATCCTGCGTATAGCACCAGTTACGCTCGCGGTGAAGGTGGTTACGGAGCCATGGTCCAGTTGTGGATAAAGTCTCATGAAGCTCACTATCAAGCCTTGATAATGGATCAAATGGCGAAGTTTCTTTCCGAACAAATAGCCCTGGTAGCTGCTGCGCAAACGGAAGCTATCAAGAAAGCGAACACATTCACGCTTCCAGTATTAACTGATAAAGCTGAAATGGGAGTGGCGGCGGGCTCTATTGCAATAACAGCTGGCTCTAAAATGACTCTCGATGCAGCCCTTCAAGCTGGTATCCAAGCATTGAGGGGAATTGGCAGTGTAGCTTTAGACCGTGTAACTGGCGTCGGTATTGGGCTGTTGGTGTATTCACCTCAACTGGGCAACGGTGACCTCCATCCGTCAACGATGATGACGGTTCCCGCTAAATCTATTGCGCCTAGCCTTCCTGTGAACTTGTTGGCTGTTGCTTCTTCCGGAGGCAGTGTTGATGTGCCGTACCGGGTCTACGGGGAGCAGCATAAGTACTCCGTTGTAGCGACCACATCCAGCGGTGGTGTATCTGCGAAGGTGCCTGTTCGGGCATTAACATTTAACGCCAGCCTGAACGCCTATACGTTCACCACGGTTGATACCCCGTCTCGCACGCTGGTCTTTCCTATTGCGACTCCAGGCAACAGTTCGACTTCTACTCCAGCTAAACCTGTGGCCGTGCCGGTATACACTGGTGTGACTCTCACTCCACTTGAGATTAAGGCGGAAGAACTACCGGCAGTGGATCAGCTAGATATTCAAGACTGTATCTATTGCTTTCCAGCCGGTTCGGGTCTGCCTCCAATTTATGCGGTTTTCAGCGAATCGCTAGATTCCGGAAAATTCTCACGCAAACAATTGGATAAAAAGTTCAAGCATGCTAATAGTTTTGGGGTAACTGATACCCGTAAAAACATCGAGACGCTGAGCAAGTTCAGGGATGCTGTTAATGAGCATCTTGCTGATGTCGATACCTCTCCCCATGGGACATATCAGCGAGAAACAGACTCAACTGTTTTTTTCAACAAAAGAACAAACAATGTCGTTATCATTGGTGGCGATGGTAAATTTGTGTCGGGTTGGAAGCTTGACCCAGCTACCCCACAATTTAAAAACTACATTGAGAAAGGAGTTCTGCAATGAGTCTTGAGCTTATCCAGCTTGCCAAGAAATTCGCTGACGGCGGCTTGTCTGCAAATGCTTTTGCCGATCCATATATCGCTAAGTGGAGCGCAGAGCGAGATGCAAACAAACTCAAGGACGACAATGCAAGCGTCTCTGAATGTGCATCGACCATTTTCATCCTGGCAGACTGCTACAACCCTGATCTAGATCGCAGAAAAAGTGAGCTAGATGAAGCTGGTTTGAGAGCTGAGGTCAAAGCAACCTTGAGTAAATTCAAGCTGGCCTGAATCTACTCAATAGTTAGGCTTGAAAAGCCCAGCCCGTCTGGGCTTTTTTGAGTCCGTTCAGTAAAGCCTGTTTGCCGACATCCCCTTTTTGATTTCGTAAAAAAACCTGAAAATCCCCGCCCAAAACGGGTTTATTTTGCCTCTTGCCATCATTTTTGAAACTTATCGGGCGCCGCCCAGCCTCATCAGAAATGAGGTTGCACATGCTTGCGAACATCTACGCCCCCGAATCCGTTTTGGATGAAGTCGCTACCCGGGTTGGCCTGTTGGTTGGTGCTGCAAAAGGTGGCAACCCTGTCCTGGAGGGAGAGGGAACCAAAGGCAAAAGCAGATCTTCGCAACGCCAGAAATCAGCTTGGGGTGAGGGCCCTCGACGGCCACTACCCAGGCCAGCCCTTGCCGCAACCGGCAGAACCCCGCCGTCTCTTCGCACCAAACGCTATCCCATCCCTGCGCAAACCCGCGCCGCAGCGCGTCAAAATAAAGTTGGTGCGCAAATTGCAATGACCTCTTCAGTACAGCGGTGGGCGGCAAGCGTCCGTCAGACAGAGGAAAGACTGTGGACAAGTACCTTTATGTGGCAATGACCGGCGCCAGTCAGAACGCACTGGCGCAGAAGGCGCATGCCAACAATCTGGCGAACATCTCGACCAACGGGTTTCAGCGTGACCTGGAACAGGCCCGCTCGATGCCGGTGTTTGGTGACAGCTTTCCGGCGCGTGCCTTTGCCTTGACCGAGCGCCCTGCCACCGATTTCAGCCAAGGTGCCCTGGTCGAGACCGGCCGCGACCTGGATGTGGCCGTGTCCGGCGACGGCTGGCTGGCGGTGCAGGCCCCCGACGGCAGTGAGGCCTATGTGCGAACCGCCAGCATGAACGTGGATGCCCTGGGCATCCTGCGTGCCGGCAACGGCATGCCGATCATGGGCAACGGCGGGCCGATCGCGGTGCCGCCCCAGCAGCAGATCGAAGTCGGCGAAGACGGCACCATCAGCATCCGCGCCCAGGGCGAAGGCCCGCGGGTGATGGCCCAAGTGGACCGGATCAAGCTGGTCCAGCCGGACCTGAAAACCATGAGCAAGGGCCTCGACGGCCTGATCCACACCAATGACGGTCAGCCGGCCCCGGCCGATGCCAATGTGCGGGTGACCTCGGGTTTTCTGCAGGCGAGCAACGTCAATGCCGTGGATGAAATGACCTCGGTGTTGGCTCTGTCCAAGCAGTTCGAGCTGCATATCAAAATGATGAACACCGCCAAAGAAGACGACCAGGCCATGACTCGCGTCCTGTCCATCAGCTAATTACTTGAACGTGGCGCCGAAAAACCGGCGCGCGAGGAGAGCTCCATGCTTCCGGCACTGTGGGTTGCAAAAACGGGTTTGGCTGCACAAGACACCAACCTGACCACCATTTCCAACAACCTGGCCAACGTCTCGACCACCGGCTTCAAGCGTGATCGCGCCGAGTTCCAGGACTTGCTCTACCAGATCAAGCGCCAGCCAGGTGCCCAGTCCACCCAGGACAGCGAACTGCCATCGGGCCTGCAAGTGGGCACCGGGGTACGTATTGTCGGCACGCAAAAGAACTTCACTGCCGGTAGCCTGCAAACTACCGAGCAGCCGCTGGACATGGCCATCAACGGCCGTGGTTTTTTCCAGATCATGCAGCCCGACGGAACAACGGCCTACACCCGTGACGGTACTTTCCATCTGAACTCCAATGGCCAGATCGTCACCGCCAGCGGCTTTGCCCTGGAACCGGCGATTGTGGTGCCGGCCGATGCCCAGACCTTTACCGTTGGCCAGGACGGTACCGTGTCGGTGACCATTTCCGGCAACCCGGCGGCGCAAGTGATCGGCAACGTGCAGACCGCCGACTTTATCAACCCGGCCGGCTTGCAGTCCCAGGGCGGCAACCTGTTCCTGGAAACCGCCTCCAGCGGCGCGCCGCAAATCGGCACCCCGGGCCTGAACGGTTTTGGCCTGACCATGCAAAGCATGCTCGAGACCTCGAACGTCAGCACCGTAGAAGAAATGGTCAATATGATCACCACCCAGCGCGCCTACGAGATGAACTCCAAAGTGATCTCCACCGCTGACCAGATGTTGTCGTTCGTTACGCAAAACCTGTAATTACGTGAAATAGCGGGAGAGCTCATGAAGCGCTTGTTTTCTGTTCTGGCACTGGGCGCCATCACCTTGCTGGCCGGCTGCGTCAGCCCGCCACCGCGGGCCAACGACCCGTACTACGCACCTGTGCTGCCGCGTACGCCGCTGCCGGCTGCCGCCAACAACGGCTCGATTTACCAGGCCGGTTTCGAGCAGAACCTGTACAGCGACCGCAAGGCGTACCGCATCGGCGACATCATTACCATTACCCTTAATGAGAAGACCCAGGCGAGTAAAAACGCCAACTCGGCGATCGGTAAAAACAGCAACACCAGCATCGGCCTGACCTCGTTGTTCGGCAGCGGCCTGACCACCAACAACCCGCTGGGCGGGGGTGACCTGAGCCTCAATGCCGGTTATAGCGGCAGCCGTGCCACCAAGGGCGACAGCAAGGCCGGGCAGGGCAACAGCCTGACCGGTTCGATCACCGTGACTGTCGCCGACGTGCTGCCCAACGGCATCATCGCCGTGCGCGGTGAAAAGTGGATGACCCTTAACACCGGCGACGAGCTGGTACGCATTGCTGGCCTGGTACGGGCCGATGACATTGCCACCGACAACACCGTGTCTTCGACCCGTGTGGCCGATGCGCGCATCACCTACTCGGGCACCGGCTCGTTTGCCGATGCGAGCCAGCCGGGCTGGTTTGACCGTTTCTTCCTTAGCCCGCTGTTTCCCTTTTAGTGATGAAGCTCACCATGCCCAACCTCAAGCATCTGCTGGCAGCCGTGTTGCTGTTGTCGACCTCCCTGGGCGCCCACGCCGAGCGGTTGAAAGACATCGCCAGCATTTCCGGCGTGCGTTCCAACCAATTGATTGGTTATGGCCTGGTGGTGGGCTTGAATGGTACGGGTGACCAGACCACACAAACCCCGTTTACCCTGCAAACGTTCAATAACATGCTGTCGCAGTTTGGCATCAAGGTACCGCCGGGTTCGGGCAATGTGCAGCTGAAAAACGTTGCGGCGGTGTCCATCAGCGCCGATTTGCCGGCATTCGCCAAACCGGGGCAGGTGATCGATATCACCGTTTCCTCCATCGGCAACTCCAAAAGCCTGCGCGGCGGTACGCTGCTGCTGACACCGCTTAAAGGCATCGATGGCAATGTGTATGCGGTGGCCCAGGGCAATCTGGTGGTCGGCGGTTTCGATGCCGAAGGCCGCGACGGCTCGAAAATCACCGTCAACGTGCCGTCGGCCGGGCGTATTCCGGGTGGCGCATCGGTTGAGCGGGCCGTACCCAGCGGTTTCAACCAGGGCAACAGCCTGACCCTGAACCTCAACCGCTCGGACTTCACCACCGCCAAGCGTATCGTCGACAAGATCAATGACCTGCTCGGCCCCGGTGTGGCGCAGGCCATCGATGGCGGCTCGGTTCGGGTTACGGCGCCGCTGGACCCGAGCCAGCGGGTCGACTATCTGTCGATCCTGGAAAACCTCGAAGTCGATCCGGGGCAGGCGGTGGCCAAAGTCATCATCAACTCGCGTACCGGCACCATCGTGATTGGCCAGAACGTCAAGGTTTCGCCCGCCGCAGTGACCCACGGCAGCCTGACCGTGACCATCACCGAAGACCCGATTGTCAGCCAGCCCGGCCCGCTGTCCAACGGCGAGACCGCCGTGGTGCCGCGTTCGCGACTGAATGCCCAGCAGGAAGCCAAGCCGATGTTCAAGTTCGGCCCGGGCACCACCCTCGACGAAATCGTGCGGGCGGTAAACCAGGTCGGCGCAGCGCCAGGGGACTTGATGGCGATTCTCGAAGCGCTGAAACAGGCCGGCGCGCTGCAAGCCGACCTGATCGTGATCTGAGGCCGACGTCATGGATATGCGTAAGAGTGGAGTAGTCAGTGGCAGCGATTCCGGGGCGTTCACCGACCTGAATCGGCTGAACAATCTGAAAGTCGGCGACCGCGAAAGCGACGGCAATATGCGCAAAGTTGCGCAGGAATTCGAGTCGCTGTTTCTCAACGAAATGCTCAAGTCGATGCGCTCGGCCAACGAAGTGCTGGGCAAGGACAACCCGCTCAACACCCCGGCGGCCAAGCAGTATCAGGAAATGTACGACCAGCAATTGTCCGTGACCCTGTCCCGGCAGGGCGGTGGTATCGGCCTGGCCGATGTGTTGATGCGCCAGATGTCGAAAAACAAAGCTGCGGTGCCGGGGGAGGCTGCGGCGACCACGGCGCTGACTGCCGAAGCCAAAGCCCCGGCCGCCACCACCGTCGACAGCCCTTTTGTGCGCTCCAGTGGTCAGCGTCCATTGTGGGCTTCGCGGGTCGCCATTACGCCGCAGGCAGCCGGCGGCGGCCATCAGAATGACATGGCCCTGCTCAATCAGCGCCGTTTGGCGTTGCCGAGCAAGCTGACTGACCGCTTGCTGGCCGGGATCGTGCCATCGGCCGATCCGGTGCGTTCCACGCTCAATACCGCCGCCGTGCCGGGGCGCACTTCGCCGGGGCTGGATGCCGTGCTCAAGGGCAGCCGCCAGCCGATGCTCAGTGCCAGTGCCAGTGGCGTGCACGGGCGCATGCAGGTTTACGGTCGTGCCGTGGCGCAGCCGCCGCTGGCCCCGGCCAAACAGGCCTTCGAGTCGCCGGATGCGTTTGTCGCCACCATGTTGCCGATGGCGCAACAGGCCGCCGACCGCATCGGCGTCGATCCGCTGTACCTGGTGGCGCAAGCCGCACTGGAAACCGGCTGGGGCAAGTCGGTGATGCGCCAGCAAGATGGCAGCAGCAGCCACAACCTGTTCGGCATCAAGGCCACCGGCAGTTGGCAGGGCGCCCAGGCGCGGGCCATCACCAGCGAGTTCAGGGGCGGGCAGATGGTCAAGGAGACAGCGGAATTCCGTTCCTACGATTCCTATCAGGACAGCTTCCATGATCTGGTGACGCTGTTGCAGAGCAACAATCGTTATAAAGAAGTGCTCAATGCGGCCGATAAACCGGAGCAGTTTGTACGCGAATTGCAGAAGGCCGGTTACGCAACCGACCCTGAGTACGCGAGCAAGATTTCGCAGATAGCCAAGCAAATGAAAACCTACCAGAGCTACGCCTCGACGGGTTCTCTCACGAATTTATAAGGTTTGAACCATGGCGAGTTTGATCAACATCGGGATGTCGGGGCTCAATGCCAGTCAGGGCGCATTGGCGACAGTCGGCAACAACATTGCCAACGCCAATACCTCGGGCTATTCGCGTCAGCAGATCGTCCAGGGCAGCGCCGCGTCGCAACAGGTGGGCGGGGTGTTTATCGGCACCGGCACCACCCTGGCCGACGTGCGCCGCGTGTACAACTCCTACCTCGACGCCCAGTTGCAAACCACCACCTCGCTCAATGGCGATGCCCAGGCTTATCTCGACCAGATCGGCACGGTCGACAAACTGCTGTCGGATAAAAACACGGGCGTATCGGCAGCCCTGAGCAGCTTTTTCAGCTCGTTGCAAACCGCCGCCGCGGCGCCCGGTGATGTGTCCGCGCGGCAGTTGTTGCTGACCAGTGCGCAAACCCTAAGCAACCGCTTCAACTCGATTTCGACCCAGCTCAACCAGCAGAACGAGGGCATCAACAGCCAGCTGGACACCCTCACCTCGATGGTCAACCAGCACACAGCCACCATTGCTTCGCTGAACAAGCAGATCGCCCAGGCCACCACGGCTGGCAATACGCCGAACAACCTGCTGGATGCGCGTAACGAAGCCGTGCGCAGCCTCAACGAGCTGGTCGGGGTGACGGTTCAGGAGCACGACAACGTCTACGACATTACCCTGGGCACCGGCCAATCGCTGGTGCAGGGCAGCACCTCGAACACGATTTCGGCGGTGCCAGGCAAGGTCGATAAAAGCCAATACAGCATCCAGGTCAACTTCCAGCAATCGAGTTCGGATGTGACCTCGGTGATCAGTGGCGGCAAGATCGGCGGCCTGCTGCGTTACCGCGACGATGTGCTGGCACCGGCGATGAACGATTTGGGCCGTACAGCCATTGTGGTCGCCGATGCGATCAACCAGCAGCTGGGCCAGGGCCTGGATGCCAATGGCGAGTTCGGCTCGTCGTTGTTCAACAGTATCAACAGTGCCACGGCCATCAGCCAGCGCAGCCAGGCGGCGACCGGAAATATTGGCGCAGGCAACTTCAATGTCAGCATCGCTGACAGCGGCGCGCTGACCGCCTACGACTACCAGGTCACGTTCACCAGCGCCACCGAGTACTCGGTCAAGCGTTCCGACGGCACCGATATGGGCGCATTCGCTACCACGGACACCCCGGCCAAGGTCATTGACGGCTTCACCCTGGATCTCAAGGGCGGCCCGATGACCGCTGGCGACGCGTTCAAGGTCAGCCCCACCCGCAGTGGTGCAGGCAATATCGGCGTGCAAATGAGCGATGCCAATAAATTGGCATTTGCCGGGCCGCTGGTGGCTGGCCCGGGCAGCTCCAATACCGGTACGGGTGCAGTGGGTAGCCTCAATCTGTCGTCAGCGCTGGATATCTACGGCGGCGTCAATCTGGGCAAAGCGCAAAGCGATATTGAAGGCGCCATGCCGGTGCGCATTGCCTTTGACGAAGCCAGCGCGGATGGCACCCAGAGCTACCGGGTACTGAACGAGGCCGGCAAGGAAATCGGCAAGGGCAGCATCGTGCCGGGCCAGGACAACAAGGTCACGATCAATGTGCCCGTGACCAACGCGGACGGCACCACCACAAACGTGGGGTTCGACACGGTGATCAGCGGTTCGCCGGGCAAGGGTGACAGCTTCGATATCAAGTTCAACAAGGACGGCAAGGCCGACAACCGCAACGCCAACGAACTGCTGGGCCTGCAAACCAAGGCCACAGTGGGCGTAGGCAAGGACGGCACTGGCGGCGTCAGCATGGCTACTTCCTACAGTCAGTTGGTATCCAAGGTGGGCGGTAAAGCCAGCCAGGCGGCGGTCGACGGCACCGCCAATGGCGCGGCTTTGGCCTACGCCAAAGAGGTGCGCAACTCGGTATCCCAGGTCAATCTGGACGAAGAAGCCTCCAACCTGGTCAAGTTCCAGCAGTACTACACCGCCTCGTCGCAGATCATCAAAGCGGCGCAAGCAACCTTCAGCACGCTGATCAACAGTCTTTAAGGGAGCCCGCGACGATGCGTATTTCAACTTCGCAGTTTTTTGAATCGACCAGTGCCACCTACCAGAACAACTTCTCGTCGGTGATCAAGACCCAGAGCCAGATCGACTCCGGCGTGCGCATCCAGACCGCTGCCGATGACCCGGTAGGTGCGGCGCGCCTGCTGCAATTGCAGCAGCAAAAAGACATGCTGGCGCAGTACAGCACCAATATGAACAGCATCAAGTCGTCGCTGGGTGCCCAGGAAGCGGTGCTCGACAGCATCAATAACTCATTGCAAAAAGCCAGTGAACTGGCTCTGGGCGCAGGCAGCGGTAAAAGCGATGCCGATCGCCTGGCCATTGCCAACGAACTGGGCAGTATTGAAGAGCAGGTGTTCAGCCTGCTCAACAGCAAGGACGCCGCGGGCAACTACATGTTCTCGGGTTCAAAAACCGACACCCCGCCTTACACCCGCAACAATGATGGCACCTACAGCTATCAGGGCGACGATACCCAGCTCAACCTGAAGGTTTCCGACACCCTGACCCTGGCCAGCAGCGACACGGCCAGAAGCATCATGGAAGGCGCGACCAATACCGGCCGTACCCAGGCGACTTTTGTGCCCGGCGTGGATGCCAATGGCGAGCCGACCGTCAATGACGGCAAGCTCTCGGTGTCTGCCGGTCTGGTCACGTCAAGCGCGGTGTTCAACAAGAGTTTTGCCGAAGGTCAGCCCTATACGCTGAAATTCAGCAGCAGCACCCAGTACACCCTGACTGACCGTGACGGCAACGACCTGACCTCGCAGGTGGCGGGCAATGGCGTGTTCGACCCGACCAAGGACGGTTCGCAGAGCATCAGCCTGCGCGGCGTATCCTTTGATATCACCCCCAATCTCAAGGACATCCCGGCGGCGGATCGCGATGCGGCAGTGGCGGGGCGTACCTTTACCCTGGAGGCCAAGGCAGACACGATCAACACCTCGCGCACGCCGAGCAATGGTTCGACGGCACAGATTACCAATTCCACGGTGACCGACGCCCAGGCCTATGGCGACAGCTTTCCGAGCAATGGCGCGGTGATCAAATTCACCAGCGCCACTGAATACGAAGTCTATGCCCAGCCGCTGACGGCCGACAGCAAGTCAATTGCCCAGGGTACCGTTGACGGTGGTGCGCTCGGGATCAAGTTCGACTTTGCTGGTGCGCCGCAGTCGGGCGACCAGTTTGTCGTCAACCGCAACAACCACCAGAGCCAGAACGCGCTGGATACCATCAGCCAGTTACGCAAGGCGCTGGAGATCCCCAGCGACAAAGACCCGCTGGCCCAGCAAACGCAAAAGGACGCGATCAACTCCGCGATCGGCAACCTGAAAAACGCCAGTGCCGGCGTCGACAGCGCCCGCGGCTCGATTGGTGCGCGCCTGAAAGCGGTGGATATTCAGGCGGATGAAAATATCAGCCTGGGCCTGGCCAACGACTCCACCACGGCGGCGATCGGCAACACCGACATGGCGGGGGCGTCCATCGAACTGGCGTTCCAGAAAGCCATGCTTGAAGCCTCGCAACTGGCGTTCGTGAAAATCTCCCAGTTGAGCCTGTTCAACCAGCTCTAAACAGCGGTGCAGGGGGGGGATGTGGGAGCGGGCTTGCCCGCGATGCAGGCGACACGGTATGCCGGTAATACCGTGTTGCTGCCATCGCGGGCAAGCCCGCTCCCACAAAATCGCCTTTCTGGCTGTAATGTTTTGTATAAAACCGCACAAAATAGCGTGACCTATGAGTCATAACGGGCATCTTCACTGTATCGTGTGAAACGTACGGGCGGGTGCCGGGCCTTTTTCGGGCTGTTTTGTTTATTTTTACGCACCCACACAAGCCCTTTTATTGTCAGCGCCCCTCGATTATGTGAGCGGGTGATCTCCAGCTATTTAGTATTGGGAAGCCACAATGATTGGCATTAAAAGCATCGCCAGTTACGTGCCAGCAAGCGGTGTAGACAACTACGCGCAGGGCGCGAAGTTCTCCAAAGACGAAGAATTCATTCTGGGCAAGATCGGTTCGGCGTTTCTGCCGCGCAAAGACGCTGACCAGGAAACCTCCGACCTGTGTGTTGAAGCAGTCAACGCACTGTTTATCAACAATCCTCAGCTTAAACGCGAATCCATCGACGCGTTGATCGTCGTTACCCAGAACGGCGACGCCGAAGGCCTGCCGCACACCGCGGCCATTGTCCAGGACAAGCTCGGTCTGCCGACCCGCGTTGCCGCCTTTGACATCTCCCTGGGCTGCTCGGGTTATGTCTACGGCATCTACGCGATGAAAGGCTTTATGGAAGCCGCGGGCCTGAAGAACGGTCTGCTGGTGACGGCCGACCCGTACTCGAAAATCGTTGACCCGGAAGACCGCAACACCACCATGCTGTTCGGCGACGCCGCCACCGCTACCTGGATGGGCGAAGACGCTCCCTGGCAGCTGGGCAAGGCCAAGTTCGGCACCGACGGTTCCGGTGCGCCGCATCTGAAAGTCAGTGATGGTGTGTTCTTTATGAATGGCCGCCAGGTGTTCAACTTCGCGCTGCTCAAAGTGCCTGCGCACTTGAACGAGTTGCTGGAAGAGTCCGAGCTGACCTCCAAGGACATTGACGCATTCTGCATCCACCAGGGCAGTGCGGCCATCGTTGACGCCGTGGCCCGTCGCTTTGAAGGCGAGCCGGAGAAATTTATCAAGGATATGGTCGAGACCGGCAACACCGTGTCGTCGAGCATTCCGCTGCTGCTGGAAAAACACGTGATGGATGCCACCTGGAAGCGGGTGGCGCTGAGCGGTTTTGGCGTGGGCCTGTCGTGGGGCTCGGCGATTATCTATCGCCCGTAAGCATTACGTTGAAACACAAAACGCCCGTGGCCCTAAAGCCATGGGCGTTTTGCTTTCTGGCAGGGCTGATTGAAACTGTGGGAGCGGGCTTGCTCGCGATGGCATCACCCTGGTTTGCCTGAAGCACCGCGCCGCCCGAATCGCGAGCAAGCCCGCTCCCACACTGGGGGGTGCCCGGCAGCTCATCGCCCCGCTAACCCCCTGAATTACAAGGCATGGCCCCCTTGCCTGCAAAAAAAATCAAAATAAACCTCAAGCAACCTGCGTTTACGACGATAACCATTACGAAGGTTCTCTAGGCCACACCCGGCGGTTGCCAGGGCCGGAAGCCGCAGTATTCATCCAATGAGGATTTCGTCATGGCTTTATCAGTAAACACTAACGTCACGTCCCAGACCGTTCAGAAGAACCTGAACAAAGCCGGCGACTCGTTGAGCACCTCGATGACCCGTCTGTCCTCCGGCCTGAAAATCAACAGCGCCAAAGACGACGCTGCCGGCATGCAGATCGCCAACCGTCTGACCTCCCAGGTTAAAGGCATGACCGTTGCCATTGCCAACGCCAACAACGGCTCCTCGATCGCGCAGACTGCTGAAGGCGCGATGCAAGAATCGACCAACATTCTGCAACGTTTGCGTGAGCTGGCCCTGCAGTCTGCGAACGGTGATAAAAGCGCTGATGACCGTGCTTCTCTGCAACAAGAATTCACAGCGAAAGTCGGTGAACTGACCCGTATTTCGTCTACCACTACTTTCGGTGGTCGTAACCTGCTGGACGGCTCGTTCCAGAACCAGGCTTTCCAGGTCGGTGCTGATGCCAACCAGACCATCTCGTTCGGTATGAGCGATATCAGTGCTACTGGTTTGAAGGGTTCTTATGGGGAAGCAAGTGCTTCGGGCGCTGCAAGTGCATTGTCAGCTAAGATTGTTGGTGGCGTAAACGATGTTGCCAAGTTCAAGGCCCCTGGCACTGATTTTGTTGTGCCCACGGCTGATGAAACCCTGACTATCAATGGTGCAGATGTTTCGATTGCTAAAGGTTCAAAAATCGAAGACGCCATCGCCGAAATCAACAAGCAGACTTCCAAGACTGGTGTGTCGGCGTCCGTTGATTCCGCAGGCAAAAAAATAAACTTGTCCTCGGCCATTACTTTTACAGCCGCAGGTTCTGCAGCCTCGACAGCGGGTTTCGCTACAGCCGCGGCTCCTAAAGCAGGCGCGGAAGCCGGTGAAATCCGGATCAACGGTATAAAGGTTGATATAACAGCTGAAAAGTCTTTAGTAGAAACTGCAGCGGCTATTACTACTTTGAAAGATAAGACGGGAGTAACTGCTACAGTTAGTGATGGGCGTCTGGAGCTGACTTCGGCGAAAGGTCAGTCAATTGACTTGGCTGATGGAGTGGGCGCTACCGGTCCAGGTTCACTTTCCAAGCTAGGCCTTACGGCGGGTAGTACTGAAGCCAAATTAACTGCTGATACCTCTGCATCTTTTAATGGCGTTGAGGTGAAATTTAAGAAAGGCGATTCGATCGATACCATTGTTTCTTCGATCAACAGCGCTAGCACAGGTGTAACTGCCAGCAAAAATGCTGACAACACGCTGAAGCTGTTCTCCACCAAAGATATCACCATTGCTGACGGTAGCGCAGGCACTGGTCTTGCCTCCTTGGGGCTGGCAACTACAGCTAAAACCACCAACGCCAACACCGTCGAAACCACCGTCTCTGACCTGAGCGTGTTGACTGCCGAAGGCGCTCAACAAACCATCCAGGCCTTGACCGGCGCCATCCAGCAGATCGACACTCAGCGTTCCGCACTGGGTGCTGTACAAAACCGTTTCGACAGCACCGTTTCCAACCTGCAAAGCATCTCCGAGAACTCGACTGCTGCACGTGGTCGTGTTCAGGACACTGACTTCGCATCGGAAGCTGCCGAGCTGACCAAGCAACAAACCCTGCAACAGGCCGCTACCGCGATTCTGTCCCAGGCTAACCAGCTGCCATCCGCTGTAATGAAACTGCTTCAGTAATTTCGGCGTTTGGTTGAGAGCAAAAGGGCGCGTTTACGTGCCCTTTTGTTTTTTCAGCATTTGGTACTTGAAGGTGGCACGAATTGTGAAGCTGTCTGCTGCCTTGGCACTAGCTTCGTCAATAAAGCGATAGCCACCGGATAAGGAGAATACAGATGGCCAGTTCTACGATTACCGGTGTCGGCTCGGGCTTTGACACTATCGGGATTGTGAAAGCCTTGGTTGATGCTGAAAAAGCGCCCAAGCAAAGCCAGATTACCGCGCAACAAAAAGACACCACCATTCAGTTGTCCGCTGTGGGCACAGTAAAAGCGTCGCTCGAAACCTATCGTGCAGCCATTGCCAAGCTCAACAGCGTCTCCAGTTTCAATGGTCTGGCCGCTACGTCGTCAGACGAAAAAATTTCCAAAGTCACCATTGATGACAAAGCCTCCACCGGCACCTATGCGCTGGACGTGAGCAAGTTGGCGACCTCGTCAAAAATCACCAGTAAGGTGTTTGAGGGTGGTACTTCCTCGGTCGTAAACTCAGGCACTGAGCCTGCGACCCTGACCATTTCGCAGTCCGGCTCTGACTACAATGTGTCGATCCCCGCAGGCGCAACCCTGCAGCAGACCCGTGAGGCGATTAACACACAACTGCAATCCAAAGGCATCAGCGCCAACGTCTTGACCGACGCCAACGGCTCGCGGCTGGTGATCGGCTCGCAGACCACCGGCAAGGGCACCGATATCACCATCAGCGGTGATTCAGACCTGTCGACGGGCTATGACGCCGGTAAACCGCCGGTGAATGCGGAATACACCATCGATGGCATCGCCATGGAGTCGTCGAGCAACAAGGTCACGTCGGCCATTAGTGGCGTGACCCTGGAGCTGATTGATACCAAGGCGTCCACTATCACGGTGGCTTCCAATACCGCAACGCTGAAAACCTCGGTACAGTCGTTTGTCAGTGCCTACAACGCGCTGTTGACCAGTATCAATACCCAGACCAAGGTTACGGCCACCGGTGATGCGGCAACCACTACCTCGGGCGCTCTGACTGGCGATGCGTCGATGCGTCAACTGGTCAGCGGCATTCGCAACGAGCTGCTGCAAAACTCTGCCTCGTCGAGCATGGGCAGCTTGTCCCAGATGGGGATCAGTACCGATCAAAAAACCGGGTTGCTGACATTGGATGACAAGCAGTGGGACGCTGCAGTCGCCAAGCCCAATGGCGCAACTGAAATTGCCAAGGTGTTTAGCGGTGATAACGGCCTGGTGGCGCGCATGACCAAGGCGACCGATAGCTATGTGGGTACGACCGGGCTGCTGGCCAGTCGCGTGACTGACTTGAATACCAAGCTCACGGGCCTGACCACTCAGCAAGCGGATCTGGATCGACGCATGGACAGTCTGAAGACGTCGCTGACTTCCAAGTACACCGCAATGGATACCCTGATCGCCAAGATCAACGCCAGCAGTTCCAGCATCATGACCACGCTCAATTCCTTGAATAACCCTAAATCCGACTGATTTGCCGCGCCCTGGCCGCTAAAGCTTTGGGCGCTGCAGTCGATAAAAAGATCAAGAACCAAGCATTTTTGCCTGACACCGTAATGAGGTAGAAACATGAACCCGATGCGCGCCCTTCGTCAGTATCAGAAGGTTAATTCCCACGCTCAAATCTCCGAAGCCAGCCCCCATCGTCTGATTCAGATGCTCATGGAAGGCGGCCTGGACCGTATGGCCCAGGCCAAGGGCGCGATGAGCCGTGGTGATATCCCGCAGAAGGCCATGCTGATTACCAAGGCCATCGATATCATCACCGGCCTGCGTCAGGGCCTGGATGAAGAAAAGACCGATGACAAGGCCGCGCTGGAGCAACTGGACAGCCTGTACGAGTACATGGCCGTGCGCCTGACCCTGGCCAATGCCAAGAACGACCCGGAAATCATCGATGAAGTGGCGCGCCTGCTGATCACTGTAAAAAGTGGTTGGGATGCCATCGCCCCGCAATAAGCCAGAGGAGTGCGTCATGAGCCAACTGCAACGTATTCAGGAAACCCGCGAAGCGCTGATTGATGCCCTGGCCGAGCGCAACTGGGATGCCATCGGCGAGCTGGATTCGGCCTGTCGGGTGTGTGTCGAGAATGTGCTGGACGAAGCGCCACTGGACGAGGCTGTTTTGCGCGAAAATCTGGAGGGGTTATTGGTGGTGTATCGCATGTTGCTGGAGGCGGCTACTGATGAGCGCCAGGCAGTCGTTGAGCAGATGGGGCAGATCAACCAAGCAAAAAATGCGTCAAAGGTTTACCATCTATTCGGTTAAGGCCTAAAGAATATGTGGTTAATTGCGTTTTAAACCGCCATAAATTTGACTCGGCACAGTTTTTTGACTTAACTAGCACGTTATTCTGTATTCAGTCGTCTTAGATATCCAACAGGGTTAGGACGTCTACATATGTCCTGCCATCCGGGGCATTGAGTTGACTAGGGAAGTTGCTATTGCATGTGGCGTGAAACCAAAATCCTGCTGATCGATGACGATAGCGTCCGCCGCCGTGATTTGGCGGTGATCCTGAATTTTCTTGGCGAAGAAAATCTGACCAGCCCCAGCCACGAATGGGAGCAGGCTGTCAGTGCCTTGCCGTCCAGTCGCGAAGTGCTTTGCGTGCTGGTCGGCACCGTGAGTACTGCCGGTGGCTTATCAGGACTGCTTAAGACACTGGCCGCGTGGGATGAGTTCCTGCCGATCATGCTTTTAGGTGAAGTTTCTTCTCTCGACCTGCCTGAAGACCAGCGCCGCCGGGTGTTGTCCAGCCTCGAAATGCCCCCCAGCTACAGTAAATTGCTTGATTCCCTGCACCGTGCCCAGGTCTATCGCGAGATGTATGACCAGGCCCGCGAGCGCGGCCGTCATCGCGAGCCCAACCTGTTCCGCAGCCTGGTCGGTACCAGTCGGGCGATCCAGCATGTGCGCCAGATGATGCAGCAAGTGGCCGATACCGATGCCAGCGTGCTGATCCTCGGCGAGTCCGGCACCGGCAAGGAAGTGGTGGCGCGCAATCTGCATTACCACTCCAAGCGTCGCGATGCGCCGTTTGTGCCGGTCAACTGTGGGGCGATTCCTGCCGAGCTGCTGGAAAGCGAGCTGTTTGGCCATGAGAAGGGCGCCTTTACCGGGGCCATCACCAGTCGTGCCGGGCGTTTTGAACTGGCCAATGGTGGCACCCTGTTCCTCGACGAAATCGGCGATATGCCGCTGCCGATGCAGGTCAAGCTGTTGCGTGTGTTGCAGGAACGTACATTTGAGCGTGTGGGCAGCAACAAGACCCAGTGTGCCGATGTGCGGATCATTGCCGCCACCCACAAAAACCTTGAAAGCATGATTGAAGTCGGCGCCTTCCGCGAAGACCTGTACTACCGCCTCAACGTATTCCCGATTGAAATGGCACCGCTGCGTGAGCGGGTCGAAGATATTCCGTTGCTGATGAACGAGCTGATTTCGCGCATGGAGCACGAAAAACGCGGTTCGATCCGCTTCAATTCCGCCGCCATCATGTCGTTGTGCCGTCATGCATGGCCGGGTAACGTCCGCGAACTGGCCAATCTGGTGGAGCGCATGGCGATCATGCATCCGTACGGGGTGATTGGCGTTGTTGAGCTGCCGAAAAAATTCCGCTACGTGGATGACGAGGACGAGCAACTGGTCGACAGCCTGCGCAGCGATATGGAAGAGCGTGTGGCGATCAACAATGCCACTACCGACTTCGTGGCCAGTGCCAACGCTATGCTGCCGCCTGAAGGGCTGGACCTCAAGGATTACCTTGGCGGGCTGGAGCAGGGTCTGATCCAGCAGGCGCTCGACGACGCCAACGGTATTGTGGCGCGTGCGGCAGAACGCTTGCGTATTCGTCGTACGACCCTGGTCGAGAAAATGCGCAAGTACGGCATGAGTCGTCGCGAAGGTGAAGAACAGGCGGATGATTGACGCGTGACTTTGTGGGAGCGGGCTTGCTCGCGATAGCATCACCGCGTTATTCCTGACACTGCGAGACGCCCAAATCGCGAGCAAGCCCGCTCCCACATAAGCCGGGGCTGGCATAGCGGTTCGCTTGTGTTAGCTATTCAGGCACGGGTATTGCTTCGCTTGGTCTAACGGACCGTTTTATGACGGTCAGCCCAGCGAGTACGCCCCATGCCTCAAGCCGCCGTCCAGTTGTCCTCGGCCCCCGATCCCTACAGTCTGCTGGAAGCCCGCGTCTCGGAGCTGACCGGCGAGCTGGCAGTGGTCAGTGCGCAGCGCATGGCCGAGCTTGCAGAGAAAGAGCGGCTGGCCAATCGCTTGCAACACCTGCTCGATCTGCTCCCAGGCGGGATCATCGTGATTGATGATCGTGGTCGCGTGCGCGAGGCCAACCCCGCAGCCTGCGAGCTGTTGGGCCTGCCGCTGGAAGGCGAGTTGTGGCGCCATGTGATTGCCCGCTGTTTTGCACCTCGGGAAGACGACGGCCACGAAGTATCGCTCAAGGACGGTCGGCGCCTGTCGATTGCCACCCGTTCGCTGGATCCCGAGCCCGGGCAACTGGTGTTGCTCAATGACCTGACAGAAACCCGGCGCCTGCAAGACCAGCTCGCCCGCCATGAGCGCCTGTCGTCTCTGGGGCGCATGGTTGCTTCCCTGGCCCACCAGATTCGTACGCCGCTGTCGGCGGCGCTGATCTACGCCAGTCATCTCACCGAGCAGGCGCTGCCGGTGGAAACCCAGCAGCGCTTCGCCGGGCGTCTCAAGGAGCGCCTGCACGAGCTGGAACATCAGGTGCGCGACATGCTGGTATTTGCGCGTGGCGAACTGCCGCTTACGGACAGGGTCACCCCCAAAGTATTGATGCAGGCCCTGCAAGCCGCCGCGCAAACCCATGTGCAGGGTGTGGCGATCCGCTGGCAGTGCGATGCCTACACGGGGCAGTTGCTGTGCAATCGCGACACCCTGGTCGGCGCGCTGCTCAACCTGATCGAAAACGCCCTGCAAGCCGGTACGCCACAGGTGCGGCTCAAGGTGCATCTGTATCGCCGCGACAACAGTTTAAGGGTGTGTGTCAGCGACAACGGCAGTGGCATTGAGCCGCAAGTGCTGGCGCGCCTGGGCGAGCCGTTTTTCACCACCAAGGCCACTGGTACAGGTCTGGGCCTCGCGGTGGTCAATGCCGTGGTGCGTGCGCACCAGGGGCAATTGCAATTACGTTCGCGGCTGGGGCGTGGCACCTGTGCCTTGCTCAGCTTGCCGCTGATTCCCGTTGTAGCGGAGGCAAACTGATGGTGATGCGAATTAACGTGCTGTTGGTCGAGGACGACCATGCGTTGCGTGAGGCCCTGGCAGACACACTGTTGCTGGCAGGTCACGGTTTTCGCGCCGTCTGTTCGGGGGAAGAAGCCCTGGCTGCGGTGATGCTGGAGCCGTTCAGCCTGGTGATCAGTGACGTCAATATGCCCGGTATGGATGGCCATCAGTTGCTGGCCCGCCTGCGCGCCTGCCAGCCGCAATTGCCGGTGCTGCTGATGACGGCTCACGGTGCGGTGGAGCGGGCGGTGGATGCCATGCGTGAAGGGGCGGTGGATTATCTGGTCAAGCCGTTCGAGCCCAAAGCCTTGCTCGATCTGGTGGCCCGCCATGCTCTGGGCAGCCTCGGCGTGGCCGACAGCGAAGGGCCGGTGGCGGTGGAGCCGGCCAGCGCACAGTTGCTGGAGCTGGCGGCACGGGTGGCGCGCAGTGATGCCACGGTACTGATCTCGGGCGAGTCGGGCACTGGCAAAGAGGTGCTGGCCCGTTATATCCACCAGCATTCCCATCGGGTGGATCGGCCGTTTGTGGCGATCAATTGTGCGGCGATCCCCGACAATATGCTCGAGGCGACCCTGTTTGGTCATGAAAAAGGCGCCTTCACCGGCGCCATTGCCGCCCAGGCCGGCAAGTTCGAGCAGGCTGATGGCGGCACCTTGCTGCTGGATGAAATTTCCGAAATGCCCTTGGGTTTGCAGGCCAAGCTGCTGCGCGTATTGCAAGAGCGCGAAGTTGAGCGGGTGGGCGGGCGCAAGCCGGTTGCGCTGGATATCCGTGTTGTCGCCACCACCAACCGCGACCTGGCGGGGGAGGTGGCAGCGGGGCGTTTTCGCGAAGATCTGTACTACCGCCTTTCGGTATTCCCCCTGGCCTGGAGGCCGTTGCGTGAGCGCATCGCCGATATCCTGCCGCTGGCAGAGCGGCTGCTGGCCAAACACATCAGCAAAATGAAGCACACTGCTGTAGGGTTTTCGCCCGATGCCAAGGCGTGCCTGAGTGCATACCCGTGGCCGGGCAACGTGCGCGAACTGGATAACGCGATTCAACGGGCGCTGATCTTGCAGCAGCGCGGCTTGATCGAGGCGGCAGATTTTTGCCTGGCCGGGCCTGTGGCCTGTGCACCTTTGCCGCCATTGACGCGCCCTGAGCCGCTGGCGGTGGAAGTTGTGGAGTCGGCGGGCGGCTTGGGCGATGATCTGCGCCGGCGTGAGTTCCAGATGATTATCGACACCTTGCGTGCCGAGCGCGGGCGACGCAAGGAAGCTTCCGAGCGTCTGGGCATCAGCCCGCGCACCTTGCGCTACAAGCTGGCGCAAATGCGTGATGCGGGGATGGATGTTGAGGCTTATTTGTTTGCTGCCACCTGAGAGCGTCACTAAACCCCTGTGGGAGCGGGCTTGCCCGCGAAGGCATCACCGCGCAGCGCCTGATTCACCGCGTCGATTAAATCGCGGGCAAGCCCGCTCCCGCAGGGGCAGGTGTTATCCTTGTCTGCGACGTTTTGTAACGTTAATTGTTATAAAACGGCAAGGAGCTGGCACCCTTGTTGCTACACCTCAATATGCGCTGTGAAAGTGTCAAAAAAATGCGGGTCGTCGGAGGCACTGGTCCATGAGCCAAGGTATTGAATTTAATCGATTGATGTTGGACATGCGGGCCATGCAGATGGACGCCATGGCACAACCGAAATCGGCTGTGCAGGCCGCTCCCGAAGCGGGTGCCAGCAGCTTCTCCGACATGCTCGGTAATGCGATCAACAAGGTCAGCGAAACCCAGCAGGCGTCGAGTCAGCTGTCCAACGCGTTCGAGATCGGTAAAAGCGGTGTCGACCTGACTGACGTGATGATCGCCTCCCAGAAGGCCAGCGTTTCCTTTCAGGCCTTGACCCAAGTACGTAACAAGCTGGTTCAGGCTTACCAAGACATCATGCAGATGCCGGTTTAAGGGCGATATCAAGTCATGGCAGATGCACTCCCGGATAACGTTCCGGCCAAAGCAGGCGCAGGCGGCAAACCGCTGTTTGGCCTGACCTTTCTCGACAATCTGGGCGACATGACCATGCTGCGTCAGGTCGGCCTGATGGTCGGTCTGGCGGCGAGCGTGGCGATCGGTTTTGCCGTGGTGCTGTGGTCCCAGCAACCCGACTACCGGCCGCTGTACGGCAGCCTGGCCGGTATGGATGCCAAGCAGGTCATGGAAACCCTGGCCGCTGCAGACATTGCCTACACCGTCGAACCTAATTCTGGCGCCTTGCTGGTCAAGGCCGATGACGTCTCCCGTGCCCGCCTCAAGCTGGCCGCCGCAGGCGTGACGCCCACCGACGGCAATATCGGTTTCGAGATTCTCGACAAGGACCAGGGCCTGGGCACCAGCCAGTTTATGGAGGCCACACGCTATCGTCGTGGGCTTGAAGGCGAGCTGGCACGGACCATTTCCAGCCTCAACAACGTCAAGGGCGCGCGGGTTCACCTGGCCATTCCGAAAAGCTCGGTGTTTGTCCGTGATGAGCGCAAACCCAGCGCTTCGGTACTGGTAGAACTGTACTCGGGCCGCTCGCTGGAGCCTGGGCAGGTGCTGGCGATCGTCAACCTGGTGGCTACCAGCGTGCCCGAGTTGAGCAAGTCGCAGATCACCGTGGTCGACCAAAAAGGCAATCTGCTGTCGGATCAGGGTGAAAATTCCGAGCTGACCATGGCCGGCAAGCAGTTCGACTACAGTCGCCGCATGGAAGGCATGCTTACCCAGCGCGTGCACAACATTCTGCAGCCGGTGCTGGGCAATGACCGCTACAAGGCCGAAGTGTCGGCCGATGTTGATTTCAGTGCGGTCGAGTCCACCTCCGAGCAGTTCAACCCCGACCAGCCAGCCCTGCGCAGCGAACAATCGACCAGCGAGCAGCGCACTGCCAGCAACGGCCCGCAAGGCGTGCCGGGGGCCCTGAGCAATCAGCCGCCGAGCCCGGCCAGCGCACCGCAGCAAACCGGCCAGGGAGCTGCTGGCGGGGCGGGCATGATCCAGCCGGGCCAGCCGTTGCTTGATGCCAACGGCCAGCAAATCATGGATCCGGGCACCGGCCAGCCAATGCTGGCGCCGTACCCGGCCGACAAACGTTCGCAGTCGACCCGCAACTTCGAGCTTGACCGCTCCATCAGCCACACCAAACAGCAGCAGGGCAGGGTCAATCGCCTGTCGGTGGCGGTGGTGATCGACGACAAGATCAGCGTCAACCCGGCCAACGGTGAAATCACCCAGGTGCCGTGGACCACCGATCAGCTGGCGCGCTTTACCCGTCTGGTGCAGGACGCCGTGGGCTTCGATGCCAGCCGTGGCGACAGCGTCAGCGTGATCAACGTGCCGTTCTCCACCGAGCGGGGTGAAGTGATCGCCGATATCCCGTTCTATTCCCAGCCCTGGTTCTGGGATGTGGTCAAGCAAGTGCTCGGCGTGCTGTTTATTCTGGTGCTGGTGTTCGGTGTGTTGCGCCCGGTGCTCAACAACATCACCGGTCACGGCCGCAACAAGCAGGTGGCCGGTATTGGCAGTGATGCCGAGATGGGCGGCCTGGGCGGTCTGGATGGCGAGCTGGCCAACGATCGTGTCAGCCTTGGCGGCCCGCAAAGCATCATGTTGCCAAGCCCCAGCGAAGGCTATGACGCGCAGTTGAATGCAATCAAGAGTCTGGTCGCAGAAGATCCGGGCCGTGTGGCCCAGGTAGTAAAAGAGTGGATCAATGCCGATGAGTGATAACCGCGCCGCCGCCAACGCCAAGTTGACCCGGGTCGACAAGGCCGCCATTTTGCTCCTGTCGCTGGGCGAATCCGATGCCGCCCAGGTGCTGCGCCATATGGGTCCCAAGGAGGTCCAGCGGGTGGGTGTGGCAATGGCGCAGATGCGCAACGTGCACCGTGAGCAGGTCGAGCAGGTGATGAGCGAATTCGTCGAGATCGTCGGCGACCAGACCAGCCTCGGCGTGGGCTCGGACAGCTACATCCGCAAAATGCTCACCTCGGCCCTGGGCGAAGACAAGGCCAACGGCCTGATCGACCGCATCCTGCTGGGTGGCAATACCAGCGGCCTGGATAGCCTCAAGTGGATGGAACCGCGTGCCGTTGCCGATGTGATCCGCTTTGAGCACCCGCAAATCCAGGCCATTGTGGTGGCTTACCTCGACCCTGACCAGGCGGGAGAAGTGCTCGGCCACTTTGACCAGAAGGCGCGCCTGGACATCATCCTGCGGGTCTCGTCGCTCAACACCGTGCAACCGGCGGCGCTCAAGGAGCTTAACCAGATCCTCGAGAAGCAGTTCTCCGGCAACTCCAACGCGGCGCGTACCTCCCTGGGTGGGGTCAAGCGCGCGGCCGATATCATGAACTTCCTCGACAGCTCGATGGAAGCGCAGTTGATGGACTCGATCCGGGATATCGACGAAGACCTTTCGGGTCAGATCGAAGACCTCATGTTCGTGTTCAACAACCTGGCCGATGTCGACGACCGCGGTATCCAGGCGTTGCTCCGGGAAGTGTCCTCTGACGTACTGGTACTGGCGCTCAAGGGCTCCGACGAGAACGTGCAGGAAAAGATCTTCAAGAACATGTCCAAGCGTGCCGCCGAATTGCTGCGCGACGATCTGGAAGCCAAAGGCCCGGTGCGCGTCAGCGATGTCGAGACTGCGCAGAAGGAAATCCTCACCATCGCCCGCCGTATGGCCGAAGCCGGAGAAATTGCTCTCGGCGGGAAGGGCGGCGAAGAGATGATCTAAGTGAGCAGCGGCGAAACCCCCGGTGATGTAATCCGTGCCAAGGATGTCGGTGCTTTTGATGTCTGGGGCCTGCCCAGCTTCGATCCGTGGCGCGAGCCCGAAGCAGAGCCCGAACCCGAGCCGGTTGAAGAACTGCCTGAGATGGAAGAGGTGCCGCTGGAAGAAGTCCAGCCGTTGACCCTTGAAGAGCTCGAAAGCATTCGCCAGGAGGCCTACAACGAAGGCTTCGCCACGGGTGAGAAAGAAGGTTTTCATAGCACCCAGCTCAAGGTTCGCCAGGAAGCCGAAGTGGCCCTGACGGCCAAGGTTGCCAGCCTCGAGCGCCTGATGGGCAGCCTGCTGGCACCGCTTGCCGAGCAGGATCAGCAGCTTGAGAAAGCCATGATCGGGCTGGTTGAGCACATGACCCGGCAAGTGATCCAGCGCGAGCTGAAAACCGATTCGAGCCAGATCGGGCAAGTGCTGCGCGAGGGTTTGAAGCTGTTGCCGATGGGCGCCGAGAATATTCGCCTGTTTATCAATCCGCAGGACTTTGACCAGATCAAGGCCCTGCGTGAGCGTCATGACGAGCAATGGCGAATTGTCGAAGACGACAGCCTGCAACCGGGAGGCTGTCGCATTGAAACCGAGCACAGCCGCATCGATGCCAGTATCGAAACACGGATCAAGCAGGCCATGAGCCAGTTGCTTGACCAGCTCCACGAACAGGCCCTGCACCCGGCGGCGCCTGATATCGACATCGATCTTGATGCACCTTAAGCGCACCAGTTTTGCCAAGCGCCTGGGCAGCTACGCTCCGGCGGTGTCCTTGCCGGTGCAGCCGGTGGTTGAAGGGCGCCTGCTGCGCATGGTCGGTCTGACCCTGGAGGCCGAAGGCCTGCGCGCGGCCATGGGCAGCCGTTGCCTGGTGATCAACGACGACAGCTTTCACCCGGTAGAAGTCGAAGCTGAGGTAATGGGCTTTAGTGGCAGTAAAATTTTTCTGATGCCCGTAGGCAGTGTCGCCGGCATTGCGCCGGGCGCCCGCGTGGTGCCGCTGGCCGATAATGGTCGCCTGCCGATGGGCATGAGCATGCTCGGGCGGGTGCTCGATGGCGCCGGCCGTGCGCTGGACGGCAAGGGGCCGATGAAGGCCGAAGACTGGGTGCCGCTGGACGGCCCCACCATCAACCCGCTCAAGCGCGACCCCATCAGCGTGCCGCTGGACGTGGGCATTCGCAGCATCAACGGTTTATTGACGGTGGGTCGCGGTCAGCGTCTGGGCCTGTTTGCCGGCACGGGCGTGGGCAAGAGTGTGCTGCTGGGCATGATGACCCGCTTTACCGAGGCCGACATTATCGTGGTGGGCCTTATCGGCGAGCGGGGCCGTGAGGTAAAGGAATTTATCGAACATATCCTGGGTGCCGAAGGCATCAAGCGTTCGGTGGTGGTGGCATCGCCTGCCGATGATGCGCCCTTGATGCGTTTGCGCGCGGCGATGTATTGCACGCGGATTGCCGAATACTTTCGCGACAAGGGCAAGAACGTCCTGTTGCTGATGGACTCCCTGACCCGATTCGCCCAGGCCCAGCGGGAAATCGCCCTGGCCATTGGCGAGCCGCCCGCGACCAAGGGCTATCCGCCGTCGGTGTTTGCCAAGCTGCCCAAGCTGGTGGAGCGCGCCGGCAACGCCGAGGCCGGGGGTGGTTCGATCACCGCGTTTTACACCGTGCTGTCTGAAGGGGATGACCAGCAGGACCCGATTGCCGATTCGGCGCGGGGCGTGCTCGACGGTCATATTGTGTTATCCCGTCGATTGGCCGAAGAGGGCCATTACCCGGCCATCGATATTGAAGCATCCATCAGCCGGGTCATGCCCTCGGTGGTCAGTGAAGAGCATATGCGCCGCGCCCAGCAGTTCAAGCAGCTGTGGTCGCGCTTCCAGCAGGCGCGGGACTTGATCAGCGTGGGCGCCTATGTGCCGGGCGGCGATCGCGAGACCGATACCGCCATTGCCCTGCAACCGGCGATGGTGGGGTATCTGCGCCAGGGGTTGAACGACAATATCAGCCTGGCCGAAAGCGGCGGTCATCTGGGCAGTATCTTCGCCCCGGCAGCCGGAGGTTAATCGACCATGGCCAGTGACAACAGGGCTTCGCGTCTGGCGCCGGTGGTGGACATGGCGGAAAAGACCGAGAAGGCTGCGGCCCAGCGTCTGGGTCACTTCCAGGGGCAGGTCAACCTGGCCAACAGCAAACTGGGTGATCTGGAAAATTTCCGCGGGGAATACCAGGCGCAATGGGTAGACCGCGGCAGCCAGGGAGTCACGGGCCAATGGCTGCGTAACTATCAGTACTTCCTCGGCCAGTTGGAAACCGCCGTTGGCCAGCAGCGTCAAAGCCTGGTGTGGCATCAGAACAATCTCGACAAGGCCCGCGAGACCTGGCAACAGGCCTATGCCCGGGTTGAGGGGCTGCGCAAACTGGTACAGCGCTACGCCGACGAAGCGCGCCAGCTGGAAGACAAGCGCGAGCAAAAGCTGATGGACGAACTGTCCCAGCGCTTGCCGCGCAAAGACGTGTACTGATCGCGTACGTCCTCTGCATCCCGTAGCAGCTGCTACGGGTATTGGCCTGCGGCGGTGCTCACAGAAGCGTCTATAGTTGCACTGACTATCTCGGGAGCAATTCACATGGCAGTGACATCTGAAGTCTCGGCAGATGGCAGTAAGCTGACGATCGCCATCAAGGGCCGGTTCGACTTTGCCAAGCACCAGGAATTTCGTGACGCTTACGAAGAACTCAGCCCCGCGCCCGCCTGCGTAGTGGTGGATTTGAAGGATGCCACCTATCTCGACAGCTCGGCCCTGGGCATGCTGCTGCTGTTGCGTGAGCATGTCGGCGGTGATGATTCTGACATTCGCGTGGTCAACAGCAGCCCGGATGTGCGCAAGATTCTGGGCGTTTCCAATTTCGACAAGTTGTTCGATATCAATTGAGCGGCTCGATGCAGCGCCTGCGCAGGCTGCAGCAAACGATAGTGCAGCAGCGCGACCAGATCGCCCGGCACAACGACTACTTGCTTAACGAACAGCGGGTGGCCAAGGCTGTGTTTGACCGGGTGGCGCACTCAGGCTGTCTCGATGCCCCCAATATCCGTTATCTGCAATCGCCCTATGCCTTGTTCAATGGCGATTTGCTGTTGGCCGCCTATACGCCCTCAGGCGATACCCATCTGCTGCTCGCCGACTTTACCGGCCACGGTTTGCCTGCGGCGATTGGTGCCATGCCTCTGGCCGAGGTGTTCTACAGCATGACGGCCAAGGGCTACGGGTTGGCGGAAATACTCAGGGAAATGAACGCCAAGCTTAAACGTATCCTCCCTGTCGACATGTTCTGTTGCGCCGCGTTGCTGTGTGTGAGCGCCCAGCGGCGCTGCGTCGAAGTCTGGAATGGCGGTATGCCCGATGGCTATTTGCAAGCGGCACTCAGCGGTCAGCGCACGGCACTGACCTCGCAGCACTTGCCGTTGGGTGTCTTGCGCGCCGAAGTGTTTGACCATGCCACCCAGGTGTTGCCGATGCTGCCCGGTGATCAGGTGTTTTTACTGACCGACGGTGTGATCGATACCTGTGGCCCCAATCAGCAATTGTTCGGGGTTGAGCGCCTGGAGCGGGTGCTGGATGCCAATCGGCATCCGTTGCAACTGATTGCCGAGGTCGAACAGGCTTTGCGGGATTTTCAGGGGCAGGCCCGGGATGATGTGAGCATGGTGCAGATCACTTCACAGCTGCCGGCTTTTTTGGGGGTGCCGGCGATTGTCTACTCCGACAGTGGCCAATGCAGCCCGCGGGACTGGTCGGCCAGCTTCGAGTTTCGGGCGCCCAGCCTGCAGCAGTTCAATCCACTGCCTTACGTGTTGCAGTTGCTGATGGAAGTCCACGGGCTGCGCGCCCAGGGGCCGGTGATTCATGCGGTGCTTGCCGAGCTCTACAGCAATGCCCTGGAGCACGGGGTGTTGGGCCTCGATTCACGGCTCAAGCGCGATACAGGGGGCTTTGCCCATTACTATCAGCAGCGCAAGGAGCGTCTGGCAACGCTCAAGTACGGGTTTGTGCGGTTCTCGTTGCAAGTCGAGCCGATCGGCGAAAGCGGTCGCCTGCTGATCCAGGTAGAAGACAGTGGTGCGGGTTTTGATGTTGCCAGGGTGATGGCCAGGCCACTGGATTTAGACCGTCTGTCGGGACGCGGGGTGAGCCTGGTGCGTCAACTCTGCCCTGCAGCACGTTGGGCACCTGATGGTCGTAGCGCGACCGTGGAGTTTTCGTGGGGGGGTCTGGCATAATCCGCTCATTCTTGATCAAGGAGTGAGCAAGTGTCTGACATTCATATGGACCCGAAAGTGGTCAATGCGTTGCGAGACGTGATGGAGGGAGGGTTTGCCGACCTGCTGGACACCTTCCTCTCCGACTCCGAAGAGCGTCTTGGCCAACTGCACAACGCCCGCGAGGCTTGCGACCTGACGCTGGTTGCCCATAGTTTCAAAGGCAGCAGCAGCAATATGGGTGCCATTCGCCTGGCACATTTGTGCGGCCTGCTTGAAGAGCGTGCGCAAAAGAAGCAACTGGCCGAAATCCAGGAGCTGGTGATCAAAATCGACGATGAATACCAGATGGTCCGGCGCCTGTATCGCGCCGAGCGCCAGCGTTCGGTATCGCCGCATTTTGTATCCCGCTGACTGTGCACTAAAGCTGGCCCGAACCTTGCTGTGACTCTCTGACCTGTACCCATGCCAGCCGTACAGTGGAGAGCCGTTAATGCCCGTTGCTGCCCAAACCCTGCTTCTGACACCTGCCGCCGCAGCCCCTAAAGCCTCGGCGAGCAGTCCTGTGCAGCCTGCCAAGGCTGATGCGCAGCCTTTTGCAAAGGTCTATGCCCAGGCAGCCGACCCGGCGCCAGCCGTTGCCGGTAGCGGCAACCCCTTGCCTGCCGGCAAGACGGAAGGCGCAGTCAGCACTGATCAGGATGACAGTACTGACAAGCCGGGCGATGACGTGGCAACGGCCGATCCGCTGGCCACGCAGCCGGTGGTGCCAGTGCCGGTGCCGGCTGTTGAGGCTGCGCCGCCCGCGCAACCGGCCACCCCTGAGGTGCAAGTGGCACAACTGGCGGCCCAGGCACCGCCACCGCTGGCGGCCGACGACGACACCTTCGATCCTCAAGCCGATCCTCTGGACGCAATGCCTGCCGTGCGCCTGGCGATGGAGCAGGGCGGGCATGTTTCGGCCAGTAGCCAGTCCCCGGTCAAAACTCCATCAAGCGACGCGGCTCCTGCCGCAGCCCAGGGGCAGGCCAGCGGGATAGCCATGCTGGTCGATGATAAAAGCGATGACTCGACCACAGGTGAAGGGGGCGAGAAATCCTTTAAAGGCCTGGTCGATGAGGGTCTCAAGGACCTGAAAAGCGCCTCCAGCGATACCCGTGTGGATGACTTCGCCAACCGCCTGGCGGCGCTGACCCAGGCGGCGGTGCCGAAAACTACCAATGCGCTGCCGGTCAACCAGCCGTTGGCCATGCATCAGAGCGGCTGGTCCGAAGAAGTTGTAAACCGCGTGATGTACCTCTCCAGCGCCAACCTCAAATCAGCCGATATCCAGCTGGAGCCTGCCGAGCTGGGGCGTCTGGATATTCGGGTCAATATTGCGGCTGACCAGTCGGCGCAGGTCAACTTTGTGAGTGGCCACGCCGGTGTGCGTGAGGCGCTGGACAGTCAGATGCACCGCTTGCGCGAAATGCTCGCTCAGCAGGGCATGGGCCAGGTGGACGTCAACGTGTCGGATCAGCAGCGCAACTGGCAAGGCCAGCAGGGCCAGGAGCAACAGGCCCGTAGCGGTGGCGGTGGCCAGCGACTGGACAGCCTTGTTGATGACGAGCCGGTGGAAGTGGCTGCGGTTGCGCCAAGCGTGGTGCTGGGCTCCAGCGCGGTGGATTACTACGCGTAAGCGCTAGCACTAAAACACCTGTAGATACTCTGTTGCAGGTCAAGCCCTATTGTGGGAGCGAGCCTTCGCCAGCTGCTACGCAATTTGAATTGGCGTGAAGCCTTCGATCCCTCCACTTCTGGCATAACACTTGCTCTGCCTACCCTCGGCACCTGTGAAAACCGAAAAGTGACGGATTATTGGCATGGCGACGAGCGACGCAGTAAAAGACCCCGCCGTTAAAGGCAAACTCAAGCTGATTATCCTGATCGTCGTGGCTGTGCTGCTGGCAATTGGCCTGTCTGTTGGCGCCACCTGGTATTTCATGCACAGCCCCAAGAGCGAAGCTGTGCCGCAAGCTGACGTGAACGTCAAGCTGCCTGCCCTCTATGAACCGATGGCCCCGGCCTTTGTGGTCAATTTCAACGCCAATGGCCGTCAGCGCTATATGCAAGTCAGTGTGACCCTGCAAGCACGCGACCCTGCCGATCTCAAGGCGCTGATGGTGCATATACCGGTGATTCGCAACAACCTGGTGATGCTGTTTTCCGGGCAGGCCTTTGACGACCTCGCCACACCGGTTGGCCAGGAAATATTGCGCCAGAAAACCACTGCCAGCGTGCAGGAAGTTGCGCAAAAAGAACTCGGCAAAGTGGTTATCGATCAGGCGCTCTTTACTAACTTTGTATTGCAGTAGGATCACGACATGGCCGTGCAAGACCTGCTGTCCCAGGATGAGATTGACGCGCTGCTGCATGGCGTCGATGACGGTCTGGTACAGGCCGAAACCGCTGCCGAGCCCGGCAGTGTCAAAAGCTACGACCTGACCAGTCAGGATCGTATTGTCCGGGGTCGCATGCCGACCCTGGAAATGATCAACGAGCGTTTTGCCCGTTACACCCGCATCAGCATGTTCAACCTGTTGCGCCGCTCGGCGGATGTGGCGGTGGGCGGGGTGCAGGTGATGAAGTTCGGCGAGTACGTGCATTCGCTGTATGTGCCCACCAGTCTCAACTTGGTCAAAATCAAGCCGCTGCGCGGAACGGCGCTGTTTATCCTCGACGCCAAGCTGGTGTTCAAGCTGGTGGACAACTTTTTTGGCGGCGATGGCCGTCACGCCAAGATCGAAGGCCGTGAATTCACCCCCACCGAATTGCGCGTGGTGCGCATGGTGCTGGAGCAGGCCTTTATCGACTTGAAGGAAGCCTGGCAGGCGATCATGGAAGTCAATTTCGAGTACATCAACTCTGAAGTTAACCCGGCCATGGCCAATATCGTCGGGCCCAGCGAAGCCATTGTGGTGTCGACCTTCCATATCGAACTCGACGGCGGTGGCGGCGACCTGCATGTGACCATGCCGTACTCGATGATCGAACCGGTGCGCGAAATGCTCGACGCCGGTTTCCAGTCCGACCTCGACGACCAGGACGAACGCTGGAGCAAGGCCCTGCGCGAAGATGTGCTCGACGTCAGTGTGCCGCTGAGCGCCACCGTGGCCCGCCGCCAGTTACGCCTGCGCGATATTTTGCATATGCAGCCCGGCGACGTGATCCCCATCGAGCTGGAAGATGAGCTGGTGATGCGCGCCAATGGCGTGCCGTCGTTCAAGGTCAAACTGGGTTCGCACAAAGGCAATCTGGCCTTGCAAGTGGTTGAGCCCATCGGTCGGCGCTAGGCGCCTGGCCACAAGAATTTGCTGTGCTAATGATTGAATGCCCGCCGAGGACACCCCCATGGCTAACGAACACGATACAACCGCTGCAGACCAGGCGCTGGCTGATGAATGGGCAGCTGCGCTGGAAGAAACCGGCGATGTTGGCCAGGCCGATATCGACGCGCTACTGGCGGCCGATGCGGCAACCAAGCCCTCTTCCAGCCGACTGCCGATGGAAGAATTCGGCAGTGTGCCGCGCAACAACCAGCCGGTGACCCTGGATGGCCCCAACCTCGACGTGATTCTGGATATTCCGGTGTCGATCTCCATGGAAGTGGGAAGTACCGACATCAATATCCGCAACCTGCTGCAACTCAATCAGGGCTCGGTGATCGAGCTGGACCGTCTGGCCGGCGAACCACTGGATGTGCTGGTCAACGGCACCCTGATTGCCCACGGTGAAGTGGTGGTGGTCAACGAGAAGTTCGGCATCCGCCTGACCGACGTGATCAGCCCAAGTGAACGCATCAAGAAGCTGCGCTGAATGAAACGGCTACTTGGCGGTTTACTGGGCTTGCCCTTGAGTGTGCTGGCGGCCGAGCCGGTGGTTGCGACCGCAGCGGTTCCGGTGGCTGGCGCCAGTGTTGGCGGGCAGTTGACCCAGCTGGTACTGGGTCTGCTGCTGGTGCTGGGGCTGATTTTTGCCCTGGCCTGGTTGCTGCGCCGTGTACAGCAGGCGGGCCCGCGCCAGGGCCAGGTGATCGAACTGATCAGCTCCCGGGCCCTGGGCGCGCGGGACCGGCTGGTGCTGGTGCAGGTGGGCAATGAACAGATCCTGCTCGGTCTTACGCCGGGCCGGATCACCCCGCTGCATGTGCTCAAGGAGCCGGTGCAGGTGCCGGGTAGTGCGCAACCGGCCACCCCCGAGTTTGCCAAGCGCCTGATGGAAATACTCGGTCAGCAAAAGGACAAGCCTTGATGCGTTTTGTAGTCGCGCTGTTGTTGGCACTGGCCGCGCCATTGGCATTCGGGGCTGACCCGTTGTCGATTCCGGCGATAACCCTGGGCACCGGGGCCAATGGCCAGCAGGAGTACTCGGTCAGCCTGCAAATCCTGCTGATCATGACTGCGCTGAGCTTTATTCCGGCATTTGTCATGTTGATGACCAGCTTTACGCGGATCATCATTGTGTTTTCGATCCTGCGCCAGGCCCTGGGCTTGCAACAAACCCCATCGAACCAGATCCTTACCGGCATGGCGCTGTTTTTGACCCTGTTTATCATGGCGCCGGTTTTCGATCGGGTAAACAACGACGCCTTGCAGCCCTATCTGGCCGAAAAGCTCTCGGCCCAGGATGCGATCCTCAAGGCTGAAGTGCCGATCAAGGACTTTATGCTGGCGCAGACCCGCAGCAGCGACCTTGAGCTGTTTATGCGCCTGTCCAAACGTACCGATATCGCCACCCCGGATGCCGCACCCCTGACCATTCTGGTGCCGGCGTTTGTCACCTCGGAGCTTAAAACCGCCTTCCAGATCGGTTTTATGATCTTTATTCCGTTTCTGATTATCGACCTGGTAGTGGCCAGTGTGCTGATGGCCATGGGCATGATGATGCTCTCGCCACTGATCATCTCGTTGCCGTTTAAAATCATGCTGTTTGTACTGGTGGATGGCTGGGCGCTGATTATCGGCACCCTGGCCAGCAGTTTCGGCGGAGTTTGACCCCATGACCCCAGAAGTCGCGGTAGATCTGTTTCGCAGTGCGTTGTGGCTGACCACCCTGATGGTTGCCGTGCTGGTAATACCCAGCTTGCTGGTGGGGTTGCTGGTGGCGATGTTCCAGGCCGCGACCCAGATCAACGAACAGACCCTTAGCTTCCTCCCACGCTTGCTGGTGATGCTGGTCACCCTGATCGTGGCCGGGCCGTGGCTGGTGCAGACCTTTATGGAATACATCCTGCAGTTGTACGGCAGCATTCCGCAGTTGATCGGCTAAATGTCGCTGCTCGCCCTGACAGACGCGCAGATCAGTACCTGGGTCGCCAGCTTTATGCTGCCGCTGTTCCGGGTGGGCGCGCTGCTGACCACCATGCCGATCATCGGCACCACCCTGGTGCCCAAACGCATCAAGTTGTTTTTGTCCCTGGCAATTACCCTGGCAATCATGCCCAGCCTGCCGCCGTTGCCCGCCGTCAACCCGCTGGATCTCAGTGGCCTGATGCTGATTGCCGAGCAAATCGTCATCGGTGCGTTACTGGGGTTTGCATTGCAGCTGTTTTTTCATGCGTTCGTGGTCGCCGGGCAAATTGTCGCGATCCAGATGGGCATGGGCTTTGCGTCCATGGTCGACCCGGCCAACGGGGTCAACGTGGCAGTAATCGGGCAGTTTTTCACCATGCTGGTGACCTTGCTGTTTTTGTCCATGAATGGCCATCTGGTTGTATTTGAAGTGTTGACCGAGAGCTTCACCACCTTGCCGGTGGGCGGTGGCTTGTTGCCCAACCACTACTGGGAAATCGCCAATAAACTCGGCTGGGTGCTGGGTGCGGCGTTGCTTCTGGTACTGCCGGCGATCACTGCGCTGCTGGTGGTCAACATTGCCTTCGGCGTAATGACCCGGGCCGCGCCGCAACTGAATATCTTTGCCATCGGTTTTCCGCTGACCCTGGTGCTGGGCATGGTGATCCTGTGGATCAGCCTGGCGGACATTCTCAACCAGTATCAACCGCTGGCCTCTGAGGCCCTGCAGTTTTTACGTGATCTTGCGCAGGCCAGATAGCCATGGCCGAAAGCGAGAGTGGCGCCGATAAAACAGAAGACCCCACGGAGAAACGAAAAAAGGACTCCAGGGAAAAGGGTGAAATTGCACGTTCCAAAGAGCTGAACACCCTGGCCATCATGCTGGCTGGTTCGGCGGGCTTGCTGATTTTTGGCGGTGCGCTGGCGCAGGATTTGATGGAGCTGATGCGTTACAACTTCAGCTTGAGCCGCGAAGTGCTGCTTAACCCGGATTCCATGGGCGCGTTTCTGCTGCATTCAGGGAAAATCGCCTTGATCGCGGTGCAGCCAGTACTGATCACGTTGTTGATCGCGGCCCTGGTCGGCCCGATATCCCTTGGCGGCTGGCTCTTTGCTGCGGGCAGCCTGGCGCCCAAATTCAGCCGCATGAACCCCGCCGCCGGGATCAAGCGCATGTTCTCGGCCAAGGCGCTGGTGGAGCTGCTCAAGGCCCTGGCCAAATTCTTTATCATCCTGATCGTGGCCTTGCTGGTGTTGAAGTCCGACATCGATGACCTGCTGCGCATCGCCCATGAGCCGCTGGAACTGGCAGTGATCCACAGCTTGCAAGTGGTGGGTTGGAGTGCGTTGTGGATGGCCTGCGGATTGATCCTGATCGCTGCGGTGGACGTACCGGTACAGCTATGGGAAAGCCATCAGAAATTGCTGATGACCAAGCAGGAAGTACGCGACGAGCACAAGGATCAGGAAGGGCGCCCGGAGGTCAAGCAGCGCATACGTCAGGTGCAGCGTGAAATGTCCCAGCGGCGCATGATGGCGGCGATCCCGGATGCCGACGTCATAATCACCAACCCGACCCACTACGCCGTGGCCCTCAAGTACGACCCGGAGAAGGGCGGGGCGCCGATGTTGCTGGCCAAGGGCAGTGACTTCCTGGCGCTGAAAATTCGCGAGATCGGTACCAAGCACAACATCCTGCTGCTGGAGTCGCCGGCGCTGGCGCGGTCGATCTATTACTCCACGGAGCTGGAGCAGGAAATCCCCGCCGGCTTGTACCTGGCCGTGGCCCAGGTGCTGGCCTACGTCTACCAGATCCGCCAGTACCAGGCCGGCAAGGGCAAGCGCCCGGACCCCCTCAAGGACTTGCCGATCCCGGCGGATTTGCGCCGTGACGAGTAGCGTGTCAGTTGACGGGGTGGAGTGCAGGTATTTTGCGTCGAGTAGTTACTTTTAAATTCGCCTCCGTCAAATAATCTCTGCTAGTGCGGTGTTATATATCTATCTTGTATTAGGTGGGATCCTACAAGACAGTTGGAAGTGCCTTACTTATTGTTTGAAAGTTAGCTGTTAGTTTAGTTGCTTCTTACTTCGGTGTGTGGGGATGGGTAAAAGTCAGCTAATGGCTTTCGCTTTTATTTCCTTGGGGTATGAATAAGTGTCGGGATTTAAACTTAAACTAAATCTTCAGTTTATTAAACAATTGTTGTAACGCATTTTTGTAGGGGGTGTTTGATGGGTGTTGCAATGAAGTCTGCCAAGTCTGCTTTGGCGTCTATGGTGTTGCTGGCTTGTTCGGCATCAGTTGCCAGTGCTGCGGGAGCAGGATCGGGTACTGTCACGTTTAGCGGTGAAATTTTGGAGTCGGCCTGCTCCATTACACCTGAAAGTGTGGATCAACCTGTTCCGCTGGGTTCGGTGTCCAAATCTCAGCTGAATAATGGTGGCATCGGTACCAAGCAATATTTCAACATCGAGTTGACCGGTTGTTCATTGACCGGTCTCACCGACAATACAGTCAAGGCCACCTTTACCGGTACGGGGGCGACAGCAGTGCCAGGAGCATTGGCCCTGAACGGCGTTGCCGGTGCGGGCATCCTTCTGACCGAGTTCGACGGTACCGCCATAACGCTGGGTACTGCAACCCGCCCGAAAGGTATTACGGCGGGTAGCAATACGCTGACCTTTGGTGCTCAGTTGAAAGGTCAAACATCTACAACCACTACTGTAGGTACAGGTACTTTTACTGCTGTTACGAACTTCGCGCTGGCATATCAGTAGGTTGTCCGGTTGCCCTGTTGTAGGAAGTTCGACAGCAGGGCAATTGCAAGTGGGAGTTTCCTGTGAAAGCACTCTCGATTTCAGTAGTGGTTACCTCGTTCTTTGTGTTTATAACGTTGGGTTTCGGTGTGTGTACTGCACTAGCAAGTCAGGGGGGTGGGCGCGTAACACTTGAAGGGCAAATTGTTGATTCTGCGTGTGCGCTTGATGCGAGTAGCGCTTATCAACTCGTTGAATTCGACCCTTTGCCCATGGGGCAACTTATTCGTCAGGGTCAGTCTTCGCCAGTGATATTCACATTGCGTTTAATTAAATGCTCATTGGCCAGGCCTGACTCTTTTCGTCCAGGCAGTTACTTGCCTGACTGGCAGCATGTAAGGGTGACGTTTGATGGCCTGGCGGATGCCAGCGGGCGCTTGTTTGCCATTGGCGGAGCGGCCCGGGGGTTGGCCCTGCGTATTGCCGATACCCAAGGGCAGGAAAGCATCCCGGGAGTACCCATGCCCCTGGCGCCTCTGACCGGAGCGGACCAGGAGCTGCATTACACCCTTCAACTGGTTGGCAATGGTCGTCCTGTAGCGGTTGGTTCTCACCGAACTGCGGTGCGTTTCCGCCTGGAGTATTTCTGAATGTACGGGCTGTTTACCGGGCGGGATCTCTCAGCCGCCCAAATGATACTGCGCACCGGCGTGTTGAGCGGATTGATGTCGCTGGGTGCTGAGGTATGGGCCGGGGATGAGATTCAGTTCAATACCGATATTCTGGACCTCAGCGATCGTACCAATATCGACTTGTCCCAATTTTCTCGCAGCGGTTTTATCTTGCCTGGCGTTTATCCGCTGCAGGTGCAGGTCAACTCGCAATGGCTGCCTGAGCAGCGCATAGCTTTTTACCCTCCTGACGATGACCCCAAAGGTAGCCAGGCCTGCCTGTCGACCGAGCTGGTTGAGCAACTGGGGCTCAAGCCTGAAATGCAAGCTCGGCTCGGCTGGTGGAAGAGCGGCGAGTGCCTGCATATCAATAGCCTGGCGGGCATGGAAGTCAGTGGTGATCTGGCGACCTCTAGCCTGCATATTTCCGTGCCGCAAGCCTATCTGGAATACAACGCCCGGAACTGGGATCCGCCTTCCCGGTGGGACAACGGCGTGCCGGGCGTTCTGATGGATTACAACCTCACGGCCAAGTCCAGCGGGCGGAAGGGCTCAGCCCGTCAAACCGACTTGAGCGGCAATGGCACGTTCGGCGCAAACGCGGGCCCCTGGCGCTTGCGTGCAGACTGGCAGGGCCGTATCGAAGACGAAAGCTACAGTCGTGCGCGACGGCTGGAGTGGAGCCGCTTTTATGCCTATCGAGCGCTGCCTGCCATGCAGGCGCGTCTGACTCTGGGAGAAAACTACCTGTATTCGAACGTGTTCGACAGCTTCCGTTATACCGGCGTTGCACTCAACTCGGATGACAACCAGTTGCCGCCCAATTTGCGTGGCTATGCACCGGAAGTTGTCGGCGTTGCCAAAACCAATGCCAGGGTCATTATCAGCCAGCAAGGCCGTGTGCTTTATGAAGCGCTGGTTGCGGCGGGCCCTTTTCGTATTCGGGATCTGAATGATGCCGTAACCGGGACCCTGGAGGTGCGCGTCGAAGAGCAGGACGGCAGCGTCACCACCTTCCAGGTTGAGTCGGCCAACATTCCCTACCTGACGCGTCCCGGCACTGTGCGTTACAAACTGGCCAGCGGTCGACCGTCTTCTCTTCACAACGGAGGGCAGGGCGACGTCTTCGGTGCAGGCGAATTCTCCTGGGGCGTAAGCAATGGCTGGTCCCTGTATGGCGGTGGTCTCAGTGACAATAATTACACGGCGCTTTCTGTCGGGGTGGGGCGCGACCTGCTGGCCTTGGGAGCGATCTCATTCGATGTGACCCGGGCCAGCGCCAAGCTGCAGGGCACGTCCTTGTCGGGCGATTCCTTTCAGTTGAGCTATTCGAAAAACTTCGACCAGTACGACAGTCAGGTCACCTTTGCGGGTTACCGTTTTTCCCAAAAAAACTACATGAGCATGAGCGAGTACCTGAATGCGCGCCATTACGGTGGTCCGGTGGGGGGCAGCAAGTCGCTTTACACTGCGACAGTCAACAAGCAGTTTCGGGATATGGGGCTTACCGCTTATCTGAGCTACAGCAACCAGTCCTATTGGGATCGTCCGAGCGGTGAGCGATGGAACTTGTCCCTGGCGCGCTATTTCAGTGTGGGCTCGATAAGAAACATGAGCCTTTCCCTGAGCGCTTTCCGTAATCAGGAGAAAAACCAGCACAGTGGCATCTCCAGCAACCACACCGGTATGTACCTGTCAGTCAGCCTGCCGATGGGTCGCTCCGGGACGCTCACCAGCAGCGTCAACAGTAGCTCTCAGGGCCAAAATAACTATTCCACGAACTACAGTGACCGGCTCGATCAGCGCAACAGCTATCAACTGTCGGCAAGCAACACCTCGGTTAGCGGGTACCTGAACCATGCCGGTGATCAGGCGGATGTCTCCGTCAGCGCTGCCCTGCAAGAGAACAGCTACAACAGCCTCACCCTGTCTGCTCGTGGTGGCGGCACACTGACGCCATACGGTGGCGCAGGGCATCGAACTGCGGGTACGGGCGGTACCCGGTTGATGATCGATACCGGTGGAGTACCTGGCGTGCCGATCCGGGGCTATGGCAGCCCGACGCGCAGCAATGCCTTCGGCAAGGCAGTTGTCTCGGATGTCGGCAGCTTTACGCGCACTGAGGCCAGTGTCGATCTGGAAAGCTTGCCTGCCGATGTGGAGGCGACAGAGTCCATGACCCAGTTGACCCTGACAGAGGGCGCCATCGGTTATCGCACGCTGGAGGTGATTGCCGGGCTCAAGGCCATGGCTGTGTTAAGCCTGCCTGATGGCAGCGTGCCGCCGTTCGGCGCCATGGTGAAAAACGAAAAACAGCAGGGCACCGGCATCGTCAATGATGCTGGCAGCGTCTACCTCAGTGGTATTCAGCCCGGCGGGCGGATGATAGTCAGTTGGGGTGGTGCCGAGCGTTGCACCTTTGTAATGCCTGAAGATTTACCGGTCGACGGATTGGCTTCCACCCTCAGTCTGTCCTGCCAGGGGGTCGCAGCGGACAAGACCATGCCCGCGTCAGCCTCTCTGGGCAGGATTGTTGATAGCGAGAAAAAGTCATGAAAATTAAAACGTTCAGTTGCGCGTACTCGTCGCTTGTCCTCCTGATGCTGTCGCAGACCGGCAACGTCAATGCCGCCATTGGTCTTGATCGAACCCGGGTCGTGTTTGATGGCAGCAAGGATGCCGCCAGCATGACCATCACCAACAACAACACCCAGTTGCCTTACCTGGCCCAGGGCTGGATCGAGGATGAGCAAGGCAACAAGATCACCTCGCCGCTGATCGTGTTGCCACCGGTCCAGCGCCTGGAGCCCGGTAAAAAAAGCCAGGTGAAAGTTCAGGCGTTACCTGCGGTCAAGTCGCTGCCCCAGGACCGGGAGACCGTCTATTACTTCAATTTACGCGAAATTCCGCCCCGTAGCGACAAGGCCAACAGCCTGCAGATCGCCCTGCAGACCCGCATCAAGCTTTTTTATCGTCCGGCTTCGATAGTGCCGAGCCAGCAGGAACGCTCGGACCCCTGGCAGAAACAACTGATCCTGACCCGTGAGGCCGATGACTTTCAAGTCAATAATCCTACCCCGTACTACATCACGCTGATCGATGCCCGCAGCAGCAAAGAGGGCAAAACCTCTCCCGGTTTTGAGCCGCTGATGGTGCCGCCAAAAGGCACGCTCAAGCTGGGCGTGAGTGCGGCGGCACTGGGTAGCAAACCCTGGCTGACCTATGTAAATGATTACGGCGGCCGCCCGGCACTGGCGTTCAGTTGCACTGGCAACACCTGCAAGGTGGACGCGAATGTGTCTACGACCGATGACTAGTGCGCGCCTCAGAAGAGGCGTCATGAAACCTTGTACGGTGACGGCCCTGAGTGCCTTGTTGCTGACGCTGCATGCCGCTCAGGGCCAGGCCGAGATTCAAGGGATGAATGGAGTTCTGGATATTTCGGGCTCACTGATCAATTCCCCTTGCGTCCTGGACATGGCCTCGGCAGACCAGGCCGTGGACCTTGGAAATGTGCCCCGCAGCCAATTGATGCGCCCGGGCGATATGGCATCGCCCGTGGTTTTGCAGTTGCGCTTTGTCGATTGCATGCGCGCATCCGGCAGCCTCCTGAATGAGCGCACGGGCAATCTGGTGTGGAGTGCCTATCAGCCGGTGGTGTCCGTCGCTTTTCTGGCGCCTTCCGATAAGGATGATCCGCGTTTGGTCAAAGTTCAGGGTGTCACCGGCATGGGCCTGCGCCTGACCGATGCCCTTGGCCGGGATGTGCGTTTGGGCGCTCGTGGAGAGCCTTTGTTTCTGGCGCATGGCAGCGACACCCTGACGTGGCAGGTGCAACCCACGCGCACTGCCACAGCACTGAGCAATGGCGCGTTTCGGGCCCGGGTTGATTTCAGGCTTATTTATGAGTGAGGGCGCAACGATGATCAGGTCGGTAACTTCGCGTTTTGCAATCACTTGCTATTGTCTGTGTCTGTCTCTTGGCCAGAGTGTTACGGCGCGTACCTCGGAGGTGGCCGTGAATGTGAGTGGGGTAATCCTTGCGCCTGCGCCTTGCATTGTTAATGGCAACAACACGCTCACTGTCCCTTTCGGCAGCAATCTGGTAGCTGCACAGATCGATGGGGTCAATTATCGCAAGCAGGTGCCTTATACAGTGACGTGCGGGCCGCAGCCAACCAATGACATGACAATAGAGTTGCAGGGGGGTGGAGCCAGTTTTGATCGCGCGTTGTTGATGACCAGTAAAAGTAATCTCGGGATCAAGTTCCTGGTGGGGGGTGCAACCTGGTCCCTTAACAGTCCCGTTAATTTTACATACCCAACTTTGCCTCAAATGGAAGCGGTGCTGGTGGCAAAACCGGGTAGCACTCTTGCGGGAGGAGCTTTTTCGGCTTCCGCAACGATAGTCATATCACTGCGCTGAGAAGTAAAGGCAGATGAGGCACCGACAATAAACTGACGTGTTTGCACTGCGTATCATTGATCACCTTTGGTGTGGAAAATACTATAGTTGTTGACTTGGACTCTTAACCTGATCTGGATGGATTTGTGGCGGTGTTTATATTTGCGCTGGATGCCCCCAAGACGCGTGTCGAGGTAAAACTACATACAGGATCAAAAGTCGTGAATATTATGAGGTGTTTTGCTGGCGTATTTTTTTGGCTGTTTGCACAAGTTGCTTTTGCTGTTCATTGCCAAACGGATGACCGGGTCTGGAGGGATATGAGAGCAGAAACTCTTATTATCTACACTGACGTAAAACTGGATGCGGAAAATAGCAGGGTTACTATGAAAAGTGCTGTGCCGACCGTGTGCAGGCATAATTTCCCGGTGACGTTTCCTCTTAGTTATCGGGAGTGGATAGCTTCAACCTCTGATACGTTTAATCAGGCTCCAAAATTTTCTGCTTTCTCCTCCGGGATGATTGTTGGCGGGAACGAATACCCTTGGCCTTTGGGGCCTGGCAGGTACCTTGCCGAAGGCTCTAGAAGTGGACCTAACTATTTTTTCTGGCTTGGTATGTATCTCAAACTTTCTTCAAGTCCAGGCTTGAACATTAAAATTGACGCGGGTGATGTGATCGGTAACTTTCATTTTTTCAAGCTGTATAATTTCACCCATGCTTCGTATGCGCCATTTTCGATGTACGTTCAAATCAGGGCACGCAACAGTTTGGACACAACACCACCTGTTCCAGCGGAGTGTGCTATCAATGATAACAGGCCCGTTAATGTTGATTTTGGTTCTGTGGATCCCGCGGCCATCGGGATAAGTGCGAGCACTTCACTTGCCCGGAAAACGGTCGGCGTAAAATTTGTGTGTGACAGGGCTCTTCAAAGCGCCAGGCTTAAACTGGTGGCAACGCCTTCTATATTCAGTGCTGAAGGTTTTGTATCGGGCAAGCCTGATATAGCCATCGCCATGATTCGTAAAAGTGATGATGCAATTATTTTACCGTCTTCCGGGCTCAGTTATTATGTCTATTTGATCAACGGTGAAACAACGGAGGAATATACTTTTTCTCTTTTTCGTAAACGTGGCACTTTTCCACCTGCCGGCCCTTTTGCTGGGAGCGGTACTCTTGTGGTGGAGTTTCCTTGACTCGCCAAGCAAGAGCCATCCCATCGGCTGCAAAATAAAAGCTGCAACAACACAAGGGGGAAGGATTCTCCCTTATTGGCAATGAACGGCGTTTTTTCCTTGTTTCAGCCCTGCTGCGCTCATCGGCACTACAAGGATTCGCACACCCTGCAAGCCTTCCATATGGCCATTTGCCAAAGTTGGAAGGTTTCTTGCAGTGGCAGGCTCCACGGCGCATATGGCGTCAAAAGTTTGCTAAAGGTTTGCCGCAATGTCATTGGATCGCTCTCAGTTAATCAACACCGCTCGCAGCGGTCTGGCCGGCCTGGGTCAGGGACAGTTGGGTGTGCCGCTGTTGTTGCTGGTGATGCTGGCAATGATGATGTTGCCGATCCCCGCCTTTTTGCTGGATGTGTTTTTTACCTTCAATATCGCGCTGTCCATCGTGGTGTTGCTGGTGTGCGTCTACGCCTTGCGGCCGCTGGATTTTGCCGTGTTCCCCACCATCCTGCTGGTGGCCACGCTGATGCGCCTGGCGCTCAACGTGGCCTCCACCCGGGTGGTGATGCTCCACGGTCAGGAGGGCCACGCCGCCGCGGGCAAGGTGATCCAGGCCTTCGGCGAGGTGGTGATCGGCGGCAACTACGTGGTGGGCATCGTGGTGTTTGCGATCCTGATGATCATCAACTTCGTGGTCGTGACCAAGGGCGCCGGGCGCATCTCGGAAGTGAGTGCGCGCTTCACCCTCGACGCCATGCCCGGCAAGCAGATGGCCATTGACGCCGACCTGAATGCCGGACTGATCGACCAGAATCAGGCCAAGATGCGCCGTCAGGAAGTCGCCCAGGAAGCCGAGTTCTATGGCTCGATGGACGGTGCCAGCAAATTCGTGCGCGGTGATGCCATCGCCGGTCTGTTGATCCTGTTTATCAACCTGATCGGCGGCATGGCAGTTGGGATTTTCCAGCACGGCATGAGCTTCAGCGAAGCCGGCAAGGTGTACGCCTTGCTCACCATTGGTGACGGTTTGGTGGCGCAATTGCCGTCCCTGTTGCTGTCCACGGCTGCCGCGATCATGGTGACCCGTGCTTCGGGCTCCGAAGACATGGGCAAGCAGATCAACCGGCAGATGTTTACCTCACCCAAGGCGCTGGCTGTCTCGGCAGGCATCATGGCCATCATGGGCATCGTGCCCGGCATGCCGCATTTCTCCTTCCTGAGCCTGGCTGCAGTCGCCGGTGGTGCGGCGTACCTGATGTGGAAAAAACAGAACGTGGTCAAGGTCCAGGCCCTGGCAGAGGTCAAGCGCCAGCAGGAGCTGCTGCCTTCGCCAGCCCGCGCCCAGGAAACCAAGGAGCTGGGCTGGGATGACGTTACCCCCATCGACATGATCGGGCTTGAGGTCGGTTATCGCCTGATCCCGTTGGTGGATCGCAACCAGGGTGGCCAGTTACTGGCGCGGATCAAGGGGGTGCGCAAGAAGCTGTCCCAGGACCTGGGCTTTCTGATGCCCACCGTGCATATCCGTGACAATCTCGACCTGGCCCCCAGCGCCTATCGCCTGACCCTGATGGGAGTGATTCTGGCGGAGGCCGAAATCTATCCGGACCGCGAGATGGCGATCAATCCGGGGCAGGTATTTGGCACGCTTAACGGGATTACCACCAAAGACCCGGCCTTTGGTCTGGAAGCGGTGTGGATCGAGGTCAGCCAGCGCAGCCAGGCGCAGTCACTGGGCTATACCGTAGTGGACGCCAGTACCGTAGTGGCAACGCACCTTAACCAGATCCTGTACAAACACTCCCATGAGTTGATTGGTCATGAAGAAGTTCAGCAGTTGATGCAGCTGCTGGCCAAGTCCTCGCCCAAACTGGCCGAAGAACTGGTGCCGGGGGTGTTGAGCCTGTCGCAATTGCTCAAGGTGCTGCAGGCCTTGTTGGCCGAACAGGTGCCAGTGCGGGATATCCGCAGTATTGCCGAAGCCGTCGCCAACAATGCTCATAAGAGTCAAGATACTGCCGCTTTGGTTGCCGCCGTACGCGTGGGCTTGTCTCGTGCCATCGTGCAAAGCATTGTAGGCGTTGACTCCGAGCTGCCTGTTATCACCCTGGAGCCCAGGTTGGAACAAATATTGCTCAATAGTTTGCAGAAGGCCGGACAAGGCCAGGAAGAGGGCGTTTTGCTGGAGCCCAGCATGGCAGAGAAGCTCCAGCGCTCGTTGATCGACGCTGCTCAGCGTCAGGAGATGCAAGGCAATCCGGTCATCTTGTTGGTGGCAGGCCCGGTACGCGCGATGCTGTCGCGCTTTGGCCGTCTGGCGGTGCCCAACCTGCATGTACTGGCTTACCAGGAAATCCCTGACAACAAGCAGGTCACGATCGTTGCGACAGTAGGCCCTAACGGCTGAGGGTTTGGTTTATGCAAGTGAAGCGATTTTTCGCCGCCGATATGCGTCAGGCCATGAAGCTGATTCGTGATGAGTTGGGGGCTGACGCCGCCATTATTGGCAACCGCCGGATTGCCGGGGGCGTTGAGTTGACCGCGGCCCTGGACTACAAGCTGTCCGCGCTGGCACCCCGGGTGCCGAACATTGAGCTGGAAGAAGAGCTGCGCAAGACCCAGTCGCGGATTGTTTCGGCCCAGGCCGAGTTGAGCTTGCGCGGTGAAGGCGAGGCCGGCGATAACCGCCAGCTGTTTGCCGGTCTGCCGCTCACGGCTGCCGAGCCATTGATTGAGCCGACCCTGGAAGAACCGCCGCGCCCTGCGCCAGCGCCCGCGGCACCGACGATCGATCAGCGTGCATTCGACAATATGCGCCATGAACTCAACGGTTTGCGCGAGTTGCTGGAAGTGCAACTGGGCTCGCTGGCGTGGAGCCAGTTGCAGGACGCCAAGCCCGCGCAGGCCAACTTGTGGCGCCGTTTGCAGCGCATCGGTTTGTCCGGGCCGTTGTCCCGTGATCTGCTGGCGCAGGTGGCCGGTATCGAAGAGCCACGCCAGGCGTGGCGGATGTTGCTGGCGCACCTGGCGCGGATGATTGCCACGCCGGAGCTGGAGCCGCTGGAGGAGGGTGGCGTAATCGCCATGGTGGGGCCCGCCGGGATGGGTAAAACCACCACCCTGGCCAAGCTGGCGGCCCGTTATGTGCTCAAGTACGGCGCGCAGAATATCGCCCTGGTGAGCATGGACAGTTTTCGTATTGGCGCCCAGGAACAACTCAAGACCCTGGGGCGCATCTTGAATGTGCCGGTAACCCATGTTGCCCCCGGCCAGTCGCTGGGCCAGACCCTTGAACCGCTGGTGCGCAAGCGCGTGGTGCTGGTCGATACCGCGGGCCTGCAAGCCAGCGACCCGGCGTTGCGCCTGCAGCTCGAAAGCCTGGCGGGGCGCGGAATCAAGGCCAGGAATTATCTGGTGTTGGCCACTACCAGCCAGAAGCAGGTGCTGACGGCCGCTTACCTCAGTTACAAGCGTTGCGGGCTGGCCGGTTGCATCCTCACCAAACTGGATGAAACCGCGAGCCTGGGCGAAGTGTTGAGCCTGGCGATCAGTCACGAGCTGCCGGTGGCTTACCTCACCGACGGCCCGCGGATCCCGGACGATCTTCATCTGCCGCGGCGTCACCAGCTGGTGAGCCGCGCAGTGAGTGTGCAAATGCAGGAAGAACCCAGCGAAGAGGCCATGGCCGATATGTTCGCTGATATCTACCACAGCCCACCCAAGCGGGTCGGCTGAGGTAGTCAAGATTACGTTGAAATGTACCTACATCGGCTGGTCTGAAGGTTTTGTTCCGCAGGGGAACGAGCAGCCAACGCATGTAGCCGCGTCTAAGTAAGACAAGGTAAAGAAAGATCATGGGCAGCATGCATCCCGTACAGGTGATCGCAGTGACCGGCGGCAAGGGTGGCGTCGGTAAAACTAACGTGTCAGTCAACTTGTCCATCGCATTGGCCGAGCTGGGCAGGCGCGTTCTGTTGATGGACGCGGACCTTGGGCTGGCGAACGTCGATGTTTTGCTGGGCTTGACCCCAAAATTCACCCTGGCCGATGTGGTCGAGGGGCGTTGCGAGCTGCGCGACGTATTGCTCCAGGGGCCCGGCGGGATCCGCATCGTGCCGGCGGCCTCGGGCACCCAGAGCATGGTGCACCTGAGCCCGGCGCAGCATGCCGGTCTGATCCAGGCCTTCAGCGACCTGGGCGACAACCTCGATGTGCTGGTGATCGACACCGCCGCCGGGATTGGCGAGTCGGTGGTCAGCTTTGTCCGCGCAGCCCAGGAAGTGCTGCTGGTGGTGTGCGACGAGCCGACCTCGATCACCGACGCCTATGCGTTGATCAAGTTGCTCAACCGCGATTACGGCATGAACCGCTTCCGCGTGCTGGCCAATATGGCGCAAAGCCCGCAGGAAGGGCGCAATCTGTTCGCCAAGCTGACCAAGGTTACCGACCGTTTCCTCGATGTGGCCCTGCAATATGTGGGCGCCGTGCCTTACGACGAATGCGTGCGCAAGGCCGTGCAAAAACAGCGCGCCGTCTACGAAGCGTTTCCGCGCTCCAAGTGCTCGCTGGCGTTCAAGGCCATCGCGCAAAAAGTTGACACCTGGCCGTTGCCAGCCAACCCGAGGGGGCATCTTGAGTTCTTTGTCGAACGCCTGGTGCAGCAGGCAGGGGGGCGCTTTTAATGACGGCCAGCGGTTATCGCATGTACAGCAAGTCATCCCGTGACAGCCAGTACGAGCTGATCGAGCGCTACGCGCCCCTGGTCAAGCGCATTGCCTACCACCTGCTGGCGCGTTTGCCGGCCAGCGTGCAGGTGGATGACCTGATCCAGGCCGGGATGATCGGCCTGCTCGAAGTTTCGGGCAAATACGACGCCAGCAAGGGCGCGAGTTTCGAGACCTATGCCGGCATCCGTATCCGTGGCGCGATGCTCGATGAAGTGCGCAAGGGCGACTGGGCACCGCGTTCGGTACACCGCAATACCCGCATGGTCAGTGACGCCATTCGGGTAATTGAAGCAAAAACCGGTTGTGACGCTAAAGATCATGAAGTTGCGGCCGAACTCCAGTTAAGCCTTGATGATTATTACGCCATCTTGAATGACACCCTGGGCAGCCGCCTGTTCAGTTTCGACGATCTGTTGCAGGACGGCGAACACGAAGGGTTGCATGAAGATGGCGCGAGTGCCCACACGGAGCCGTCGCGCGACCTTGAAGATGAACGCTTTCAGGCCGCGCTGGCCGATGCGATCGCCCATTTGCCCGAGCGTGAACGGTTGGTGCTGGCGCTGTACTACGACGAAGAACTGAACCTCAAGGAAATCGGCGAAGTGCTGGGGGTCAGCGAGTCCCGGGTCAGCCAGCTGCACAGCCAGTGCGCGGCACGCTTGCGGGCTCGCCTGGGGCAGTGGCGCGCGCACTAGGGCCCTTGATACCTGTGGGAGCGGGCTTGCCCGCGATGGGATCGACACGGTGAATCAGACAGACCGCGTCGACCCCATCGCGGGCAAGCCCGCTCCCACAGTCGATTAGGCGTGTTTGAAAACGAATTGATTGAATGGCGTGCCCTGCACATGGGTGCGTTAAAGACTGCTTGGAGGTCGAATTGGACAAGAACATGAAAATCCTCATCGTTGATGACTTTTCAACGATGCGGCGGATCATTAAAAACCTGTTGCGTGACCTGGGGTTCACCAACACGGTCGAGGCGGACGACGGCACCACCGCGTTGCCGATCCTCAACCTGGGGCACATCGACTTTCTGGTGACGGACTGGAACATGCCGGGCATGACCGGCATCGAGTTGCTGCGCCATGTGCGTGCCGACGAAAAACTCAAGCACTTGCCGGTGCTGATGGTGACCGCCGAGGCCAAGCGCGAGCAGATTATCGAAGCGGCCCAGGCCGGTGTTAATGGATATGTAGTCAAGCCGTTCACCGCTATCGCACTCAAAGACAAAATCGAAAAGATCTTTGAACGCATCGGTTGAGCGGTTGCCTTGGGGGCACTATGGAGCATAAAGATTGCACACAGGCCGATTTTGAATCGACCCTGAAAAAACATGCCCACGAATTGGTCGAAAGCCTTGAACGAGGCCAGTTTGGCGATGCCGTGCAGTTGATTCACGAGCTCAACCAGACCCGTGACCGCGGGCTGTATCGTGAAGTCGGCAAGCTGACCCGCGAACTGCACAGCGCCATTGTCAATTTCCATATTGATCCAGGCATGCCGCAAGCCGAAGAGGTGTCGCAGATCACGGATGCCACCGAACGTTTGGCTTATGTTGTGAAACTCACGGAAGCGGCGGCCAACCGGACCATGGACCTGGTGGAAAACAGCACGCCACTGGTCAATGGCCTGGGTCAGGAAGCCAAAGAACTGAGCGCGGATTGGGGGCGTTTTATGCGCCGTGAAATCGGTGCCGAAGAGTTTCGCGAGCTGGCGCGTCGGATTGACAGTTTTTTGACGCTCAGCGAAACGCAAAACACCATCGTGTCCGCCAATCTGACTGATATTTTGCTGGCTCAGGATTTCCAGGACCTGACCGGTCAGGTGATCAAGCGGGTGACGCAACTGGTCACGGACGTGGAGAGCAATTTGCTCAAGCTGGTGCTGATGGCCAGCCAGGTCGATCGCTTTGCCGGGATCGAGCACGACCGCGATGCATTGCGCGCTGAAAATAATTTGCAAAAAAACCAGGCCAAGGGTGAAGGTCCGCAGATTCATGCCGATACACGTAATGACGTCGTATCCGGTCAGGATGATGTTGACGATTTGTTGTCCAGTCTGGGTTTTTAGGACTTGAAGAGGCGTGCGGGCGCTGTTGCCCGGCGTCGAAGAGCCTATTTCAAGGAGCACCTACATGAGCTTCGGCGCCGATGAAGAAATCCTTCAGGATTTCCTGGTTGAAGCCGGCGAAATTCTGGAGTTGTTGTCCGAACAACTGGTCGAGCTGGAAAGCCGACCGGATGATGCGGATCTGCTCAATGCCATTTTTCGCGGTTTTCACACTGTAAAAGGGGGCGCCGGCTTCCTGCAGCTCCATGAGTTGGTGGAGTGCTGTCACATCGCCGAAAACGTCTTCGACATCCTGCGCAAGGGTGAGCGCAGCGTTGATGCGGAACTGATGGATGTGGTGCTTGAGGCCCTGGATGCGGTCAATGGCATGTTCAGCGAAGTGCGTGAGCGCAGCCCGATCACTGCCGCGACTCCCGAGTTGCTGGCGGCCCTGGCGCGCCTGGCCGAGCCTGCTGCTGTGCAAGCAGCGGTTGTTGCAGTGCCTGAACCGGTGGTTGAAGCCCCGGTGACCGATATCACCGACAGCGAGTTCGAGCAGTTGCTCGATTCCCTCGATGCGGTCAAGGCGGCCGCGGCCGAGCCTGAGGCGGTGGCCACAACACAAAGCACGACCAGCGACGAAATAAGCGACGCCGAGTTTGAATTGCTGCTCGACCAATTGCACGGCAAGGGCCAGTTTTCGATGGAAGCGGCGGTGGCCACTGTGGCCGACGAAGCGCCCGCCGTGGCCGCCGAAGTCAGCAATGAAATCACCGACGATGAATTCGAAGCCCTGCTTGATCAATTGCATGGCAAGGGTTCGTTCAATACCGATGGGCTGGACACCGCGACCGCGGCACCTGCCGAGCCTGCGGTCACTGCCGTGGTGCCTGCGGGCGACCCTGACCTGATCAGCGATCACGAATTTGAAGCCTTGCTCGACCAGATGCACGGCAAAGGCAAATTCAGCGCCGACTCGGCAGCCGTGGTGGCTGCAGTTGCCCCGGCCAAGCCGGTAGCGGCGGCACGACCGGGCCCGGCCCGTGGCGCGGCTGCGCCTGCAGAAAAACCGGTGGCCAGCGAGGCTGAAACCACCGTGCGCGTCGATACCGCGCGGCTCGATGACATCATGAATATGGTCGGCGAGCTGGTGCTCGTGCGTAACCGTCTGGTGCGCCTGGGCCTGAACAGTCATGACGAGGAGATGGCCAAGGCGCTGTCCAACCTCGACGTGGTCACCGCCGACCTGCAAACCGCGGTGATGAAAACGCGGATGCAGCCGATCAAGAAAGTTTTCGGCCGCTTCCCGCGCCTGGTACGGGACCTGGCACGGCAGCTGAAAAAAGAAATCAGCCTGGAGCTGGTGGGCGAAGAGACCGACCTGGACAAAAACCTCGTCGAGGCCCTGGCCGACCCGCTGGTCCACCTGGTGCGCAACGCCGTCGACCACGGCTGCGAAACCCCTGAAGAGCGCGCCGCCGCCGGCAAGCCGAGCTGTGGTCGGGTGATTTTGTCGGCCGAGCAGGAGGGCGACCATATCCTGCTGTCGATCTCTGACGATGGCAAAGGCATGGACGCCAATTTCCTGCGTTCCCTGGCGGTGAAAAAAGGCTTGATGGACAAGGATGCGGCCGATCGCCTGAGCGAAAACGACTGCTACAACCTGATCTTTGCCCCGGGTTTTTCGACCAAGACCGAAATCAGCGATGTGTCCGGGCGTGGCGTGGGCATGGACGTGGTGAAAACCAAGATCGCCCAGCTCAATGGCTCGCTGAGCATCGAGTCGGCTCTGGGCCGGGGTTCGAAAATCGTCATCAAGGTGCCCCTGACCCTGGCCATTATGCCGACCCTGATGGTGATGCTGGGCAATCAGGCGTTTGCTTTCCCGCTGGTCAACGTCAACGAAATATTCCACCTCGACCTGTCGCGCACCAATGTGGTCGACGGTCAGGAAGTGGTGATCGTGCGCGACAAGGCGCTGCCGCTGTTCTACCTCAAGCGCTGGCTGGTGGCATCTGCTGCCCACGAAGAGCAGCGCGAAGGGCATGTGGTGATTCTGTCGATCGGCACCCAGCGCATCGGTTTTGTGGTCGATCAACTGGTCGGCCAGGAAGAAGTGGTGATCAAGCCTTTGGGCAAGATGCTCCAGGGCACGCCAGGCATGTCGGGTGCCACCATCACCGGTGATGGTCGTATTGCCTTGATTCTGGATGTTCCGAGCATGCTCAAGCATTACGCATCACGGCGTATTTGATTCTGGTGCCTCGGGGCTCGTGCCCCGTACCGCCTAACGGAGTGTTTATGGTAGTCAAGGTCCTGGTGGTGGATGATTCCGGTTTTTTCCGCCGTCGTGTCTCGGAAATTCTGTCGGCTGACCCGACGATTCAAGTGATCGGCACCGCCACCAACGGCAAGGAAGCGATTGATCAGGCGCTGGCGCTCAAGCCGGACGTGATCACCATGGATTACGAGATGCCGATGATGGATGGCATCACTGCCGTGCGCCATATCATGCAGCGCTGCCCGACCCCGGTGTTGATGTTCTCCTCACTGACCCACGAGGGTGCCCGCGTGACCCTCGATGCGCTGGACGCCGGGGCGGTGGATTTTCTGCCGAAAAACTTTGAAGACATCTCGCGTAACCCCGAGAAGGTCAAACAGATGCTGTGTGAAAAAGTACACAGCATCTCGCGCAGCAACAGGCGCATGTCCAGCTACAGCGCACCTGTACCGGCGGCGGCCCCGACCCCGACCCCTGCGCCCCGGCCCGGGCTGGGCGGTTTCGTGGCCCCGGCCGCGGTGGCCGCGCCGGTGCGCACCACACCGATTGCCAGCCGTGGTGGCCCTGTGCCAACCCCGGCGGCTGCCGCACCCAAGCGCAAGGCTTACAAACTGGTGGCTATCGGCACCTCAACCGGTGGGCCGGTGGCCTTGCAACGGGTACTGACGCAGTTGCCGGGCAATTTCCCGGCGCCGATCGTGCTTGTGCAGCATATGCCGGCCGCGTTCACCAAAGCGTTTGCCGAGCGGCTGGACAAGCTTTGCCGCATCAGTGTCAAGGAAGCCGAGGACGGCGATATCCTGCGCCCCGGTCTGGCCTTGCTGGCACCTGGCGGCAAGCAAATGATGATCGACGGCCGTGGAGCCGTACGCATCCTGCCGGGCGATGAGCGCCTCAACTACAAACCGTGCGTGGATATCACCTTCGGCTCGGCGGCCAAATCCTTTGGTGACAAAGTTTTGGCGGTGGTATTGACCGGCATGGGCGCGGACGGCCGCGAAGGCGCGCGCATGCTCAAACAGGGCGGCAGCCAGGTATGGGCCCAGGACGAAGCCAGTTGCGTGATTTACGGCATGCCCATGGCCATCATCAAAGCCGGCCTGGCCGATGCGGTGTACAGCCTCGATGACATTGGCCGGCATCTGGCCGAGGCTTGCCACTGATGGATGTGCTCAGCCTGATTGGCATCATCATGGCGTTTGTCGCGATTATCGGCGGCAACTACCTGGAGGGTGGCCATCTGGGCGCTCTGGCCAATGGCCCGGCGGCGTTGATCGTGCTGGGCGGCACTGTGGGCGCGGCATTGCTGCAGTCGCCCATGAGTGCGTTCAAGCGCGCAATGCAGACCGTGGTGTGGATTCTGTTTCCGCCACGTATCGACATGACGGGCGGTATCGACCGTGTCGTCAACTGGAGCCTTACGGCCCGCAAGGAAGGCTTGCTCGGCCTGGAGGGCATGGCCGATACCGAGCCCGACAGCTATTCGCGCAAGGGCCTGCAATTGCTGGTCGACGGAGTAGAGCCGGAAACCATTCGCAGCGTGCTGGAAGTCGACTACATGACCCAGGAAAGCCGCGATATCGAGGCCGCCAAGGTGTTTGAGAGCATGGGCGGTTACGCCCCGACCATCGGCATTATTGGCGCGGTCATGGGCTTGATCCACGTTATGGGCAACCTGGCCGATCCAGGGCAACTGGGCAGTGGCATTGCGGTGGCGTTTGTCGCGACCATTTACGGGGTGGCCAGCGCCAACCTGGTGTTGCTGCCCATTGCCAGCAAGCTCAAGGCCATTGCCATGCGCCAGTCGCTGTACCGTGAGATGTTGCTCGAAGGCATCCTGTCGATTGCCGAGGGCGAGAACCCGCGCTCCATTGAACTCAAACTTCAAGGCTTTACAGGTTAACTATGAGCCGGCGCCGTCGCCACGCGGATGAACACGTCAATCACGAACGCTGGCTTGTGTCCTACGCGGACTTCATCACCTTGCTGTTTGCCTTTTTCGTCGTCATGTACTCGATTTCTTCAATCAATGAGGGCAAGTACCGAGTGATTTCCCAGGCGCTGGTCGGTGTGTTCAATGACACCGAGCGCAGCATCAAGCCGGTGCCCATCGGTGAAGAGCGTCCGCTGACCACCCAGCCTGCCGAACCCTTGATAAAAGACAGCGAAAATACTGACGCCGGTTTGGGGCAGCGCCCCGATGACCCGCTCAAGACCATTGCCAATGACATCACCCATGCCTTTGGTGATTTGATCGCGTCCAAACAATTGACGGTGCGCGGCAATGAGCTGTGGGTCGAGATCGAACTCAACTCCAGCCTGCTGTTCGGCAGCGGTGATGCGATGCCCAGCAATGCAGCTTTCGAGATCATCGACAAAGTGGCCGCAGTACTCAAACCCTTTGAAAACCCGATACATGTCGAAGGGTTTACTGACGACCTGCCGATCCGGACTGCGCAGTACCCGACCAACTGGGAACTGTCATCGGCGCGCTCGGCAAGCATCGTGCGCATGCTCGCCATGCAGGGGGTCAGCCCCGGGCGCATGGCCTCGGTGGGCTACGGCGAGTTTCAGCCGGTGGCCAACAACGCTACGCCAGAGGGGCGCGCGCTCAATCGCCGGGTAGTGCTGGTGGTGTCGCGCAACCTTGAGGTACGCCGCAGCCTGACTGGCACGGGCAGCGCCCATGCAACACCGGATGCCGCCTTGAAGCGGGCTGGCACACAAACTGCACCGCCACAGACACAGCCACTGGTTCGCGGGAATGCCGTCAATTCCCCGTCGCCAACCCTATAAATCTCGGCCGGCACGCATGCAGCCGGGAGGAACAACTGAATGAGAGTCTGGGCAGTAGCCAATCAAAAAGGTGGGGTCGGCAAGACCACCACATCCATCGCCCTGGCCGGTTTGCTGGCAGAGGCGGGCAAGCGCGTGGTGGTGGTCGATCTTGACCCGCACGGCTCCATGACCAGCTACTTCGGTTATGACCCCGATGGTCTGGAACACAGTGTCTACGACCTGTTTCTGCATCAGGGCCAGGTGCCTGAGGGCCTGGCCGCGCAATTGCTGTTGCCCACCAGCCACGAGAAAATTTCCTTGCTGCCGGCCACCACGGCCCTGGCGACCCTCGAGCGTCAGGCTCCGGGGCAAAGCGGCCTGGGCCTTGTGATTGCCCGCAGCCTGGCGCAACTGTGGCAGGACTATGACTACGCGATCATCGACAGCCCGCCGATTCTGGGTGTGTTGATGGTCAACGCGCTGGCGGCCAGTCAGCAGTTGATCATCCCGGTGCAAACCGAACATCTGGCGCTCAAGGGCCTGGAACGCATGGTGCATACCCTGCGCATGATCAACCGCTCGCGCCCCCAGGAGCTGCCGTTCTGTATCGTGCCGACGTTGTTCGACCGTCGTACCCAGGCGTCGATGAGTACCTTGCGAGTATTGCGCGATGTGTACCCCGAGACCCTGTGGCAGGGTTTTATCCCGGTCGATACTCGTTTGCGCGATGCCAGCCGTGCCGGGCAGACGCCTTCGCAGTTCGATGAGAAAACCCGTGGAGTGATCGCCTACCGTGCGTTGCTCAAGCACGTCCTCACCCGCCAGCTTGCACCGCAGGTGGCGTGAAGTGGGCGGGCATTCAAGTATCGGTCGGGTCTGGCCGATAACGACTACAGGTCTCTGTCGCGAGGCTGATGAGTGGGGCACTTTATGACGCAGCCAGTAGCACTTTCCAACCGCTCGCAAGTGGCCTTGCAGTCGTACCTCGACGACTTGCTGTTTGATGCAACCCAGGCGCTGGAAGCGGCTGAACCCGCACCCGCGCAGACGGAGGCGGAACCTGCCGCCGCGCAACCCATTGAAGCGCCGTTGGCGATGCCGGTGGAGCTGTCTGAGGTCGGTGTGCCTGCCGAGGCGCTGGCCCATCCGCTGGTTGAAGTCCATCGGCCCAGTGCCCCCGGGGCGCATTTGCCGGTTCCCGATGATGGTCGCCCGGCCTGGGCTGCCGAACCTTTCGAGTGCCTGCTGTTCGACGTGGCGGGGTTGACCCTGGCGGTGCCATTGGTGTGCCTGGGCTCGATCTACTCACTGGCCGGGCGTGAACTCACTCCGCTGTTTGGCCAGCCAGACTGGTTTCTGGGGATCCTGCCCAGCCAGAGCGGCAAGCTCAACGTGCTCGATACCGCGCGCTGGGTGATGCCTGAACGCTATCGCGATGATTTGCGCGAAGGCCTGCAATACGTGATTTCCGTACAGGGCTACGAATGGGGGCTGGCGGTGCATCAGGTCAGCCGTTCGTTGCGCCTGCACCCCAACGAAATCAAATGGCGTTCACAGCGCGGGCAACGGCCGTGGCTGGCGGGCACGGTGATTGAACACATGTGCGCATTGCTGGATGTGGAGCAACTGGCGGCATTGATCGCCAAGGGCAAGTCATAACAATAATCGTGGTCGATTCACCTGCGAGGGCGGATCGCCAGTTATCAGAATCGAGCAGTATTTCAGTCAGGGGTTTGGGGTATGAAACAGTCAGCGGCACAGGGTTCTGAAGATCCGATCCTGCAATGGGTTACCTTCAAGCTGGACAACGAAACCTATGGCATCAATGTGATGCAAGTGCAGGAAGTGCTGCGTTACACCGAAATCGCCCCGGTACCGGGTGCGCCTTCCTACGTGTTGGGTATTATCAACCTGCGCGGCAACGTAGTAACGGTCATAGACACGCGTCAGCGTTTTGGTCTGTACAACGCCGAAATCACCGATAACTCGCGCATCGTCATCATCGAAGCCGACAAGCAAGTGGTTGGGATTCTGGTCGATAGCGTGGCAGAGGTGGTGTATCTGCGTCAGTCCGAAATCGAAACGGCGCCTAACGTGGGCAATGACGAATCGGCCAAGTTTATCCAGGGTGTGTGCAACAAGAACGGCGAACTGCTGATTCTGGTTGAACTGGACAAAATGATGACCGAGGAAGAATGGTCGGATCTGGAGAACATCTGATTGATCCTTGAGGCGGCGGTAATCGTCCTGGGCCTGTTATGGGCCGTGACCCTGTGGCTGTTTGTCAGCCACGTGCGCCGTCAGCGGGTGCTTGTGGCGCAACAGGCTGCGGCCGATGAACAGCGAGACCGGCGCCTTCGGGAACTGGCGCGGCGCCTGGATACCTACCAGAACGGCAATGTGCAGATGGGCGAAGCCCTGCACGAATTGCGCGCCGTGGTTGCGCCGCTGCCCGAGAAGCTGACTCAGCTTGAGCAGCGTGACCCTACCAGCCTGTCGTTCAACCAGGCGGCGCGGCTGGTGAGCATGGGTGCCAGTGTCGATGAGCTGACCCAGGCATGCGGCCTGACCCAGGCTGAAGCCGAACTGATGAGCAAAATGTACAAGGGTTGAGTTGGGTGACTGACCTTAGCCGCTGAGGAGCGCAGCGAGGCTGCGCTCCTCAGCGGCTACAGATGACTGCCTGCAGTCTCCAGCAGCGCCCCCTGCAATACGTCTACCATCCGCAACCTTGGGCCCTGGGCATGGCTGAGCAGCACAATTTCGCGGTCATAGCGCTCATCCCCGACCGGCTCCAGCACACAACTGCCGGTCCAGCGCTCAATTCCCGACCAGCATGGCACCAGACTCACCCCAAGGCCCTGTGCCGTGAGCAGGGCGATGGTTTCCAGTGCATCCAGATCGAGCAGGGCAGCGGGTGACAGGCTGTGATCCTGCAAGTACTGCAGGGCATGGCGGCCGCCCCAGGCATCGGGGTCATACTGAATGTACGGGCAGTGTTGCAGGCGGGCGTCGATGCCTTGCGTGGAGGGTTCATTGGAAATAAACAGCAAAGGCTCCTTGCGCAGCACCACCACCTCGAAGGTTTTGCTCAGTGCAAAGGGCGGTGCGACCACAATCGCGGCATCCAGCTCATTGGCCTCCAGCGCCTGATACAGCGCGCGCGATGTGCCGGGCACTATGACCGGTTTCAGTTGCGGGGTTGAGCGGGTCAAGGCGCGCAAGGCCTGTGGCAGAAGCCCCGTGAGCACGGTTGAAATGGCGCCGATGCGCAAGGGGCCGGTCAGGCCCTGGCTATCGGCATCACCTGCCAGCAGCGCTACTTCATTGACGATGGCACGTGCCCGGGGCAGTAAATCCAGGCAGGCCAGGCTGGGTTTGGCCTCATGCCCGATGCGCACCAGAAGCTCCAGCCCGAGCTGGCGCTCAAGGGCCAGAATGCGCTGGCTGACGGCGGCGGCAGTGAGGTTTTCCAGGCGTGCTGCCCTGGCAATCGAGCCGCAATCCACCACGGCGATCAGGCTTTTGAGGTAGCGCGTATCCATAAGAATTTCTTTCTTTCACGGATAAAATAACAGGTTAGTTCTATTGAAGACGGCAATACATCATTGGCGCAAGGGCCATCTGGCCTGTTCCGGTTTCAGGAGGTCACTGTGCAATCGCTTTTTCATTTCGCCTATCACGTTCACGACCTGGTCTCGGCGCGGCGCTTTTACTGCGACGTGCTGGGCTGTGCTGAGGGCCGCAGCACGGAGAGCTGGGTAGATATCGACTTTTTCGGCCATCAGTTGTCGTTGCATCTGGGCGAGCCGTTTTCCGTTAGCAATACCGGGAAAGTCGGCGAGCACCGGGTGCCCATGCCACATTTTGGCGTGGTACTGGCCATGCCCGACTGGCACGCTCTCAAAGAACGCCTGCTGAGCCGTGACGTGCAGTTTGTACTGGAGCCGACCCTGCGCTTTGCCGGGACAGCGGGGGAGCAGGCGACGATGTTTTTCCTCGACCCCTCGGGCAATCCCATTGAGATCAAGGGTTTTGCCGATTGGGCAGCGGTATATGCCGTGTAACACAGCCATAATCCGAGGTTAAACATCACATGAGCTTTCTTGACACTGCAGATGCCTGCGCGATCGCCGAACACGTACGCAAGGCGCTGCTTGGCCCCGGGCAGGTGGCTGAGCATTTTCTGGCGCAAAGCAATGCCCGCGAACCTGCAATCCAGGCGTTTGCCGCGCTCGATGCGCAGTGCGTACGTAAACAGGCCCTGTGCCTGGGCAGCCCGCAGATCAATGGTTTATTGGCCGGTGTGCCGGTGGGGGTCAAGGACATCATTGATACCGGCGACCATCCGACAGCATTTTACTCGCCGATCTACGCCCACAACCGGCCCTCGCGGGATGCCCATGTGGTTGCGCTGCTGCGTCAGGCCGGGGCGGTGATCATGGGTAAAACCCATACCACTGAATTTGCCTATATGCACACGGGGCCGACGCGTAATCCCCATGACCTGCAGAGGACGCCGGGCAGCTCCAGTGCCGGCTCTGCTGCGGGCATGGCCGCGGGCTTTTTCCCCCTTGCCCTGGGCACGCAAACGGCGGGCTCGCTGCTTAAGCCTGCATCCTATTGCGGGTTGTATGCCTTCAAGCCGTCCCATGGGCTGGTTTCCCTGGAAGGGGTCAAGCCCCTGGCGCCGAGCTTCGACACCCTGGGCTGGTATGGCCGTTCGGTTCGCGACCTGGCGCTGCTCGCCCGGGTACTGGTGCCCGGCTTGCCGCAAACGAACGGGGAGAATGGCGCCCGATTATTCGGGTTTTGTCGTACGTCGCGTTGGGATCAGATCGATCCTCCGGTGGCTAAGGCCTTGCTGGCAGCTATGGAACAATTGAAAACCGCAGGCCATAGCGTCACCGAGGTGGTACTGGAGGACGAGTTTGCCAGTGTTTTCGATGATCACCAGTTGATCAATGACTGCGAGGGTGCCCGTTCACTGAGCAAGGAGTGGCAATCGAACCCCGAGCAACTGAGCCCGCAAGTGCTGGCCATGATTGATAGGGCGCGGGCCACCAGTTGGCAGCAGGAAACGGCAGCGAAGGCTCGGCTGGCGGCGTTGGCGCCGGTGTTGAAGGAGCATTTCGAACCCTTTGACGCGATGCTGGGTGCCACCTGCGGCATGGTTGCGCCACTGGGGTTGCAGAGCACCGGGCCATCAGACTTCTGCAAGTTCTGGATGGCATTCGGCCTGCCCCAGCTCAATATTCCGATGCCCCGGGCGTCGGGGGAGCTGCCAGTGGGGTTGCAACTGATTGGCGGATTTCGTCAGGACAGCAGGCTGCTCGAAGCGGCGCAGCAGGTGGATAGCGCCCTGCGCTCAACGCCCGGTCTGTAGCAGCTGCTACGAAGGCGATAGAGTGTTTAACTGGGAGTGATGTCGCGTTCCTCCGGCTCGGTTTGGGGGGCAAAACCCTCTGGGAATTTACCTTTAAGCTGCCAGGCAAAGGCAATGATCTCTGCCAGTGTGCGGTACAGCTCTTGCGGGATGCTGTCACCCAACTCCATGCGCGCCAGTAATTTGACCAGCTCGGCATTTTCATAGATCGGCACTTCGTGTTCACGGGCCAGCGCCAGGATGGCTTCGGCCAGTTCGTCATCGCCCTTGGCGGTGAGGGTAGGGGCCTGTTTGCCGTCGTATTTGAGGGCAATCGCCTGGCGCGGTTCTGCAGGTGTATTCATGCGGTTTCATCGACCCAGCGTTGTTCCAGACGGGTATGGCCACTTTGCGGCGGGATGCCTTGATGGCAATCCAGATCGGTCACGCTCAACCCGGCTTCACTCAGACGCTGACGCAAGTTGCCCAGCTGACTTTCGATCAGGCGGGCGGTGTATGCCTGTTCTGCCCAGAGCTGGCCCGACAGGTTGCCTCGCAACAGCTGCGCCTGCACATGCAGCGGGCCCAGGGGGGCGAGGTCGAAGGCCAGCTCCACGCGCCATAGTTGATCCTTGATCTCCCGGGATTCGGTTTTATCTTGCGCTTGTTTTTCCGGCGGGTCTTCACGCTGGAACTTGACCTGCAAAGGTACGATGTCGTGAGCATTGCGCATGGGGATTTCCAGTTGCCAGGTGGTCAGTACACCACCCTCGGCCGTGCGCCCACTCTGTTCCAGGCTGGACAGCTGATGGCTTTGCAGCCGCGAGACAGCTGCTGCTGCCAGTTTCAGCAAGTTCTCCAGGCTGTCTTCACCTTCACCGTTCTGCAGCAAGCGCTGGGGCAAGGGGAAGCCGCCGGGCTGTGGTTTGGCGCTGACCTGGCCGAGCATGCCCAGGGCATTACGCACAAAAGTCGGCAAGGCCTGGGCCTGGGTGCTGGCAGCCATGCCGGGGTTGAAGCTGGTGCTTGACGGCAGACCGGGCAGGATCTGCGCAATAAGGCGCAGCAAGGTAGCTTTCATGTCAGGGGCCTGTGCCGGGGTTTGCCCGGTCAGCAGTCGGGCCTCCAGAAATGCCCCGCTGTTGAGCAGGGCATCACCCAGGCCTTTGGCGTTGCTCAGTTGGTAGGGCGTAGGCAAACCGGCTAATAGTTTGTCGATGGATGCACGCAGCTCAGCAGGCATGTCGGCAGTGGCCGGCAGTTTTTGCAGGGCGTTGAAAAGGCCCTCCAACGAGCCTTGCCGGCTCTGTTGTGTTGCCAGTTGTTGCGCCACAGCCAGTTGTTCCTGGCGCCCGCTCAGCGGCACAAACTCGAGGCTCTGCGGGCCGTCCACACGGGCGCTAAGCAAGCTGCCGATACGCAAGGGCAGCGGGCTGTCCAGGGTCAGGGTCGTGCCGCTCAGTGCGCTGTTGAGCAAGGTCACCAGTGACCGATAAACCGTCGGTTGCCCTGCGGGCTGCGCCAGGGCCTGAGTGGTCAGTACCTTGCCTTGCAGCAGCGTGCCCACTGGCAACTGTCGGGTATCGAGGCGGGTGAGAGTGGCGACGCTGCTGCTCAGGGCCTGTTGCAGGCTGATCGCAAGGTTTCCCGCAGAAGGCTGGGTCACGGCCAGTTGGGTGCCCAGCGGCAAGGGAAAATTGCTGCTGGCCTGCACGTTGGTTTCGCGGCCACTGGCCAGGGTCAACTTGAGCAAAAGCTGGAAGCTCAGATCGTTTTGCTTGAGTGACAGCACCTCGGCCTGGGCACTTTGGCCGGGCTTTATCAGGCCCTCTGCGGGCTGCAGCAACTTGAGCACTTCACCGCCCACAAGCCCCTGACGCACACTGCTGGGGGCGGGTTGTGGGATGGGTGGAATATTCATGTCGCCTTTCATCGTAACAACCTGTCGAAATTGCCCTCTTTAGCGTAGGACATGGCATGTATAATGCTGCCCCGTCGTTCAGAGCGCCTAAAAAACATAACAATTGTTTGATCCAGCTCTCTGAATCAGGCCGCAAATGCATTTATCCTGCATCACTTTAACGGCCATGCCTGCGCCGACTTGAACCGTGAAGGCCTCAATTACGTGACCAGCCCTCTTTTAGAAGCCGTAGCGCTCGCTTGTGAGCGTGACTGGCGGATGCTGTTCGAACACCTCGAATTGCGTCTGACCAGCGGCGACATGCTGCAAATCAGCGGCCCCAACGGCAGCGGCAAAACCAGCCTGCTGCGCTTGTTGGCGGGCCTGATGCAGCCAACGGCTGGCGAAGTACGGCTTAACGGTATGGCCCTGAGCGCCCAACGTCATGAATTGACCAGCAATTTGCTGTGGATCGGCCATGCGGCGGGAATCAAGGATTTGCTCACGGCCGAAGAAAACCTCAGCTGGCTGTGCGCCTTGCATCGCCAGGCAACCCGTGATGCCATCTGGGCTGCGTTGCATGAGGTCGGCTTGCAGGGTTTTGAGGATGTGCCGTGCCACACCTTGTCGGCAGGGCAGCAGCGCCGTGTGGCGCTGGCCCGCCTGTATCTGGACAGCCCGCCGTTGTGGATTCTCGATGAGCCGTTTACCGCGCTCGATAAACAGGGCGTGGCGCAACTCGAAGAACACCTGGCCCGCCACTGTGAAAGCGGCGGCATGGTGGTGCTCACCACGCACCATACCTTGACCCGGATGCCAGCCGGTTACCGCAATATCGACCTGGGGCAGTGGGCTGTATGAGTGTGTTTGCCGTGTTGGTGGCGCGCGAAGCGCGTTTGCTGTTCCGTCGCCCGGCCGAATTGGCCAACCCGTTGGTGTTCTTCGCGATCGTCATCGCAATGTTTCCGCTGGCCGTTGGCCCGGAGACGAAATTGTTGCAAACCTTGTCTCCAGGACTGCTGTGGGTCGCGGCCCTTTTAGCGGTTTTGCTCTCGCTGGACGGGCTTTTCCGCAGTGATTTCGAGGACGGATCGCTTGAGCAGTGGGTCCTTTCGTCGCACCCCCTGCCTCTACTGGTACTGGCCAAGGTGCTGGCACACTGGGCGTTTTCCGGTCTGGCGCTGGTGATCCTGTCACCCCTGCTGGCCCTGATGCTCGGGCTGCCGGTGGCGTGCCTGCCGGTGTTGCTGATGTCGTTGCTGCTGGGGACGCCAGTGTTGAGCCTGCTTGGTGCCGTGGGCGCTGCCCTGACCGTGGGCCTCAAGCGCGGCGGCTTGCTGCTGGCGCTGCTGATTTTGCCTTTATATATCCCGGTATTGATCCTTGGTAGTGGCGCCCTGCAGGCGGCATTGCAAGGCATGCCTGCAACCGGTTATTTGCTGTGGCTTGGTAGCCTGACCGCCCTGGCTGTAACCCTGACACCTTTTGCAATAGCTGCCGGCCTGAAAATCAGCGTCGGCGAATAATGAGGTCTGGCCTGCGTGGGCCAGTAAAGACCCTGGCTGGCATGACAGCACACCTGTCGTGACCGGCACCGTGATGGAAGCAGCGTGATGAACTGGACTTGGTTTCACAAACTCGGCTCGCCCAAATGGTTCTATGCCATCAGTGGGCGGCTGTTGCCGTGGTTAAGCATTGCCGCCGTGTTGCTGATCACCTGCGGGGTGGTCTGGGGCCTGGCCTTTGCACCGCCGGACTACCAGCAGGGCAACAGCTTCCGCATCATCTATATCCATGTTCCTGCGGCCATGCTGGCGCAATCCTGCTACGTGATGCTGGCGGTGTGCGGTGTGGTAGGGCTGGTGTGGAAGATGAAAATCGCCGACGTGGCCCTGCAATCCGCCGCACCCATTGGCGCCTGGATGACAGCCGTGGCGCTGGTCACCGGTGCGGTGTGGGGCAAGCCGACCTGGGGCTCGTGGTGGGTCTGGGATGCGCGTCTGACCTCGATGCTGATTCTGCTGTTTCTGTACTTCGGCCTGATTGCCCTGGGCAACGCCATCACCAATCGCGACAGTGCGGCCAAGGCCTGCGCGGTGCTGGCGATTGTGGGCGTGATCAATATTCCGATCATCAAGTACTCGGTGGAGTGGTGGAACACCCTGCACCAGGGCGCGACCTTCACCCTGACCGAAAAACCGGCCATGCCCATGGAAATGTGGATGCCGCTGTTGCTCACGGTGCTGGGCTTTTATTGCTTCTTTGGCGCGGTGCTGCTGTTGCGCATGCGTCTTGAGGTGCTCAAGCGCGAGGCCCGCAGCAGCTGGGTCAAGGCTGAGGTGTTGAAGGCTCTGGAGGGTGCGCGATGAGTTTTGCTTCTTTTGGCGACTTTCTCGCCATGGGCCATCACGGGGTATATGTCTGGTCGGCCTATGGCATTTGCCTGGCGGTGCTGGGGTTGAACGTGGCACTGCCAATCATGGCGCGCCGGCGTTATCTGCAACAAGAGGCGCGTCGTTTGCGTCGGGAGAATTCGAAGTGAATCCGCTGCGCAAAAAACGCTTGATCATCATCCTGGCGATTCTGGTAGGGGTCGGCGCTGCCGTGGCCCTGGCCCTGAGCGCCTTGCAGCAGAACATCAACCTGTTTTACACCCCGACCCAGATCGCCAATGGCGAAGCGCCATTGGATACCCGGATCCGTGCCGGTGGCATGGTCGAGGACGGTTCGCTCAAGCGTTCAGGTGACTCGCTGGACGTGCAGTTTGTGGTCACCGATTTCAACAAATCGGTGACCATCCAGTATCGCGGTATCCTCCCGGACCTGTTCCGTGAAGGGCAGGGCATCGTCGCGCTGGGCAAGCTCAATGCCCAGGGTGTGGTGGTGGCTGATGAAGTGCTGGCCAAACACGACGAAAAATACATGCCGCCCGAAGTGACCAAGGCGCTGAACGAAAGTGGCCAATCCGCGCCTGTGCCTGCAAGTGAGGGTAAGTACTGATGTCTGGACTCTATATTCCCGAATTGGGCCATCTGGCCATGATTCTGGCCCTGTGCTTTGCCATTGTGCAGGCCATCGTGCCGCTGCTGGGCGCCTGGCGCGGCGACAAATTGTGGATGAGCCTGGCGCAACCCGCTGCCTGGGGGCAATTTGCCTTTTTGTTGTTCTCCTTTGCCTGCCTGACCTATGCCTTTATGGCCGATGACTTTTCGGTGGCGTACGTAGCCAGCAACTCGAACAGCGCGTTGCCCTGGTACTTCAAGTTCAGCGCGGTGTGGGGTGCCCACGAAGGCTCGCTGCTGTTGTGGGCGATGATCCTCGGTGGCTGGACCTTTGCCGTGTCGATCTTCTCGCGGCAGCTGCCACAAGTGATGCTGGCGCGTGTGCTGGCGATCATGGGCATGATCAGTGTCGGCTTCCTGCTGTTTTTGATCCTGACCTCAGATCCTTTCGTGCGCTTGCTGCCGCAGATTCCTTCGGATGGCAACGACCTTAACCCGCTACTGCAGGACATTGGCCTGATTGTTCACCCGCCAATGCTGTACATGGGCTATGTCGGTTTCTCCGTGGCTTTTGCCTTTGCCATTGCTGCCTTGCTCGGCGGTCGGCTGGACGCAGCCTGGGCGCGCTGGTCGCGTCCATGGACCATCGTGGCATGGGCCTTCCTCGGCATCGGCATCACCCTGGGTTCATGGTGGGCTTATTACGAGCTTGGCTGGGGCGGCTGGTGGTTCTGGGATCCGGTAGAAAATGCTTCGTTCATGCCATGGTTGGTGGGTACGGCGCTGATTCACTCGCTGGCCGTGACCGAAAAGCGCGGTGTGTTCAAGAGCTGGACCGTACTGCTGGCGATAGCTGCGTTTTCCCTGAGCCTGCTGGGTACGTTCCTGGTGCGTTCCGGCGTGTTGACCTCGGTGCATGCGTTCGCTTCCGACCCAGAGCGCGGCGTATTCATCCTGATCTTCCTGCTGTTTGTGGTCGGCGGTTCGCTGACCCTGTTTGCCCTGCGTGCGCCAGTGGTGAAAAGCCATGTCAGCTTCAAGCTGTGGTCCCGTGAGACCCTGCTGTTGGGCAACAACCTGATCCTGGTGGTGGCCGCGTCGATGATTCTGCTCGGCACCTTGTACCCACTGATTCTGGATGCCATCAGTGGCGCCAAGATGTCGGTGGGCCCGCCGTACTTCAACGCCCTGTTTATCCCGCTCATGGCTTTGCTGATGGTGGTGATGGCCGTCGGTGTGCTGGTGCGCTGGAAAGACACTCCGGTCAAATGGTTGTTGGGCATGCTCACCCCCGTACTGCTGGGCAGCGCCGCGCTGTCGGCAATTGCCGGAGTGGCCTATGGCGACTTCAACTGGGCGGTGCTGACCACCTTTATGCTGGCGGCCTGGGTGCTGCTGGCCGGGGTGCGTGACATCGGTGACAAAACCCGTCACAAGGGCTTGATCAAAGGCGTGCGTAGCCTGACCCGCAGCTACTGGGGCATGCAGATTGCCCACCTGGGTATCGCCGTGTGTGCGCTGGGGGTGGTGTTGTCGAGCCAGCACAGTGCCGAGCGCGACTTGCGCCTGGCACCGGGCGAGTCGATGGAGCTTGGCGGTTATCACTTTGTTTTTGAAGGCGCCAAGCACTTCCAGGGTCCGAACTTTACGTCTGACAAAGGCACCGTGCGTGTCATCCGCAATGGCAAGGAAGTCAGCGTACTGCACCCGGAAAAACGCCTCTACACGGTGCAGAACTCGATGATGACCGAAGCCGGGATCGACGCCGGTTTCACCCGTGACCTCTATGTGGCGCTGGGTGAGCCCCTGGACAACGGCGCCTGGGCTGTGCGGGTGCATGTGAAACCGTTTGTGCGCTGGATCTGGTTTGGCGGTCTGCTCACAGGCTTTGGTGGATTGCTGGCAGCGATGGATCGTCGCTACCGGGTCAAGGTGAAAAGCCGCGTGCGTGAAGCACTGGGCATGACAGGAGCCACGGCATGAGACGTTGGTTGATGCTGGTCCCGCTGGCCGTTTTTCTCGGTATGGCGTGGTTTCTCTACCGGGGCTTGTATCTGGACCCGACCGAGCTGCCGTCGGCGATGATCGACAAGCCGTTCCCGGCCTTCAGCCTGCCTTCGGTGGAGGGGGACAAAACCCTCACCGAGGCTGACCTCAAGGGCAAGCCTGCGCTGGTCAACGTGTGGGCCACCTGGTGCATTTCATGCCGGGTCGAGCACCCGGTGCTGACCAAGCTGGCCGATCAGGGTGTGCTGATCTACGGCGTGAACTACAAAGACGTCAACGAAGATGCGAAGAAGTGGCTCAAGGATTTCCACAACCCTTATCAGCTGGACATCAACGACGCAGACGGCTCCCTGGGCCTGAATCTGGGCGTGTACGGCGCTCCTGAGACATTCCTGATCGACAGCAAGGGCATCATCCGCCACAAGTTTGTCGGCGTGATCGACGAGACCGTGTGGCGTGAGCAGCTTGCGGGTAAATATCAGGCACTGGTTGACGAGGCCAAACCATGAAGCGCTGGCTAGCCGCCGTGGTTTTCGGTTTGACCCTGACCGGGGTTGCCCATGCCGCCATCGATACCTACGAGTTTGCCAACGACGCCGAGCGCGACCGTTTTCGTGAGCTGACCAAGGAATTACGCTGCCCCAAGTGTCAGAACCAGGACATCGCCGACTCCAACGCCCCTATTGCCACCGACCTGCGCCGCGAGATCTATCGCATGCTCGGCGAAGGCAAGGACAACCAGCAGATCCTCGATTTCATGGTCGCCCGCTACGGCGATTTCGTGCTCTATAAACCGGCCCTGACCCGCAAGACCGCAGTGCTCTGGTTTGGCCCGCTGGCCCTGCTGGTGGGCGGTCTGGTGGTGATTGGCGTCATCGTCGGGCGCCGTCGACGTACAGAGCAGACCGAAGGTTCGGACACACTTTCTGCCGAGGAGCGCAAGCGCCTCGACACTTTGCTGGATAAAACCAAAGATGATTGATTTCTGGCTCGCAGCAGGCTTGCTGCTACTGATAGCCCTCAGCTTTTTATTGATCCCGGTATTGCGCGGGCGCCGTGCCCAGCGCGAAGAAGACCGTACCGCTCTGAACGTTGCCTTGTATCAAGAGCGGGTGGCCGAGTTGCAAGCCCAGCGCGAAGAGGGCGTGTTGACCGCTGAACAGTTCGAAACCGGCCGCGCCGAAGCGGCCCGCGAATTGCTCGCGGACACCGAAGGTGTGGCGCCGGGGCGGGTGTCCAGTCTGGGCAAGGCCATTCCGTTGTTGGCCGCAGTGCTGGTGCCGGTGCTGGGCTTGAGCCTGTACCTGCATTTTGGTTCCAGCGACAAGGTCGAATTGACCCGCGAGTTCTCCCAGCCGCCGCAATCCCTTGAAGAAATGGTCGCGCGCCTTGAGCGTGCCGCGGCTGCGCAACCTGACTCGGCCGAAGGCCTGTACTTCCTGGGCCGTGCCTATATGGCACAAAACCGTCCTGCGGATGCGGCCAGGGTGTTCGAACGCGCGGCCAACCTGGCCGGTCGTCAGCCCGAGTTGCTGGGCCAGTGGGCACAGGCGCAGTACTTTGCAGACGATAAAAAGTGGAGCGACAAAATCCAGGCGCTGACCGATGAAGCCTTGAAGGCCGACCCGAAGGAAGTCACCAGCCTGGGCCTGCTGGGCATCGCCGCCTTCGAGGACCAGCGCTTCGAACAGGCCATTGGCTACTGGCAACGGTTGATGACCGAACTGCCTGAAGGCGACGCCTCCCGTGCGGCGCTGGAAGGCGGTATTGCCAAGGCCCGTGAGCAACTGCAGGCCCGCGGCGGCAAGGTTGAAACTGCACCTGTGGCCAAGGCGATGGCCTCGATCAAGGTCAACGTGGATCTGGCCGATGCGGTCAAGGCCAGCGCCTTGCCGGGTGACAGCGTGTTTATCTTTGCCCGTGCGGTCTCCGGCCCGCCGGCACCGTTGGCGGTCAAGCGCGTGACTGTGGCGGATCTGCCGATCACGGTTGAGCTGGGCGATGTCGACGCAATGATGCCGCAATTGAAACTGTCCAACTTTCCTGAAGTCCAATTAATGGCACGCATCTCCCGTGCTGGCCAGCCAACAGCAGGCGAGTGGGTAGGGCGCAGCCAGCCGCTGTCCAGCAGCACTCGGGAGCTGCAACAGCTGACCATCGACAGCCCGGATAAATAAATGCCCCGAATGTGGCAGCGGGCTTGCTCGCGATGCAGACGACGCGGTCCTCCAGTGAATCCGCATTGATTGAATCGCGAGCAAGTCCGCCGCCACAGGGGGTCTTAGCTGACTTACAAGAGAAGCCGCCATGGCCGTATTCGCCCGTATCACCTTGCTCGCGCTAGCTCTAGGCCTGAGCGCCTGTGCGGTTCAACAGCCTTACGAACCGCCTGCGCCAACAACGCCGATGCCGCAGCCGACACCCCAGCCCTCGGGCAAGCCCCTGCCGGACATGCCGATTCCCAAGGCGCCAAAACCGTTGCCGCGCACCTCGGCGACCTTTGCGCCGCCGCCGGGCGGGCCTAGCCACTGGGATGCGCGTCTGGGCGTGTATGTGCTGGATAACCAGACCAACGTCTTCTACCGCCAGCGCGCCTACTACCGCTGGGACAACGGCTGGAGCCGCGCGGTGAGCCCCAACGGGCCGTGGGAAGAGACCGATATCAGCGGCGTACCGCCGGGGTTGAGTCGGCAGTTCAAGTAAAGCCAAGCGGCGACCTTCGGGTCGCCGTTTTGGTTTGGGGCTGTGGTTAAAACGCCGCCTTGCCCACCGATGCACCACCATCGACAAACAGCGTCTGGCCGGTAATAAAACCGCTGCTCTCAGACAGTAGAAAGGCAATCGCCGAGGCGATTTCTGCGGGCTGGCCCAGACGTGCCATTGGCACGCCTGCCAGATAGCGTGCTTCGCCCGCGGAGCCGGGCGGGTTGTTGGCGCGGAACAGCTCCGTCTCGGTCGGGCCGGGGGCCACGGCGTTTACGGTTATGCCTGTTTGTGCCAGTTCCAGTGCCCAGGAGCGGGTAAAGCTGACCAGCGCCGCCTTGGCTGCGGCATAGGCCGTACGCTGGGTGATGCCGAGTACGGTCAGGCTGGAAATATTCACGACTCGCCCCCAGCCTCGGCTGCGCATGCCGGGCAATAACGCCTGGGTGGCCTGCAGCGCCGAATGCAGGTTAACTCGCATGACGTCATCGAATGCATCCAGATCAATTTCGCCCAATGCTTGCGGGCGCACCAGGCCGACGTTGTTGACCAGCCCGTCGAAGGCGAAACGTTCGCTGAGTTCCTTGAGTACCTGTGCGCTGCGTTCGCGGTCGGCCAGATTAAGGGCGACCAGTGTGCCAGGGAAATCCGGGTCGTCTGCATTGCGGGCTATGCCCACCACGGTGTGGCCTGCCTGGGCCAGATGTTCGCACAACGCGCGACCGATGCCTTTGCTGGCGCCGGTGACAAGGTAGGTACGTTGGGTCATGGTGTGCTCCCTATTTAAAGACGGTGAGCATGATACCTTGGCAAGCGCTTGTGGGAGCGGGCAGGTTTGCGAGGCGCTTTTAGTGGCGGCCTGTCTCGGCCTCTTCCGGTCACCCCCTAAATCTGTATACTTCTTTTCCGTTCGTGTCAGGGCTTTGTGCATCTGATACCGGACTTATCTCCCGGCACCTTGCCGGCCATTGCTGCAAGCACCGGCTCAACGTGCTAGCGCACGCTTTGCCTTTTGACCTGGAACGCCTCTTGCGTTCCGTCACTTGCCAGCCATCACTTTGACAACCCACGGACCGCTGTCCGCTATCGCCTGCCTGTCAGGAAATCCGGGTTGTTGCACCTGCCGATTTCGGCCTTTCGTTGCGTCTGTAACGACTGTGTGCGCATAAGAAAGGAGAAAGGAATGTTCCAACTTTCCACCCTCACCGTGTTGCTGCTTCTGTTCTGTTTTTATGGCCTGACCTTTTTGGTGTCGTTGCGCGTGGGCCGCAAGGACGAAAACGTCGACGGCTATATGGTCTCCAATAACTCCATCGGCTTTGGCATGTCGGCCGCCAGCATGACGGCCACCTGGATCTGGGCCGCTTCCTTTTACGCCGCCGCCAGTGCGGGCTACAAGTTTGGTCTCTCGGGGGCGTTGCACTATGGCTTCTGGGGCGCGCTGATGATTCTGTTTATCTACCCCTTTGGCCGGCGTTTCCGGCAACTGGCGCCCAAGGCCCACACCCTGGCGGAGATCATGCACGCACGGCACGGGCGTTCCAGCCAGATGATTCTGGCGGGCTCCAATATCGTCGGCAGTCTGATCAGCCTGATGGTCAATTTCACCGCCGCCGGGGCACTGGTCGCGGTGCTTTCGCCGCTGAGCTTTACCCATGGTGTGCTTATCGCCGGTGTCGGGATTCTGACTTACACCATCTGGTCAGGGTTTCGCTCATCGGTGCTTACTGATTTCGGCCAGCTATTCGCCATGATCTTCGCTGCGGTGGTGATTATTCCGATTATTTTCTTCCAGTTGGGCGGCCCTGAAATCTTCGCCCAGGGCATGCCGAGGATCACCCCCGAGCAAGCCAGCTTCTATTCGAAAACCGCGATTCTGGAGCAGGGCGCACCTTACTTCGTGGCCGTGCTGGCCTACGCCATTGGTAACCAGACCATCGCCCAGCGGCTGTTTGCCGTGCGTGAAGACTTGATGAAGTCGACATTCGTCACCGCCACCATCGGTTATGCCTCGATTGTGATCGGGCTGGGCATGCTGGGGTTTCTGGCCCTGCTGGCAGGTATCGAACCCCAGGATGGCGACCTCAATAACCTGATCCCGCAAATGGCCTCGACCTACTTGCCGCCGTTTGCGGTGGGGCTGTTTTTCATCATGGTGATCGGTTCGCTGTCGTCCACGGCGGATTCCGACCTGTCCGCCTTGTCGGCGCTGGTGATGACTGACGTGTATGGCAAGAACATAGCCAAGGGCAAACCCAATCCAAAAACCATGTTGTTTGTTGGGCGCCTGACCATGGTGCTGGCAACCATGCTGGCGATGATTTTTGCCAGCATGAAACTCGATATCCTGACCATGCTGATTTTTGTCGGCGCGCTATGGGGCGCGATTGTCTTTCCTGTTATTGCCAGCCTGTATTGGCAGCGGATTACCAACGCGGCCTTTACCAGTGCAGCGATTGCCGGGTTTGTGATGTTTTTGGTCGCCCGCTTCGAATTGTTGCAGATGCAAGGTGCGGTGGCGCTGTTCTTCGAACTCTGTGCCTCGATCGGCGGCGGGGTGGTGATTGGCCTGATGGCGTTCGGCTTTTTTGGCAAGCGCGTGGGCTTTGTGATGGGCGGATTGGCGTTCTTGGTACTGGCGCCATTCGCGTTCGGTTTTCTCCGCGATTACCCGGTGTTGCTCAGTTCATTGACCGCTTACGGTGTCAGCACCGTGGTGTGTGTGCTGGTGAGCTTGCTGGCCAATGAAACCTTTGATTTTGACTGTATCAACGAACGTGTTGTGGCCTTCCACCACACCGTCGAACCTGCCACTGAAAAAGGAGCCACCCCATGTCCAGTTTCGCTTTGACCCTGTATGTCCTGATCTGGCCGGCCATTGCCGGGGCCGTAATGTTGACCCTGTGCGTCAGCCTGTGGCGCGATATGCGCAAGGCCAAGCGTGAGGGTACGGATCTGGTCTGAATGTTTGATGGGGTAGCCGCTGCCTCGCCAGCGGCTACGCAAATTGTGTAGGGTGCTTGCTGATCACTATCAGGAGCCGGTCATGCGCCCATTCGAATTCAAGCAAGTTGACGTTTTCAGCAGCGTTGCCCTCAAGGGCAACCCGGTGGCCGTGGTGTTGAATGCCGACAGCCTGAGTGACACGCAAATGGCCGACTTTGCGCGCTGGACCAATCTGAGTGAAACCACTTTTGTGCTCAAGCCGCAAAACCCTGATGCCGATTACCGCCTGCGAATTTTTACCACTCTCAACGAGCTGCCTTTTGCTGGCCACCCTACGCTGGGCAGTTGCCACGCCTGGCTGGAAGCCGGCGGCGTGCCCCGTGGTCAAGAGGTCGTGCAGGAGTGCGCCGCGGGGTTGATCCGTCTTCGTCGCCAGGCCGGGCAACTGGCTTTTACTGCACCGCCCCTGTTGCGTACGGGTGCTGTTGAGGGGGATTTGCTGCAGCGTATCTGCCGTGGCCTGGGCATCGAGGCGCAGGCGGTGGTGCAGGCGCGTTGGGTCGATAATGGCCCGGGCTGGGTGGCGTTGATGTTGCGTGACCGTGAGCAGGTGCTGGCTTTAGAGCCCGATTACTCGCAGTTGCTCGGACTGTCGATCGGTGTGGTTGCCCCTTGGCAGCCTGAACTCGATGGCGACGAGGCGCAGTTTGAAGTGCGCGCATTCTGTGCCGGCGAGGGCATGCCCGAAGATCCGGTGACCGGTAGCCTGAATGCCGGGCTGGCGCAGTGGCTGATCGGCGCAGGCCTTGCCCCGGCGCATTATGTGGCCAGCCAGGGTACGGCAATGGGGCGGGCAGGGCGGGTGTCGATCGAGCAGATCGGCGAGGATATCTGGGTGGGCGGCCCGGCGGTGACCTGTATTAGCGGGCAATTGACGCTCTGAGCCTCATGCCCCTTTTGCTTTCACCGCCCGCTTGGGTCTGGCCTTGCCCGTAGCGGCCTTGCGTTTCTTCTTCCAGGCTGGCGCCGCACCGGCCGGGCTGGCCGGACCGCTGATCGTCATGGTCATGGCGCTGCAACGTTCGATATGTTTGCTCATCCACGCCGCCTGTTTGGCGACGAATACGTCGAGGGTCATTTCGCCGCTTTGCACCATGTCCAGCGCCTGCTCCCAGATGGCCGTGGTGCCGGGGTCGGCAATGGCGCGCGGTACCGCGTCGATCAGGCTAAAGGCGGGGGCGGTCGCCGCCAGGGCCTTGCCGTTTTTGCTCAGGTAACCGCGATCGAGCAAGCCCTGGATGATGCCGGCGCGGGTGGCTTCGGTGCCGATACCGGTGGTGTCCTTGAGTTTTTGCTTGAGCAGCGGGTCCTGCACCAGCTTGGCGACGTTTTTCATCGCCTTGATCAGGTCGCCTTCGGTGAACGGCTTGGGCGGCTGGGTCCACAAGTCCTTGAGGTTGACCGCGGCAATCGCGCAGTCCAGCCCTTCGCGCAATAACGGCAGGGGCTGTGGAGCAGGGGCTTCGCGACCTTTGGCCGGGGCCAGTGCTTCGGGCAGGGCGCGCTTCCAGCCGGGCTCGACGATCTGCTTGCCGACGGCCCGCAGGTTTTGCCCTGCACAATCAAAGTCGGCCTGGGTGCGGTCGTATTCATGGTTGGGCAGAAACTGCGCGAGGTAGCGTGCGCGAATCAGCGTATATACCGCGCGATGTTTGCCGCTCAGGCGTTCAATATTCTTTGCAGCAGCTGTAGGAATGATGCCGTGGTGGGCGCTGACTTTTGCGTCGTTCCAGGCCCGTGAACGGCGCTGCGGGTCCAGATGGCTGGCCAGTGGTGCCAGTGACGGATCGGCCTGCTGCAAGGCGCTGAGAATCGACGCGGCTTCGCCGTGCTGGCTCTGTGGCAAGTAGCCGCAATCGCTGCGCGGATAGGTGACGACCTTGTAGGTTTCGTACAGGGCCTGGGCAATATCGAGGGTTTCCTGGGCGCCGAGGCCGAGCTTTTTTGAACACACTTCCTGCAGCGTGCCCAGATCGAACGGCAATGGCGCGACTTCACGCATGCGCTCGGTGCGCAGCTTGATCACCCGGGCGCTGCTGGCGTTTTGCATTGCACTTGCGGCCTGTTGGGCATGGGCCTGGTTGAGGCAGCGGTCCTGGTCGTCGCAGGTGTCGGGATCGGCCCGCCATTGCGCGGTGAATAACTGCCCGTCGTGCCTGAGCTGTACGTCTATGGCCCAGTAGGCCACGGGGATAAAGTCGCTGATGCTGCGATCACGATCGACCACCAGCCGCAGCGTAGGGGTCTGCACACGGCCCACTGGCAATACGCCTTGATAGCCCGACTGGCGGCCGAGCAGGGTAAACAGGCGGCTCATGTTCATGCCGATCAACCAGTCGGCCCGCGAGCGGCCGAGGGCCGAATGATAGAGGTTGAAGGTTTCGCTGCCGGGCTTGAGCGCAGCCAGGGCCTTGCGGATCGAGGCGTCGTCCAGGGCCGACAGCCACAGGCGCTGGATGGGGCCGCGGTAGCGGCAGTGCTCGACCAGTTCGCGGGCAATCATCTCGCCTTCGCGGTCGGCGTCGGTGGCGATGACCAGTTCTGTGGCTTCACCGAGCAGGCGCTTGACGGCCTTGAACTGGCTGGCGGTCTTGGGTTTGACGCGCATTTTCCATTTTTCCGGAATGATCGGCAGGTCAGCCAGTACCCAGCGCTTGTAGCGCTCATCGTAGGCGTCAGGCGGGGCGGTTTCGAGCAGGTGACCGATGCACCAGGTGACGGTGGCATTGGCGCCCACCCAGCAGCCATCACCGCGGCGGCTGGCACCGAGCACGGCGGCAATATCTTTGGCCTGGGAGGGTTTTTCACACAGAAACAGCCGCATCGCTCAACTCATTCACGCATCGCAGAAGATGCACAGCATGGGCAGAGACAGGCGCGAGAGCAAGTTTTTTTACTGTTTATATGTACAGGCTTTTGCAGGTGCTGCAAAACCTGGGGGAGCTGGCTTGCCTGCGATGCAGGCGAGGGGGGCAGTCAGGCGTACCGGGGGCATCCCTTCGCGAGCAAGCCCGCTCCCACAATGGAAGGCGGGCTTGCAACCGGACAGGGGATTATTGCGCGTTGTAGATCTGGTCGAACACGCCACCGTCGTTGAAGTACTTTTTCTGCACGTCGCGCCAGTCGCCGAAGGTTTTTTCAACCGACAGGAAGTCGACTTTCGGGAAGCGGTCGTTGTACTTGGCGAGAATTGCCTGGTCACGCGGGCGCAGGTAGTTTTTAGCAGCGATTTCCTGGCCTTCAGGCGACCACAGGTACTTGAGGTAGGCTTCGGCCGTGGCGCGGGTGCCTTTTTTGTCGACCACTTTGTCCACTACCGTCACAGGCGGCTCGGCTTCTGCCGATACGCTCGGGTAGATCACTTCGAACTGGTCGCGACCAAATTCACGGGCGATCATTTCCGCCTCGTTTTCGAACGTCACCAGCACATCGCCGATCTGATTGGTCATAAAGGTGGTGGTGGCTGCACGACCGCCGGTATCAAGCACTGGAGCCTGCTTGAACAACTTGGCCACAAAGTCCTTGGCCTTGGTTTCGTCACCGCCGTTTTTCAGTACATAGCCCCAGGCCGACAGGAAGGTGTAGCGGCCGTTACCCGAGGTTTTCGGGTTGGGTACGATGACCTGTACGCCGTCCTTGAGCAGGTCGGGCCAGTCTTTCAGAGCCTTGGGGTTGCCCTTGCGCACGATGAAAACGGTGGCCGAGGTAAACGGTGCGCTGTTGTCCGGCAGGCGGGTGACCCAGTTTTCCGGGACCAGATGGCCGTTGTCGGCCAGGGCATTGATGTCGGTGGCCATGTTCATGGTGATCACGTCCGCCGGCAAGCCATCGATGACCGAGCGCGCCTGTTTGCTGGAACCACCAAATGACATTTGTACGTTGAGCTTTTCGCCGTTGTGCTCTTGTGCCCAGTGCTTCTGGAAGGCTGCGTTGTAGTCTTTGTAGAAATCACGCATCACATCGTAGGACACGTTTAGCAGTGGCGGTGGGGTCGCTGCACTCGCGACACTGCCAAGGGCCAGGCCAGCGGCCAGAATTGAGGCACTAAAGAGTTTTTTCACTGCGCATTCCTTGTTATAGGGAGCAATAAGGGCAAATTGCCAGTAACTATAGCGACTGTCGCATAGTCCTTAAAAGATTAAAAAGTGCTGTGGTTATGCTTTTTTCGTAAAAAGAGCATTGCCGCACCGTGAACAAAAAGACGCCGATTGTTCGTGAGTGTTCTTTTTGCAGGTCGGGCAGTCGTGCTTGAGTTGCTCGCCACGCATGGCGTTGGCCAATTCGGCAGTGAAGATGCCGGTGGGCACGGCAATGATCGAGTAGCCGGTGATCATCACCATCGCCGAGATCACTTGCCCCAGTACGGTTTTGGGCACTATGTCACCAAAACCCACAGTCGTCAGGGTGACAATGGCCCAATAGATACTTACCGGAATACTGGTAAAGCCGTTTGCAGGTCCTTCGACCACATACATCAGACTGCCGAACACCGTAACCAGGGTGGAGACGCTGACCAGGAACACGATGATTTTTTGCTTGCTGCCGCGCAGCGCCGAGAGCAGATAGTTGGCCTGGCTCAGGTAGGGGCGCAGCTTGAGGATACGAAAAATCCGCAACATGCGAATGATGCGGATGATCAACAGGTACTGCGCGTCGCTGTAATAGATCGCCAGAATCCCCGGCACAATGGCCAGCAAATCCACCAGGCCGTAGAAGCTGAAGGCGTAACGCAGAGGTTTGGGCGAGCAATACAGACGCAGGCCGTATTCCACGGCGAATACAAAGGTGAAACCCCACTCGATATAGGCCAGCAGTTTGGCGTAGTCGCGGTGAATGCTGTTGATGCTGTCGAGCACCACGACCACCAGGCTGCACAGGATGATCAGCAGCAGGGCGGTGTCGAAACGCCGCCCCGCCGGGGTATCGGCCTGAAAGACCATCACATACAAGCGCTGGCGCCAGTCATTGTTATCCATGCAGGTTGCTCGATGCCCAAAGGTCAGAAGGTTCGAGTATTAACGCTCAATGCGCAACCTGCATTGTTCTTGTGCAGGGTGCAGGATGCGCACACTGGCGTGCACCAGCCAGCATCCGAGGATAAAGGGTGCGGTCAGGGGGTCGAGGCCCAGGGCAATAAAGCCCGGGGTGATCAGCAAGGTCACGATAATCCCCGCCACGGGCAGCCAGGGACGCCGTGCTTGCTGACTCAGGGCCAATGCGGCGAGTGCCGGGTTGTAGCCGGCCAGGCCGTCCAGTGCAGCCGCGCTGTCCTGTTGATACAAGGCAAACAGCATGCCGGCCAGTGAACCGGTGATGGCCCATAGTGCCGCGCGCCAGTTGCTCAGCCACAGGCCGATCACAATCAGCAACCCGGCCAGCGGGTGTGGCAGCAACATGACCTGGGCAATGCCCTTGAACAGCCCCTGTGCCAGTGTGAGGCCATTGACGGCCTGGGTGTGGTCCATGGCTTGTGCAGGCGGGTTGGTCAGGTGCAGCAGGATCCAGCCAATACCCACAAACGGCGCGGTGTAGGCCAGCAGGCTTTGCCCGGGGGTGGCGCGCTTGAGCCACTGGTGCACGAGCATCGTACTCAGTCCGGCACTGGCAATGATCAGCAAGGGCAACAGGGCAGACCATTCAAGCTGGTGGCTTATCAGCAAGCCCAGCAAGATACCGTTGTAGCTGTACAGACCCGCCTGGCGTTCGGCCTTGGGATAGTCGCGCCGTTGCGCGGTGAGCAGTCCGGCAATACCGCCGAGCAAGGCGCCACCAAGCAGGGTGGGGGCACTGATCAGAATGGCCAGCAGGCACAGCACGCCGCACAGAGGATGACGCTGGAGGAAGATCTGGCCGAAACCGGCGCACAGGGCCGTCGCCCAGTCGGGGCAGGGGTTTGAACTCATGATTGTTACCTGGTAGTCGCAGCCGAGGCACGAAGGCTGCGAGCTCTTGATTGGCTCCCTGCATGATCAAGAACTCGCAGCCTTCGTGCCTCGGCAGCGACTACAGGTAGTGCGGTCTCCCCAAAAAGGGCAGACCGGTGGGCTTACTTGTCGCGAATCGAGAAGTTGGCCATGTGCTCCAGGCCCTTGATCAGCGCCGAGTGGTCCCAGTTGCTGCCACCGATAGCCGCGCAGGTGCTGAACACTTGCTGGGCATTGGCGGTGTTGGGCAGATTGATCCCCAGCTCACGGGCACCGGCCAGGGCCAGGTTGAGGTCTTTTTGATGCAGGCTGATACGGAAGCCCGGGTCAAAAGTGCCCTTGATCATGCGCTCGCCGTGCACTTCGAGGATTTTCGAGGAGGCAAAGCCACCCATCAGCGCTTCGCGAACCTTGGCCGGGTCAGCGCCGTTTTTCGCAGCAAATACCAGGGCTTCGGCCACGGCCTGGATATTCAGGGCGACGATGATCTGGTTGGCTACCTTGGCGGTTTGACCGTCGCCATTGCCGCCCACCAGGGTGATGTTCTTGCCCATGCTCTGCAGCAGCGGCAGGGCGCGGGCGAAGGTTTTTTCGTCACCGCCGACCATGATGCTCAGTGAGCCGGCCTTGGCGCCAACTTCACCGCCGGATACCGGCGCGTCGAGGTACTGAGCACCCTTGGCGTTGATTTTTTCGGCGAACGCTTTGGTGGCCGTAGGCGAGATCGAACTCATGTCGATCACCACCTTGTTCGGGCTCAGGCCCGCGGCGATGCCGTCTTCACGAAACAGCACATCCTCAACCTGAGGGGTATCCGGCACCATGACGATGATGAATTCGGCTTCCTGGGCCACTTCTCGCGGGCTGGCCAGGGCGATTGCGCCAGCGGCAACCAGATCGGCCGGTGCGGCACCGTGATGGGTCGACAGAAACAGGCTGTGCCCGGCCTTTTGCAGGTTGCTGGCCATGGGTGAGCCCATGATGCCCGTGCCGATAAATCCGATTTTAGCCATGACAAATCCTCTTGTTTTTCTTAGGGCGATTCAGAGTAGATGGTCTGATGTGGGAGCGGGCTTGCTCGCGATGGGATCGCTCCCACAGAGTTACACCGCGTTATGGGTCTTGAGCCACGCCAGACCGGCCTCGGTGCTGGTCAGCGGCTTGTACTCACAGCCAACCCAACCCTGATAGCCGATGCGGTCCAGGTGATCGAACAAAAAGCGGTAGTTGATTTCGCCGGTGCCCGGTTCGTGGCGACCAGGGTTATCGGCCAGCTGGATATGGTTGATCTGCGGCAGATGAGTCTGCATGGTGCGGGCCAGGTCACCCTCCATGATTTGCATGTGGTAGATGTCGTATTGCAGGAACAGATTGCTGCTGCCGACCTTTTCCTGGATCGCCAGTGCCTGCTGGGTGTTGTTCAGGTAAAAGCCGGGGATGTCGAGGGTGTTGATCGACTCCATCACCAGCTTGATGCCGACTGCCTGCAGCTTGTCGGCGGCGTATTTGAGGTTGGCGACGAAGGTTTTTTCGACCGTGGCGTCGTCCACGCCCTGGGGGCGGATGCCGGCCAGGCAGTTGATCTGGTCGTTGCCCAGCACTTGCGCGTAAGCGATGGCCAGGTCGACCCCGGCGCGGAACTCTTCAACCCGGTCCGGCAGGCAGGCAATCCCGCGCTCGCCCTTGGCCCAGTCACCGGCCGGCAGGTTGAACAGCACCTGGGTCAGTTTATTGGCATCGAGCTGGGCCTTGATATCGGCCGAGTTGTAATCGTAAGGGAACAGGTATTCAACGCCATGAAAACCAGCGTTGGCGGCCGCTTGAAAACGGACAAGAAAATCCTGCTCGGTGAACAGCATGGACAGGTTGGCGGCAAAACGCGGCATGGTGAACTCCTGCTTTTTGTCCCCTCTCCTCGGGAGAGGGGGTGAGGGCTATAAATTAATCCAGCATCGAAATGGCGGTCGGTGCATCGTTACCCACCAGCGCCAGGTCTTCAAATTCATTTACGCCGTTGATTTCGGTGCCCATCGAGATATTGGTCACACGCTCCAGGATGATTTCCACCATCACCGGCACGCGGAATTCCTTGATCAGCTCCTGGGCCTTGCGCAGGGCAGGCTGGATTTCACTCGGTTCGAACACGCGCAAGGCCTTGCAACCCAGGCCTTGAACGACGGCCACGTGGTCAACGCCATAGCCGTTAAGCTCCGGTGCGTTGAGGTTGTCGAAAGCCAACTGCACGCAGTAGTCCATTTCAAACCCGCGCTGGGCCTGACGGATAAGCCCCAAGTAGGAGTTGTTAACCACCACGTGGATATAGGGCAGGTTGAACTGAGCGCCCACGGCCAGTTCTTCGATCATGAACTGGAAGTCGTAGTCGCCGGACAGTGCCACCACATTGCGATCAGGGTCGGCCTTGACCACCCCCAGCGCCGCCGGAATGGTCCAGCCCAGAGGGCCGGCCTGGCCGCAGTTGATCCAGTGGCGAGGTTTGTACACATGCAGGAATTGTGCGCCGGCAATCTGTGACAAACCGATGGTGCTGACATAGCAGGTGTCTTTGCCGAACACCTGGTTCATTTCTTCGTACACGCGTTGTGGCTTGACCGGCACGTTGTCGAAGTGGGTCTTGCGCTGCATCGTGGCCTTGCGCTGCTGGCAGTCCTGCAGCCAGGCGCTGCGGTTTTTCAGCTTGCCGGCAGCTTTCCATTCGCGGGCTACTTCAAGGAATACCTTGAGCGCGGCACCGGCGTCGGAAACGATGCCCAGATCCGGGTTGAATACCCGGCCGATCTGGGTCGGTTCGATATCCACGTGAATGAACTTGCGGCCTTCGGTGTACACATCCACCGAACCGGTATGGCGGTTGGCCCAGCGGTTGCCGATGCCCAATACCACATCGGACTTGAGCAGGGTGGCGTTGCCATAACGGTGCGAGGTTTGCAGGCCGACCATGCCCACCATCAGCGGGTGGTCATCGGCGATGGTGCCCCAGCCCATCAGGGTCGGAATCACCGGGATACCGGTCAGTTCGGCGAATTCCACCAGCAGGTCGCTGGCGTCGGCATTGATCACGCCGCCACCGCTGACCAGCAGCGGGCGTTCCGCCTGATCGAGCATGGTCAGGGCTTTTTCGGCCTGCAGCCGGTTTGCCGTTGGTTTGGCCAGTGGCAGCGGTTCGTAGGCGTCAATGTCGAATTCGATTTCGGCCATCTGCACATCGAACGGCAGATCGATCAGCACCGGGCCAGGGCGCCCGGAGCGCATTTCGTAAAAGGCTTTCTGGAAGGCGTAAGGCACCTGGCCCGGCTCCATCACCGTGGTCGACCACTTGGTGACGGGCTTGACGATGGCGGTGATATCCACCGCCTGGAAGTCTTCTTTGTGCATCCGTGCCCGTGGGGCCTGGCCGGTGATGCACAGAATCGGGATCGAGTCGGCCGAGGCACTGTACAGGCCCGTCACCATATCGGTACCGGCAGGCCCCGAGGTGCCGATGCACACGCCGATATTGCCGGCCTTGGTGCGGGTATAGCCCTCGGCCATGTGCGAGGCGCCTTCGACGTGGCGAGCAAGGACGTGATCGATGCCACCGACCTTTTTCAGGGCCGAGTACAGCGGGTTGATGGCGGCGCCCGGGATACCGAATGCGGTATCGACACCTTCGCGACGCATCACCAGAACGGCGGCTTCGATTGCTCTCATTTTGCTCATTGTTTTGTGCCTCTTACGTTTTGTAATTGTATACAAGTGGCTGTTGAGTGAGTGTATTCATCCTCCGCTGTGCAGGTCAATGGCTTTTATCGATTCGATGGTTGATCACAAGCAAGCCTTGTATTCAGGCTTGTTCGCTGGGTTTTGTTTTTTTGATTGCTGAAAAATTGTATACAAAATAGATTTGTATTGTGTTCTATTGGTGTTATTGAGTGCGCCTCTCGAGGTGCGCCGAAGGCTTTCCATAACAAGATAAGGATGGCAACCATGAGTGCTTTAACCTTGAAAGTCGCTTTAGAACTGACCGCTCAGGCCTTGAGCGTCGGGCGTCAGATCAGTGCTGCGCCGCTGACGGTAGTGGTGCTCGACAGTGGCGGGCATTTGCTGGCGTTGCAGCGCGAAGACGGCGCCAGCCTGCTGCGCCCCAGCATTGCGATTGGCAAAGCCTGGGGCGCGATTGCCTTAGGCAAGGGCTCGCGTCTGCTGGCACTGGACGCGCAACAGCGCCCGGCGTTCTTCGCGGCGCTTAATGGCATGGGGCAAAGTGACGTGGTGCCTGCGCCGGGTGGGGTATTGATTCGTGATGAGGCGGGGCAGGTAATCGGTGCTGTTGGTATCAGCGGCGATACGTCGGATATCGACGAGCAATGCGCGATCAGCGCGGTAGAAGCGCTGGGCCTGCGGGCGGATGCGGGGGTGGCGGTCTGATTTGGGCTGAGTGATTGACCGCCTTCGCGAGCAGGCTCGCTCCCACAGATTGTGCGCAGGGTGGGAGCGAGCCTGCTCGCGAAGGCATTGTTGAGACACATTCAGCTAAAAAACGCCCCGTCCTCATTGTTCTTTCAGGGCTAGCCTTTTCATTACTCATCTATGAAAAGGCAAAGGAATGCCGTCTTTAGCTGCTTCACACCGCCTGCGTATCGGCCGCTGTTCCGAGCCAAATCGAATTTACCTGTTGAGCACCAACACGCTCTGCAGAGAGCCCATCTTTAAAGACTTTACCTTGGGACGATTAGTCGTCGCACAATTTCGCGCTGCCCAAGACCAGGGTTTTGCAGACTCGTTGGCCTGGGTCGTCATGCCAGATCACGTTCATTGGTTGATCGAATTACACCGTGGGACGCTCGGTAGCTTGATGCAACGAACCAAGTCTTTGAGTACCCAGGCTGTCAGGCGATCAACTGATCGCAAAATCAGCCTTTGGCAAAATGGCTTCCATGACCGGGCATTAAGGCGAGAAGAGGATCTGGTGAATGTTGCTCGTTATGTTGTCGCCAATCCGTTGCGGGCACGACTGGTCGAGAAGCTCGGTGACTATCCCCTGTGGGATGCAATCTGGGTTTGAAAGGGCTTCGCGAGCAGGCTCGCTCCCACAGATTGTGCGCAGGGTGGGAGCGAGCCTGCTCGCGAAGGTCCCAGCGTGGTTTATCGGTCCGGTTCGCAGCCCTTCAGCACCAACCGGATAATGGTTTGGGTTGCCGCTTCGTAGTCGCTGTCTTCAAGCTTGGTCTTGCCGGTGATGGCCGAGATCTGCCAGTCGAAGTCGGCGTAGGTCTGGGTTGCCGCCCAGATGCTGAACATCAGGTGGTGCGGGTCGATGGCGGCAATCTGGCCGCGGTCGATCCAGGTCTGGATGCAGGCGATGTTGTGTTGGGCCTGGGCATTCAACAGCTCTACCTGTTTCTCACTCAAGTGCGGGGCGCCATGCATGATTTCGCTGGCGAACACTTTCGAGGCAAAGGGCAGGTCACGGGAAATCACGATTTTTGAGCGGATGTAATTGCTCAATACCGTATTCGGCTCGCCATCGGCGTTGAACGGCGTCGAAGCCCGCAGGATCGGGTCGATAATGCTTTCAAGCACCTCGCGATAGAGGTTTTCCTTGGATTTGAAGTAGTAGTAGACATTGGGCTTGGGCACGCCGGCCTTGGCCGCGATATCGCTGGTTTTGCTGGCGGCGAAACCCTTGTCAGCGAATTCTTCGCTGGCGGCACGCAAAATCAGTTCTTTGTTACGCTCGCGGATACTGCTCATAAACCCGATATGTCCTTGCCTGCTGGGGCGGTCGGGCATGGTAGCACCGGGCTTGCAAGTGGCTCAAGATTGCCGCTTTGCGCGCGGCACGCGCTATGCTTGTGTCCATTCCATCTCTCAGGACGTTTTTCTATGGCTGGCAGTAGCTTGCTGATGTTGCTCGATGATATCGCCGCCGTGCTCGATGACGTCGCTCTGATGACCAAAGTGGCCGCCAAAAAAACCGCCGGTGTGCTGGGCGATGACCTTGCGCTCAACGCCCAGCAGGTATCGGGCGTGCGTGCCGACCGGGAGTTGCCGGTGGTGTGGGCCGTGGCCAAGGGTTCGTTTCGCAACAAGGCGATTCTGGTACCGGCAGCGCTGGCCATCAGTGCCTTTGCGCCCTGGGCGGTGACGCCGCTGTTGATGGTGGGTGGGGCTTATCTGTGTTTCGAGGGTTTCGAAAAGGTCGCCCACAGTTTCACCCACAGCAAGGCCGATGCCCAGAGCCAGCGCCAGGCCTTGCAGGAGTCGCTGGCCGGTGCTGAAGTCGATCTGGCGGCGTTTGAAAAGGATAAGGTCAAGGGCGCCGTTCGTACGGACTTTATCCTGTCCGCCGAAATCATTGCCATCACCCTGGGCATCGTCTCCGACTCACCGCTGATGCAGCAGGTGGTGGTGTTGTCGGGTATCGCCATCGTGATGACAGTCGGGGTATATGGCGTGGTGGGTGGCATCGTCAAACTCGACGATGGTGGCCTGTACCTGAGCAAGAAGACCGGCGACGGCGCCTGGCCGCGGTTCCAGCGCAGCTTTGGCCGTGGTGTGTTGAGCGCAGCCCCGTACATGATGAAAAGTCTGACCGTGATCGGCACGGCGGCAATGTTCATGGTCGGCGGCGGTATCCTGACCCACGGTGTACCGCCGTTGCATCATTGGGTTGAAGGCGTTGCGCAAGGCAGCACGCAATGGCTGGGTGTGGTGTCGGTGATTGTGCCGACCCTGCTCAACGCCGTGGCCGGCATTATTGCCGGCGCGGTGGTGTTGGCCGTGGTGTCTGTCGCGAGCAAGGTCTGGCGGGCCATCAAGTCCTAGGCCGCGATGGCACGGGGCAGGGTACTGTCCTGCAGCAATCGATAGCCCAGCACCGCGAACAGCAGCATGACGCCGCCGGCGGCCAGCGACACGCTAAAACCGGCCTGGGCGCCGTACGCGTCCACCACCCAGCCGCCGAGTACCGCACCGAGGGCCACGCCCATGCCCAGACCGGTGATCATCCAGGTCAGGCCTTCAGTCAGCTTGGCGGGTGGGACAATGTTTTCCACCAGGCCCATGGCGGTGATCAGGGTGGGGGCAAAAAACAGCCCGGCGATCAGCATGCCCACGGCCAGGGTGGCGATGCTGTCGGCCCACAGCAGCGGCACCATGGTGATGGAGGTGGCCAGGGCGCCGAGCACAAACAGCCTGGGCAGCGGCATGTTCAACTTGAGCATGCCGAACACCAGCCCGGCAGCGCACGATCCCAAGGCGTACATCGACAATACAATGCTTGCGGCAGCCGGTTGGCCCTGATGCTGGGCAAAGGCCACGCTAACCACATCCACCGTACCCACAATCGTGCCCAGCCCAAGCAGGGCCAACAGCAAAACCACCACGGCGCCCTGGCGTAAGACTGTGCCCTGGTGCTCGCTGCTACGCGGGTGTACCGGTGGTTCGGTGCTGCGTTGCAGCACAAACACGCTGACGCCGATGGCCAGCAGGATGGCTGCCGCCAGTGGTCCGGCCTGGGGGAACAGCGCCACACTCAGGCCCACGGAAATCGGCGGGCCGATAATAAAGCTCACTTCATCGAGTACCGACTCGAACGAGAACGCCGTATGCAGTTTGGGCGAGCCGCGATACAGCTCGGTCCAGCGTGCCCGCACCATTGCCGACATGCTCGGCATGCAGCCCGACAGGGCGGCGAACACAAACAGCGTCCAGTCCGGCGCGCCAAAATGACTGCACAGCAGCAAGGCCAGCAGGGCGCTGACGCCAATGGCGGTGACACCGGGCAGGATGCGGCTCTGGCCGTAGCGGTCGACCCAGCGTGAAATCTGCGGAGCCAGCAGGGCTGTGGCCAGGGCAAAGGTGGCGGCTACGCCACCGGCCAGCCAATAGGAACCTTGCAGTTGCGCCAGCATGGTGATGATGCCGATGCCGACCATTGAGATCGGCATCCGCGCGATCAGGCCCGCACCGCTGAAAGCCTTGGTGCCGGGGGCGCTGAAAATCTCGCGATAGGGGTTGGCCATACAAGCTCCGGAACAGTGTTGGGGATTGCTTTCGTAGCCGCTGCCGAAGGCTGCGTTCGGCGACGCAGTCGTCGTCAAACCATTGAATGCGGACTTTCAGGAGAACCGCATCTACTGTTTTTACGGTTGCTTCGCAACCGAACGCAGCCTTCGGCAGCTGCTACGGGAATGTGTGATTGCCGAGCATGACATACGCGGCGTATGTAGAAATATACGCATACACAGCGTATGTCAATTAACATACGTCGCGTATCCAAAAATAAAGGTGACAGGCATGGCGCCCAAAGCGCGGTCGCAAATGATCGAAGAAACCCGTGGCAAGCTGCTTGAGGCGGCTCGCCTGGCATTCAGTACGGTGGGCTATGCCCGGACATCGATGGACGAATTGACGGCTTCGGTCGGGCTGACGCGTGGCGCGTTGTACCACCATTTTGGCGACAAGAAAGGCTTGTTCAAGGCCGTGGCCCAGCAGATCGATGCCGAGCTGGATGCGCAGCTGGCGCAGGTGTTTGAGCAGGCGGACAGCCATTGGCAAGGGTTTAAGGATCAGTGCCGGCTGTATCTGGAGATGGCCCTGCAAGTCGAGGTACAGCGCATTCTGTTGCGCGATGCGCCTTCGGTGCTGGGCTCGCAATATGTGCAGAACACCCAGTCGGTGTGCTGCCTGTCGATGGCGTCGATGTTGCAGGGGCTGATGGACACCGAGGTGATTCAGCGCACCGATCCCGAGGCGCTGGCGCGTCTGATTCAGGGCGGGCTGATGGATGCGTCGTTCTGGATTGCCGAGGCCGACAACCCGCCGCAGCGTCTGGCCGCTGCGCTGGACAGCCTGGACCTGATGCTGCGCGGTTTGCTGCGGGTGCCTGAGCCGCGCTGACGCGGCCCGGGCCCGTGCATCAGAAGTGGTACTTGATCAGCAGGCTGGTGGTGTTCTGATTGGTCTTGAACGCGCCGCTGTCTTCGATGCCGTACTTGTTTTTCCAGTAGTCGTATTCCACACCGACATACAGTTGCTTGGCGCTCCAGCTCAGGGCCTTGCCCAGGTCATATTTAACCTGCGGGTTGAAGTGCAGGTTGGCGTGGTAGGTGCCGCGTGAGTTCTGGTCGTTGTCGACCACCCAGTCCATGTAGCCGTCGATCAGCACATCGGAGTTGCCCAGGGGCAGGGTGTAGGACCACACCGGGGTGATCTGCCACACACCTTTGCCGGCGCGGCTGCCTTCCGGGAAGCGCTGGTAGAAGTTCAGCTGGAAGTAGTCAAAGCCCGGCACGTTCAGGTCGAAACCCGGACCGATCAGGTAGGCATCGGTATCGCCTTCGCCAAACTCGTAAGTCATGGCCAGCAATACGTCCTTGATCGGGCCGAATTCAAACTTCTGGTCGAAGATCTTGCCGAACGACAAACGCGGGGTGAATTCACCGTAGTAGGTGTTCGGGCCGACGTTGCCGTCTTTCTTGCCGTTGTAAAAGATACGGTCAAGGAAGAAGAAGTTGTCACCGTACTTCCAGCTGTCAGCATGCTCGAAGGTCATGGTCTGCTGAATTTTTGGATTGACCTGGAAGTCCTTGCCGTACAAGTAAGTCAGGCTGTTGGTTTGCCATTGCAGCAGGTCGCCGGCGACTGCCGGAGCCCCGCCCAGCATGCTCCCCGCAAGCATCAGGCCGGTAAGTGTGCGCTTCATTCGGTTAGCTCCAAAATATAGAAAGTTGTGCAAGTAGTGCGAACGTGGCGCTCTGTTGTGGCGCCTTGGTTCATGGTTTTAAAAGTTGCCTTTACGGTCAGCTTCAGTGCTTTTAGCAAGTTCGGGGCCATACCTGTTTTATAGCCATGAATAAACCCTCGACTGCGCGTTGGCAGTTGAGTGCAGGGGGCGGCAGGCAGGCCGTAAACCTTTGATATAAAGGCAAAAGTTGGCTTTAAAGTCAGCTTTTAAAAACGTCGCGTTTAAGCGGGCGCGCAGGATACGGGCTCTGGCGCGTGCACTCAAGCGCTCTGTTAAAGCCCAGGGCGGGCAATAACAGAGCATGCACAGTCTAGAGCTTAGAAGTGGACTTTGATCAGGGCACTGGCGGTGTTCTGGTTGGTATCAAGACGGCTGCTGCTTTCGATGCCGTACTTGTCCTTCCAGTAGCTGTATTCAATCCCGACATAGAGCTGTTTTTCACCCAGGTTCAGGGCCTTGCCCAGGTCATATTTGATCTGTGGGTTGAAGTGCAGATTGGAGTGGTAGGTGCCGCGTGAGTTCTGGTCGTTGTCCACCACCCAGTCCATATAGCCGTCGATCAACACGTTGGAGCGGCCCAGGGGGATGGTGTAGGAAAACGACGGAGTGATCTGCCAGACCCCGGTGCCAGGGCGTGGGCCCTCGGTATGGCGGCGATAGAAGTTGAGGGTGAAGTAGTTGAAGCCCGGTACCGCCAGATCAAAGCCCGGGCCGATCAGGTAGGCCTCGCTGTCGCCTTCGCCATATTCATAGGTCATGGCCAGCAGCACATCCTTGATCGGGCCATATTCGAATTTGCGGTCGAAGATCTTGCCGAACGACAGGCGCGGGCTGAACTCGCCGTAATAGGTGTGCGGGCCTTTGTTGGGGTCTTCTTTGCCGTTGTAGAAAATCCGGTCGACAAACAGGAAGTTGTCGCCGTACTTCCATTTGTCCGCATGTTCGAAAGTGACGGTTTGCTGGATCGACGGGTTGATCGCGAAGTTCTTGCCGTACAGGTAGGTCAGGCTGTTGGTTTGCCATAAAAACAGGTCCCCGGCCATTGTCTGGCTGGCAGCCAAAAGTCCACCTGCGAGCGTGACGCCCCAGTGTTTGCACTTCATGGGTAACTCCCTTTTTTATTGTTTTTGTAAAGCGAGAGCCCCTCTCCCTAGCCCTCTCCCGGAGGGAGAGGGGATTGGTCGTGCGAGCGCTCAGGAACACCACCGATCAGCCCCCTCTCCCTTGGGGAGAGGGTTGGGGTGAGGGTCAGGGCTCAGTGCTGGTGCACATGCCCGCTCATGGCTGCGCGTTCGGAACCGCCCAGCACATTGAACATCAGGTTCAGGCACACCGCGCTGACAGCGGCCATGGCGATACCGCTGTGGGTGATGGGGTCCATCCACAGTGGCAGGTGGGCGAAAAACTCAGGACGCACCACCGGGATCAGGCCCATGCCGATGCTCACGGCCACCAGCAACTGATTGCGGCGGTCGGCGATGTCGGCTTCCTGGAGGATCTTGATCCCGGTTGCCGCGACCATGCCGAACATGGCAATGGCGGCGCCACCCAACACTGCAGGCGGAATCGAGGCCACCAGGTACGCCGCTTTCGGCAGCAGGCTGAGGGTGATCAGGAAGATACCGGCCATGATGGTTACCGAGCGGCAACGCACGCCGGTCATTTGCACCAGGCCAATGTTCTGGGCGAAGGAGGAGTGGGTGAAGGTGTTGAAAAAACCGGCGATAAACGAAGCGCCTGCGTCACACAGCAAACCGCGACGCAGCATGCGCGGGGTGACTTCCTGATCGGTGATTTTGCCCAGCGCCAGGAACATCCCGGTGGACTCGACAAAAATGATCACCACCACCAGGCACATCGAAAGAATCGGTGCCAAATGAAACTCCGGCATGCCGAAGTGCAAGGGGGTGACAACCTGGAACCACGGCGTATTGTCCAGCCCGGAGAGGTCGACCATGCCGATGGCGCCTGACAGCACATAGCCCAGGGCCATGCCGATCAAGACCGACACATTGACCCAGAAGCCGCGCATAAAGCGGTTGATCAGCAGGATGGTGCCCAGCACCAGAGCCGCGATGGCCAGGTACACCGGCGAGCCGAATTGCGCCGCAGCACTGCCGCCACCGGCCCAGTTGACCGCAACGGGGAACAGCGACAGGCCGATCGACGTAATGACAGTACCGGTGACCAGGGGAGGAAAGAAGCGCACCACCTTGGACATAAATGGCGCAATGATCATTCCGAAAAAGCCCGCGGCGATGGTCGCGCCGAAGATCCCGGTCAAGCCGATACCCGGCATCCCGGCCATTGCCACCATGCTGCCAACGGCGGCAAAGCTGGCGCCCATCATGACCGGCATGCGAATACCCATGGGGCCGATACCCATCGACTGCACGATGGTAGCGACACCCGCCACCAGCAGGTCGGCGTTGATCAGAAACGCGATCTCTTCACGACTCAGGCCTGCAGCCTGTCCGATGATCAGCGGCACGGCCACGGCGCCGCCATACATCAGCAGCACATGCTGCAAACCGACCAGGATCAGTTGCAGCATGGGTAGCCGCGCCAGCGGGGGCGGGGCGGTCACGGCGGGTATGCGCGGTTCGGTTAAATCGGACATGCAACACCTCGGTCATTTTTATTGTTGTGAGCTAGTGGTGTGTTCTTGCGGCCGCAGCGGGGCTGCGACCGCAAAGGCGGTGCGTCAGTTGGTCCGTGCCCCTGCATTGATCCAGGCGCCGACCAGGTCGCGCTCCTGTTGCGTCATTTGCGTGATGTTGCCCAGCGGCATGATCGGCGTGACAACGGCCTGAGCCTGAATGCGCGGGGCCATCAGCTGGATCTGTTGCGCGGTGTCGAACATCACGCCTGCCGGAGCCGCACTGAACAACGGGCTGCTGGGGGTGGCGGAATGACAGACCGTGCAGCGCTCCTGGATCACCTTGTGGACTTGTTCAAAATCGACGGTGGCCACTGGCGCTGCCGCGGGTGCCTGTGCCGGTGCCGCTGGCGGAGCATCTGCAGCCTTGACGCCGCCCAGGGCGGTTTCCGGCAGCGGTTGGTACTTGATCACCTTGGCGGTTTCTGGCGCTGTCGACACAGGCTTTGGACCGGTAACGTAAGCCAGGCAAATCATGCCCAGGGCTGCGACCGGCAGGGTCCAGGCATATTTGTGGCTGTCGTGGCGGGTGTTGAAGTAGTGACGTACCAGCACTGCCAGCACCGCAATCCCGGCCAGGATCAACCAGTTGTACTGGCTGCCATAGGTGCTCGGGAAGTGGTTGCTGATCATGATGAACAGCACCGGCAAGGTGAAGTAGTTGTTGTGTCGCGAACGCAGCAGGCCTTTGGCCGGCAGAGCCGGATCAGGGCTGCGGCCTTCCTTGATCGCGGCTACCAGGGCACGTTGTGCCGGCATGATGGTGCGGAATACGTTACCGACCATGATGGTGCCGATAATGGCGCCCACGTGCAGGTAGGCACCGCGCCCGCTGAACACTTTGCTCAGGCCGAACGCTGCTGCAACCAGCAGCACAAACAGGACGAAACCGAGCAACGCCGGGCGTTTGCCCAGGGCGGAGTCGCACAGAAAGTCGTAAACGAACCAGCCGGCAATCAGCGAGCCGATACCGATGGCAACCGCTTCAGGGCCGCTCATGCTGCTGCCTGGAGCAATCAGGTACAGCGCGGGGTTGAAGTAGAACACCAGACAGAGCAGGGCGATGCCCGACATCCAGGTGAAATAGGCTTCCCATTTAAACCAGTGCAGGTTTTCCGGCATGGTGGGTGGGGCCAGTTTGTATTTTTCGAGGTGGTAAATACCGCCGCCGTGAATCGCCCATAGATCGCCAGCAAGGCCATCCTTGGGGTTGGCCCGGTTAAGGTTGTTCTCCAGCCAGACGAAATAAAACGACGCGCCAATCCAGGCCACACCGGTAATCATATGAATCCAGCGCACGCTCAGATTCAGCCATTCCATTAGATGTGCTTCCACAGTCTTTACCTCTTGCCCGTCACTCTTTTGTGAGTGTTGGACCTTCTCTTATTGGTGGGGGGCGAGGAACAGCAACTGATCCTCTTTAAAGAAATGCTCATCGCAGTTATTACCGCTGCCACTGCGATCAACCACCAGGAAGTCATCCCGCTTTTCGATCGTCAGCACCGGGTGGTGCCAGACGCCGCGATGGTAATTGATGCCCTGCCTGCCATTACTGACAAAGGCGCGGACCAGGTCCGATACAGGTTCATCGCCAACGGGCGCGACCACGATCAGAAAGGGGTTGCCGAGCAGCGGTATAAAAGCCTGGCTGCCCAGCGGATGGCGCTCCAGCATGCGTACGGTGAACGGCATGTCCTGCGCCTCGGCGCGGAAAATGCTGATGATCGCCTTGTCCTCTGGCGTAGCCGTTTCGACCTCGGCCAGACGGTGAAAGCGCATGGTCGAACCGTTATTGATCATGAAGTGGTCGCTGCCATCGGTTTCAATCACGTCACCGAAAGGGGCGAAGGCTTCTTTGGTCAGAGGTTCAATCATCAATGTGCGCATGGTGGTCTTCTTATTCGGGTTTCTGTGGTGTCAGTTTTGTCGCTATCGCGGGTAACCCCGCTCCCACAGGATGAATACATTTCAAATGTGGGAGCGGACTTGCCTGCGATGGGTGCAGCGCTTATTTGGCGACTTTGCCCAATACGCGGATGCGGCTTACACCACCATCCGGGAACAGGTTGAGGCGAATGTGGGTGATCGGGCCGAGGTTTTTCAGTTGCTCGCTGTAGGTGTGTTCAGCGTGCATTTCCATTTTTTGGCTCGGCAGCAGTTCACGCCAGAACAGCGACTGGGTTTCGATCTGGCTGTCGGTACCGCCCTTGACGTACGCGCCCTGGATCGAGCAGCTGTCCGGGTAGTTGCCCTTGAAGTGCAGGGTATCGACGATGATTTTTTCGATCTCGCCCGGGTGGCCCAGCGCGACGATGACCCAGTCATTGCCCGGGGTACGACGACGTGCAGTTTCCCAGCCATCGCCCATATTGATGCCACGGCCAGGGTTGAGGATGTTGCTCATGCGGCCGAAGTGTTCGTCGGAGCAGGCGAGGGCGCGGCCACCGTTGAGAGCTGCGGCCAGATCGACCTGTTCGTTGTCGCCTACTGCCGACCAGTCACGGAACGGCACGCCGTACACGCGCAGACGCGCTACGCCGCCATCCGGGAAAATGTTGAAGCGCAGGTGGCTGAAGGCCTGGTCATTGTTGATTTCGTGGTAGTGATGGCTGTTGCCCTGCAGCTCGACGGCCGACAGTACTTCCACCCACTGGGTGTTTTCATTCGGTTCGCCCGAGGCCAGGAAGCAGGCTTCCAGCGAGGCCGATGGTGGAAAGTTGCCGGTGAAGAATGAAGTGTCGATGTCCACACCCTTGATCGAGCCCGGAACGCCAAGACGGATGACGGCACTGTCATAGCCTTCGAAGCGCTTGCGGCGGGACTCCCAGCCGTCCATCCACTTGCCGTTGTCATCGAAAACGCCCTCCTTCCATACGGCCGGGGTCGGGTGGAACATGCGGTTGGCGTCGGCAAACCAGTCATCGGTTACCGAAACGATTTTGGTGCCCAGGCGGGCATCGGCCAGGTTGACGAACTTCTCGAAAGGTACGGCGTAAGCTTTCATTCTTCTTGTCTGCCTTTAAATGAGTGGCTGGAGATGCGTCATCGGCGGGTGCCGGTTCGGCTTAGAGCTGGAGTAATCGGAACAGGGCGATCTTGTTGATTTCTGCCAACGCGCACTTGAACTCGACGTCTGCCGGGTTATGGATGCGGGTTTCGAACGCGGCGAGGATCTGGTGCCGGTCGCTGCCTTTTACCGCCATGATGAAGGGAAACTTGAACTTGGCTTTGTAGGCCTCGTTCAGCTCGGTGAAGCGTTGAAACTCTTCGGCCGTGCATTGGTGAATACCGGCGCCAGCCTGTTCATTGGTGCTGGCTTCGGTCAGTTGGCCCTGGACGGCTGCTTTGCCGGCCAGGTCCGGGTGAGCGTTGATCAATGCCAGCTGGCTGGCGTGATCGGCGCTCAACAAAATGTCACTCATGCGCTGGTGCAGGGTTTCGATCTGGTCGACGCTGCTGTCCAGGCCCAGGTCGTAGGCCTTTTCGGCAACCCAGGGCGAGTGTTCGTAGATATCGGCAAAAGCCGCCACGAAGGCTTCACGGCTCAGTTGTGAAGGCTTGAGGGTCTTGAAGGCGCTCATTTGGCGGTCTCGGCAATAAAAGGGTGGGTGGCGTGCCAGTGGCGGGCAATGTCCACGCGGCGGGTGAACCAGACCTGTTCGTGGCCCTTGGCGTACTCAATGAAACGCTTGAGGGCGGCGAGGCGCGCAGGGCGGCCAATGAGGCGGCAATGCAGGCCGATGGAAAGCATCTTCGGCGACTCTGCGCCTTCGGCGTACAGCACATCGAAAGCATCCTTGAGGTACTGGAAAAATTGCTCGCCGGTGTTGAAGCCCTGCACCTGGGTAAAGCGCATGTCATTGGTATCCAGGGTATAGGGGATCACCAGATGCGGTTTGCCGGTGGGATTGTTGGGTTCCCAGTAGGGCAGGTCGTCGTCATAGGTATCGCAGTCGTACAAAAAGCCGCCTTCTTCCATCACCAGGCGCCGGGTGTTGGGGCCGGTGCGGCCGGTGTACCAGCCCAGCGGGCGTTCGCCGCTGATTTCGGTGAGGATGCGGATGGCTTCGAGCATGTGTTCACGCTCTTGCGCTTCATCCATGTACTGGTAGTCGATCCAGCGATAACCGTGGCTGCAGATCTCATGCCCGGCCTCGACCATGGCGCGGATCACATCCGGATGGCGCTGGGCGGCCATTGCCACGGCAAACACCGTGAGCGGAATATCGAACTCGCGAAACAGCTTGAGGATGCGCCACACGCCTGCACGGCTGCCGTACTCGTACAGCGACTCCATGCTCATGTTGCGCTCGCCCTGCAATGGTTGGGCTGAGACCATTTCCGACAGGAAGGCTTCAGACTCCTTGTCACCGTGCAGGATGTTGCGCTCGCCGCCTTCTTCGTAATTGAGAACAAAAGACAGGGCGATGCGGGCGTTGCCCGGCCAATGCGGGTGTGGAGGGTTTGGACCGTAACCAATCAGGTCGCGTGGGTAGTCAGCGCTCACTGCAGTCTTCCTTATTGTTCGTGGTAACAGTCGATTGGCCAGACCTGGCGTCACTGCGATGAGCTGATTGTATACAACTTTACATTTTATTTGTAACCCTGATTTTTGCTATTTCTACCACGATTTGTACAGAAAGAGTACTTGCAAGAAACCTGCCTGATTGGTCAGTTTATGGTCGAAAGGTCTCTGAGGACTGCGGCTTTGACGATTAATGCCGTGCAGGCCCCGTAGCGTCGGGGGATGCGCAGATTGTCATTTTTAATTGTGTACAATTTTTTTGATAAATGTCTTAATCGTGTCTTCGCCGAGCCTTTTGGTGCGCCAAAAGAGGGCGGCAGCCGTTTTTTTCACGACTCGGGAGGTCGCACAATCAATGGGACGTTTGACTACGCACGTTTTGGATGCCGCACACGGCTGCCCGGGCAGCTCGATCAAGGTCGAGCTGTATCGGGTTGAAGGTTCGGGGCTGGAGTTGGTCGCTACAGCCCTGACCAACAGCGATGGCCGTTGCGACGCGCCGTTGCTGGAGGGGGAGGCCTACCGTTCCGGGGTTTACCAGGTGCAGTTCAGTGCCGGTGATTACTACCGCGCACGGGGTGTGAAATTGCCGGAGCCGGCGTTTCTGGATGTGGTGGTACTGCGTTTCGGGATCAGCGCCGAGCAGGATCACTACCATGTACCGCTACTGATTTCGCCGTACAGCTACTCGACCTATCGCGGTAGCTAATCGTTTTCGATCTGCGCATGTGGTTATTTGCCCGCTCACACTGCGGGCTTTTTTTTGCCTGTCTAAATGCCATGTCCGTAGCAGCTGCCGAAGCAACGAGGCTGCGTTCGGCGGCGTAGCCGTCGTAGAACCTGAATCCGCTGTCCATCAGATAAATCGCGAACTCAGGTCTTACGATTGCTTCGCAATCGAACGCAGCCTCGTTGCTTCGGCAGCTGCTACGGGCTTGTGTGCAATCAGCGGCTCAACAACGACGCCGTGCCTGCCACGCTGAACAGCCCGGCACTGACCCGGTTGAACCAGCTCTGGCCCTTGCCGCTGCGCAGGTACCCCGCCGCACCGTGGGCACCCAGGCCGTAGGCCAGCTTGCACAGCAGGTCGAGCACGGTCCAGGTGGCGATCATCACCAGTAACTGGTTGAGGAACGGTAGATCGGGGTTGAGAAACTGCGGCAAAAAGGCAGCAAAGAACAGAATGTCCTTAGGATTGCTGGCCCCCAGCACGAACGCGCGCCCAAACAGGGCGCTAAAGCGCGGTATTGGTGCGGCTTCGGGCACATTGGTGACGGTGGCCGGCTGACGCGATTGTTTCCAGCTTTGCCAGGCCAGGTAAAACAGGTACAGCGCGCCCACGATCTTCAGGGCGCTGAAGAGTTTTTCCGAGGCCAGCAGCAAGGCGCCCAAACCCAGTGCCGAAGCGCTGAGCAGGCAGATCGAGGCAAATACACCTCCCAGAAAAGCCGGGTACGAACGGCGCAAGCCGTAGTTCAGACTGTTGCTGATCATCAATAACGACAGCGGCCCTGGAATCAGGATTACCACCAATGCCGCGCTGCTGAACAGCAGCCAGGTTTCCAGACTCATCACTTCCTCCCAAACAACAAAGGCCCCGCGTCATTGCGGGGCCGATTGATACCGCCCGGTTTACAGGAAAATAAACTTGGCGATGAAAATAGCGCAGAGCACCCACAGGCTGACGGAAATTTCCCGGTATTTGCCGGTGCCTGCCTTGAGTGCGACAAAGCTGATAAAGCCCAGGGCTATCCCGTCGGCGACCGAGAAGGTCAAAGGCATCATGATCACGGTCACTATGGCCGGGATGCAGTCAGTGGGTTCGTCCCAGTTGATGTGCTGCATGCCGCCCATCATCAGCATGGCCACATAAATCAGAGCGCCTGCCGTGGCGTAAGCGGGGATCATGCCAGCCAGAGGGGCAAAGAACATGGCGGCCACAAACAACACGCCCACGGTGACGGCAGTAAGCCCGGTACGCCCGCCTGCCGCAACGCCTGCGGCGCTTTCCACGTAGCTGGTCACGGGTGGCACGCCGACCACGGCACCGAACACGCTGGAGGCGCTGTCGGCCTTGAGGGCCCGGGACAGGTTTTCGATCCTGCCATCGGCCTTCACCAGCCCGGCACGCTGGGCCACGCCCATCAGGGTGCCGGCCGTATCGAACATGTGTACAAACAGAAAGGCCAGCACCACGCTGATCATGCTGATGTTGAAAACGCCCTTGAGGTCCATGGCCATCCAGGTCGGTGCAAGGCTTGGCGGTGCCGACATGATGCCGTTGTAATGCACCAGGTCCAGGCCCCAGCCGGCGAGGGTCACGGCGATAATGCTGATCAGGATGGCGCCGAAGACGCGGTGATAGCTCAGAATCGCAATCATCAAAAAGCACACCGCTGCCAGCAGCGGGGCAGGGTCGCGCAATGAACTGAGCTTGATCAGGGTGGCCGGGCTGTCGACGATAATGCCCGAGGTTTTCAGGCCGATAATCCCCAGGAACAACCCCACCCCGGCACCCATCGCGTACCGCAAGCTGACGGGAATGCTGTTGAGCAGCCATTCACGCACCCGCGACAGGGTCAGAATCAGGAACAGCACACCGGAGACAAACACGGCACCCAATGCTGTTTCCCAGCTGTAACCCATGGTTCCGACCACGGTGTAAGTAAAAAACGCATTCAGTCCCATACCTGGCGCCAGGCCTACTGGCCAGTTGGCGTAAAGCCCCATCAACAGGCTGCCGAGAGCGGCGGCAATGCAGGTGGCGACGAAGGCTGCACCATGATCGATCCCAGCATCGGCCATGATGTTGGGGTTGACGAAGATGATGTAGGCCATGGTGATGAAGGTGGTCAGCCCGGCAATCAGCTCGGTTTTGACCGTGGTGCCATGCAGTGACAGTTTGAACAGGCGTTCCAGCCAGCTGCGGGCGGCGGGCGTGGCAAGTTCGACAACGGGTATTTCTGACTTTTGGCTGTCCACGGTGATTTCCTCAGGCTTTTATTATTTTTAAGGGCACTGGGTGTGGCGGGAGATATTTTTCTGACTTTCGGGTCAGAAATGCAGGCGAAGTGAATTATGCTTTTGTATACAAAAAAAGCAAATAATGTTTTTAAGATTGTGATCAGAAAGTGATGGGTGGGTGTCTGTTTTCTGTGGGAGCGAGTTTGCTCGCGATTGGATCGCTGCGGTACAACTGGAGTACTGCGGCGCCTGCATCGCGGGCAAGCCCGCTTACAGAACAAGCCACCTTCCACAGGAACCCTGCTCTAGAGCTGGCGGCTTTGTCCCAGGGCATGATTGACCGCCAGCCAGCCATTCACCGCGTCTTCACCTGCCTGAGCAAATACCCTTTGCAGCAGCTTGACCTGTTCGCGGCGCAGGCTCTTTTCGAAGGCCACACCGTCGGCAGTCAGTTCCAGCAGGCGTTTGCGCTTGTCGGTCTCGGGCGCGACGCTGCGCACCAGGGCCATCTCGATCAACTGGCGTAATGGCGTATTCAGGGCCTGCTTGCTCACGCCCAGTAAGGTCAGCAGTTCCTTGACGCTGACACCGGGGTGGTGGGCGATAAAAAAAACAATACGCTGATGCACCCGACTCAGCCCACGACGTGCCAGCATTTCATCCGCTTTGGCGGTAAATGCTTGATAGCCAAAGAAGAAGGCTTCCATGGCGGCGCGCTGAGTGGTCGGATTTTTAAGGTCAAGCATATTGACGTATCTAGGGTTCGCGGCGTAGTTTCGGTCAAACAGTTTGACTTATTTCCAATTACTTCCGCTACCGGTGATCTGTATGGCCTTCTCCGAACGTGTTTCCCGCCTGAAAAGCTCCTTGATTCGTGAAATTCTGGCTGCGGCCCAACGTCCGGAAGTCATGTCTTTCGCTGGCGGGCTACCGGCCGAGGCCATGCTGCCCAAGGTCGACTGGACCGATATGCCTGCCTCGATGGGTCAATACGGCATGAGCGAAGGTGAGCCGGCACTGCGTGAAGTACTTGCTGCAGAGGCTCGCGCACTGGGGGTTGATTGCGACGCCAGCCAGGTGATGGTGTTGAGCGGTTCGCAGCAGGCGCTTGATCTGGCAGCCAAGCTGTATATCGACAAGGGCACCGAAATCATGCTCGAAGCACCGACCTACCTGGCGGCGCTGCAAATCTTCCAATTGTTCGGTGCCGAATGCCTGACGTTTCCGCTGCAAGCTGATGGCCCTGATCTGGCTGCGTTGCGCGTGCAGCTGGAAAAACACAGCCCGGCGTTCATCTACTTGATCCCGACGTTCCAGAATCCGTCTGCTGTGCGTTACAGCGAAACCAAGCGCGACGCGGTTGCTGCCTTGCTCGACGAGTTCGGCGTGACCCTGATCGAAGACGAGCCGTACCGCGAGCTGAACTTCGACGGCGGCAGCGCCACACCGATTGTCAGCCGCCTGAAAAAAGCCAGCTGGATCTATTCCGGCACGGTGTCCAAGACCCTGTTGCCTGGTCTGCGCGTCGGTTTCCTGATTGCCAGCCCTGACCTGTATCCGCACTTGCTGCGCCTTAAGCAATCGGCTGACCTGCACACCAACCGCGTTGGCCAGTGGCAAGCCTTGCAGTGGATCGGCACCGAGAAAATGAGTAATCACCTGGCCGAACTGCGTGATTTCTACCGCGTGCGCCGTGACGGTTTTCAGCTGGCGCTGGAAGAGCATTTCTCGGATCTGGCTGACTGGCATGTGCCCCAGGGCGGTTTGTTCTTCTGGCTGACCCTCAAGCAACCGTTCGATACCCGCACTTTGCTCAAGCCTGCGCTGGAACAGAACGTGGCCTTTATGCCTGGCGAGCCGTTCTTCGCCAACCCGGACCAGAACGTGGGCAGCCTGCGCCTGAACTTCAGCCACATCGATCCGGCACGTCTGCATGAGGGCCTCAAGCGTTTGGCCAACGTGATTCGTCAGGCCCAGGCTGCCCAGGCGGCCTGAAGGAGGCGCAATGCTCAAGGTTTATGGCGATTACAACTCGGGCAACTGCTACAAGATCAAGCTGATGCTGCATTTGCTGGGGCTTGAGTATCAGTGGTTTGCCGTGGACATTCTCAAGGGTGAAACCGAGACCCCGGAGTTTCTGGCGAAAAACCCCAACGGTAAAGTGCCGGTGCTGGAGCTGGAAGACGGTACGTGCCTGTGGGAGTCCAACGCGATTCTCAACTACCTGGCCGACGGCAGCGAGTTTTTGCCGACCGAACCGCGTTTGCGCACGCAAGTGCTGCAATGGCAGTTTTTCGAGCAGTACAGTCATGAGCCTTATATTGCGGTGGCGCGCTTTATCCAGTTTTACCTGGGGCTACCCGAAGAGCGCTTTGAGGAATACCGCAAGCTGCAAAAGCGTGGCTACAAGGCGCTGGACGTGATGGAGCAACAGCTCACGCGCACGCCGTATCTGGTGGGTGAGCAATACTCGATCGCCGACGTGACGCTGTATGCCTATACCCATGTGGCCCATCAGGGCGGGTTTGACCTGAGCGGCTACCCGGGTATTCAGGCCTGGCTGGCGCGGGTGGCCAGCCATCCGCGGCATGTGGGAATGCTCGATTGAGCAAATCGCCCCTTTAAAAAAACCGGCCAAGTGCCGGTTTTTTTGTGCGCACATTCTGTAGCCGCTGACGAGGTCTGAAGGAAACTTCAACTGTGGGAGCGAGCCTGCTCGCGAAGGTCGTTCGCGAGCAGGCTCGCTCCCACAGGGAGGGTAGACCGGGGGATGGCCTTAAACGTTGGCAAAGCGCTGGTTCAGGTAGTCAATGATCACCTTGGACTCATACATCCAGGTGGTTTTGCCGCCTTCTTCGATGCGCAGGCAAGGTACTTTGATCTTGCCCCCTTGCTCCAGCAGGGTCTGGCGATCCTGCTCGTTGTTCTTCGCGTCACGCAGGGCCACTGGCACATTCAGGCGGCGCAGGGTGCGGCGCGTTTTTACACAGAAAGGGCAGGCGTGGAACTGAAACAGGGTCAGGCCCTTGGCAGCCTGGTCGACCTGCGCCTGAGCGGCGGCAGGGCGCTGCTTTTTGCTTGGACGTGTCACGAAATCGCCAGCGATGATGAGCTGACCCAGGCCTACGCGAAGCGCTTTGATAAACACAGTAAAAGCCTCATGGGCAAATTAAGAAGGGACGCAGCTTACCTGAAATTGTGCAGGCGAAAAAAAACCGGCGATAAACGCCGGTTTTTTCTGTGCCGCAGTTACTTGATCAGGCTGAGAAACTCGCTGCGCGTGGCGGCGTTTTCGCGGAACTCACCCAGCATCACCGAAGTGATCATCGACGAGTTCTGCTTCTCGACACCGCGCATCATCATGCACATGTGCTTGGCCTCGATCACAACGGCCACGCCCAGGGCGCCGGTGACTTGCATCACGGCGTCGGCGATCTGGCGACTGAGATTTTCCTGGATCTGCAGGCGACGGGCATACATATCGACAATACGCGCCACTTTCGACAGGCCCAGCACTTTGCCGCTCGGAATGTAGGCGACATGGGCCTTGCCGATAAACGGCAGCAGGTGGTGTTCGCACAGCGAGTACAACTCGATGTCCTTGACCAGCACCATTTCGCTGTTGTCTGAGCTGAACAAGGCACCGTTGGTGACTTCTTCCAGGGTTTGTTCATAGCCGCGGCAAAGGTACTGCATGGCCTTGGCGGCACGCTTTGGCGTATCCAGCAGGCCTTCACGGGAAACGTCTTCGCCGAGTTGACCGAGGATCGCGGTGTAGTTTTGTTCCAGGGACATTAATCTACCTGTGGGATTTTTCGCAAAGAGTAAGGGTACGGGGGCTGACACGACGCTGCAAGCGTGATGACACGCTGTTACTCGTCACGCCCCTCCATCATGGTGCGCTTGAGCATCACATAGACCGCGCCGGCGCCGCCATGCCTGGCCTGGCAGGAGCAGAAGCCCAGTACCTGTGAGTGCTGGCGCAGCCAGGTGTTGACGTGGCTTTTGATCATCGGGCGCTTGCCGTCCAGACGCACGGCCTTGCCGTGGGTAACGCGCACGCAACGTACTTCAAGGCGCACGGCTTCACCGAGGAATTCCCAAAGGGTTTCGCGGGCCTTTTCAACGGTCATGCCGTGCAGGTCAAGGCTGCCTTCAAAGGCGATCTGCCCCAGCTTGAGCTTGCGCATCTGGCTTTCCTGCACGCCGTCACGGGCCCAGCTCAGCTGGTCCTCGGGGCCAACATCAATCACAAACTGGTCTGACAGGCCGTCGATGATGGTCGCGTTGGTGCGCACAATGGCGTTCTGGCGCAACTTGGCCAGCTGCGCACGGTCAGCCTTGGGTTTGCCGGTGTCGGCACGATCATGCTTGATCGGTTTGACACCGCGAATCTCGTTTTTGAACAGGGAAAAATCGTCGTCTTGCATGTCAGCCTCCGCGAAGGGCTGCCAGTTTACCCAAGTCGACGACAATCGGGCGGCGGATATGCGTCAGTCGTGTTTTTTCATCAGGTGCGGGGCCATGTTCAGGCCAAATGGCTTGCGCATCAGGCGCCGGCGTCGACGCCACATCCATACCCCTAGCCAGCACACCAACAGGCCGGACACCAACACCAGTGTTGCACCTGCGGGGCTGGCATTGAGCTCGCCCAGTGCCGTTGGATGGCCAATCAGGCTGGCGGCACCCGCCAACAGCAACAGCATGCCAAGCAGTGCCAGCAGCGCTGCAAACATCAGTACCAGGCGCGAGCGCCAGTCGCGATGAGCCTTGGGGCGCAAACGCCGAGCATCAAAACCATCGGAGATCTTCATTCCGATCTTTCCTTAAAGGGTATCGGCCCTTCGACAGGGACTTCGTCAGGTTGTTCCTGAGTGTAGTGAAATAGGAAAGCGCCCGCAGGCTGGAGCTGGTCCGGGATGGGCGGTTGCAGGGGCCGCCCGTCAACGTCCGGTTCAGATCAAATCAGGTTTTGGGTCAACGTCAGGGTGGCAAAGTTGTCGTTCATGATGGCCATTTCGGCTTTTTGCACTTGCTCGGCGCTGATAATGCCGTCCGCGGTCGGCAGGTCGCGGGTGGCGCAGGCGTCTTCCACCAGGGTGCAGCGCAAGCCGTAGTCCTTGGCCGCACGCACGGTAGTGCTGACGCTGGAGTGGCTCATGAAGCCGCAGACGATCACATCCAGCGAGCCGAGGTTTTCCAGGGCCTTTTGCAGCCCGGTGTCGTTGAATGCGTTGGGCATGCGCTTCTCGATAATCTGCTCATCACCCTGTGGTTCCAGGCCCTTGATGAAGGCGCCACGCTCGCCCTGAGGGTCGAACATACCGCCAACGGTGCCCAGGTGACGGATATGGATGACCGGGCGCTTTGCCTTGCGGGCAGCTTCAAGCAGACGGGCAATGTTGGCGGTGGCCGCGTCCATGCCGGAAAGGGCCAATGGCCCGCTCAAGTACTCATTTTGCGCATCGATGATCAGCAGGCTGGCGTTGCTTAGATTGGCTGCGGCATAGCCACGTCCTGTGAGTTGAAACATCGTCTTTAAAGCGGGCATTCGGGGGCTCCTTTGAATGGGGCTTTTGCGACATTCTCCACTGGCGGAGCGTTTATGTGAATGACTAGTCGTGCAGGCCTTGTGGTTGCTGGCCTGTAGCGATGTCAAGCAAATATGTTGTAGCCATAAAATGTACAAAATGGAGCGATTTCAGTTTTTTATTGTACACGGTCTTACTTTTTGAAACGCCGTCACGTGTAGTCGTCCGGCCACCTTTGGCGCGTCGGAGTTTGGCTGTTAGAATCGCCAATCGATTTTGAGGAGTAAGACCATTGATCACTTCCCGCCTGCGCACTCTGCGCGACCATATTCGCTGGGCCGTTAGCCACTTTCATGGGGAAGAGTTGTTCTTTGGTCATGGTACCGACAATGCCTGGGACGAAGCCCGTCAATTGGTGTTGGGTGCGCTGAACCTGCCGTGGGAAATTGCCGATAGTTATCTCGACTGCCGCCTTGAAGACGATGAGCTGGTGAACCTGCAGCATCTGCTCAAGCGCCGTATCGAAGAACGCGTGCCCACGGCCTATCTGTTGGGTGAGGCCTGGTTCTGCGGCATGTCGTTTATCGTTGATGAGCGCGTGCTGATCCCGCGTTCGCCGATTGGCGAGTTGATCGAAAAACGTTTTGAGCCGTGGCTGGCTGCCGAGCCCGCGCGCATTCTTGACCTGTGTACCGGTTCGGGCTGTATCGGCATTGCCTGTGCCTATGAGTTCCAGAGCGCTGAAGTGGTGCTGGCCGACCTGTCCTTCGAGGCCCTTGAAGTGGCCAACCAGAACATCGAGCGCCACGGTGTCGACGCACGGGTTTACACCGTGCAGGGCGACGGCTTTGATGGCTTGCCGGGGCAGCGTTTCGACCTGATTGTGTCCAACCCGCCGTATGTGGATGCCGAAGATTTCGCCGACATGCCGGCCGAGTATCAGCACGAGCCGGAATTGGGGCTGGCCTGCGGTGACGACGGCCTGAACCTGGTACGCCGGATGCTGGCCGAAGCGGCTGATCATCTGACCGAAAAAGGCTTGCTGATCGTTGAGGTAGGCAACAGCCAGATACACGTTGAGTCGCTGTACCCGGAAGTCGACTTCGCCTGGCTTGATTTTGAGCGCGGGGGGCACGGTGTATTCATGTTGACCGCCGAACAGTGCCGTGCCCATCAGGGGCTGTTTGCTTCTCGAATCTGATCAGGCAAGAGCATTACAAACGCTGCAATACCTCTTCGCTTTTTGTTCGTCCGCAACTCGATACATTCGACAACGGCTGGGCATCAAGCGAAGCGGTTTTGGCACGCATCTCCCTGAAGTGGCTGCCTGCTTGATGCCCGTATTGGTTTGTATACGAGGATCAAAGCATGACACAAGCGTCCCGGTTTCCTTTGGCTCCCAGCGACACTGATCTCGACACGCGCGCCCGATGCCTCCTTGAGGGCTTGACCCTGCGCGAAAAAATCGGGCAGAAGTTGCTCGTGGCCTTTCGTTATTGGTGTCCTGACGACCAGCCAGCGTGCACCCTGAGTACCACCCGGTTCAATTCCGCCATGGGCGATGCCCTGCGTAACAACGCCATTGGCGGGGTGATTTTGTTTGGTAACAATTTGAGTTCGCTTGAGCAGGGCAGAACCCTTCTGGATGATCTGCGCGCTGTGCCCCCGGTCGCGGGTGAACTCGGCCTGTTGCTGGGGGTGGACGAGGAGGGGGGGTCAGTGTTTCGCCTGCCGCGCAGGGCGGCCACGGTTTTCCCGGGCAACATGGCATTGGCTGCGGCCTGGCACGGCGGTGGTGACGAGCGGATGGCTTATGACCAGGGTGTGGTGTTGGCCGCCGAGATTGCGGCTCTGGGGTTTAACTTGAATTTTGCCCCAGTGGTGGACGTCAACAGCAACCCGTTCAACCCCGTCATCAATGTGCGCGCTTTTGGTGATGATGTACGCACGGTCAGCCTGTTGGCCCGACGCATGATGCAAGGTATGGCTGCACAGGGCGTGATCGCGGCGTACAAGCATTTCCCGGGGCATGGGGATACGGAAACGGACTCGCATATCGGGCTGCCGGTGGTGAACAAGTCCCGTGAAGATGCCTGGGCAATTGATCTGGCGCCCTATCGTTTGGCCATTGAAGCGGGTGAAGCGCCAGAAATGGTCATGACCGCCCATATTCAATATCCTGCGCTCGATAGCACCCTGGTTCAGACGCGCACCGGTGAACCGATTATTGCACCTGCGACCATGTCGCGGAAAATTCAGCACAATATTCTACGGGGTGAGCTTGGCTTTCAGGGCGTGAGCATCACGGATGCGATGGATATGAAGGCCATTGCCGGTTTTTTCGGTCAGGCCGACGCCGTGATAAAGGCTTTTCAGGCGGATGTGGATATCGCCCTGATGCCCATTGAATTTCGTACCGCTCGCCAGGCCGGGCTCCTGTCCGGGTTGGTTGATCAGGTGGTAGCGGCTGTCGAGGCGGGCGATATTGATCGACAGGAACTGGATCAGTCGGTATTGCGGATTGTGCGAATGAAGTTGCGCAACGGGATTACCGCCGAGCAGGGCGCCAGGCCTCGACCTGAGTTGAATATAATTGGCAGCCCGGCACATCGTGCGCTCGAGCAACGTATTACCGCGCAATCCATTACATTGATTCGTAATCAGTGCGCCGCGTTGCCTCTGAAGAACCAGTGCGCGCGGATCTTGATCCTGACCCCGAGGAATGAGCAGGCCGAAGCCTTGCGCCGCAGGTTCGAGGAGGCCGGCTATCCTGCGCTCCTGTTGACAGGCAAGGCGCTGAGAGGCGTTGGCTGGGTTGAGATAAAGCGGGCGATCAACGCCGCAGAAACGGTGATTCTCGGTACCTCTTCAATCGGTGTCAGTGCTGTCGTGCGAAATGCGCATGCCGATCAGTTGTTGTCAGGAGCAACCGTGCAGAGCAGTTTGCAATGGCTGCGCTGTGCCATGGAATACGCCACGTCCCGCGGCAAGCTGGCTATTCATCTGACGATGAACTCGCCCTACGATGTGGTGGAATTTGACGATATCGCCGGCGCCACATTGGCGACCTACTCGTCCAGGGGGTATGACCGAGGTCTGCTGGGGCCAGCCTTGCCGGCTGCTGTGGATGTCATGCTGGGGCGGAGCGTCCCCGTGGGGCGTTTGCCGGTTGATATTTTTGCCCTGGCCGATGGCAGCCAGCCGGGGGCGTTGCGCTACCCCAGGGGAACAGGTCTTGGCTATCCGTAACCCATAGTGACCCTGTGCAGCGGGTGGGTACCATCAGCGGTGCGTCGCAATCCAGATCAACAACCCTGCCTGGAACACCGAAAAGGCTACCAGGCAGGTGATGGTAAAGCGCAGGCCCATTTCTTCGCGCTGGTACCTGCCGAGTTTTTCTTCTTTTTCCCGCAGTTTTACCTCTTGTTCCTGCAAGTTCTGTTCGGCTTGCTGGAGCATTTGCGCAGTCTCAAGAATGTCGAGGAACTGAAGCTTTTCGCCATTCCAGCTGTCCAGCAACTCGCCCACTTGCACGTCTTCGATCCGTGCCTTGAGAAACTGGGCGTCGGCATACACCACATCAAAGCCCTGCACCCGCAAAACATGATCGCGGCGCAGGCGGCTGTCTTCATTCAGGGCGTCCCGGCTGGCCAGGTCGGTGCCGTCAACGCGGTAGTGCGACCATTTTTTCTGCGCCCACAACGCGGCCTGAGCCAGCAGAAAACGGCCGATCCCGCGGTTCGCCGGTTCAACTTGCAAACCGCGCTCAGGGCTGAAACGCACGCGGTGGGTGCTATGGTCGACCCACAGGTCAAGCTGGTTCTGTTCGCTGCGCACGCGCTGGCCCGGCAGGGTGATGGTCATGCGCAGCAGGCTGAGGTCTTTGCTGTGGCGTGTGGCGTGGCCAAACTGCACAAAGCGTAACGGCCGTGCCCCGGTGTTGCGGTCAGTGGGCAGGGGGGCGAGGCGCAGCATGCGCAAATGCTCGGGCTGCACATCGGCCCAAGGCAGCGGCGGGGCCTCGGGCACTTCCGGTGCCTCGGGCCCGGCGGGTTGTGTTGGGGTGTCGCTCATAACGGCTCGATCCTGTGCTGGATGTCAGCCAAGCAAAGACGGCCGACACCGGTTTATCGGCCGTTATGCGCAGTACTGTAGGGCTGGCCCGCATTGACTTTCGTGATAAAGCGCACAGTTCGGTCGCCCAGTTCGCCTGCCAAACGCTGATTGGGGTCGTTATAGGACTGCACCTGGCGCTTCATGTCCATTGGCACGATGCGCATCACGTGGTTCATGCCATTGATCAGTGTCAGTACGGCATCGGGCTTGGCGGCCTTGAGCAGGCGGGCATCCTTGACCTCTACCTGAATGTCGTGGGTGCCCTGAATGATCATGGCCGGCATTTTCAGTGCGGCGAAAGCGGCTGCCGGGTCATGGCGCAGCAGGCTGATCATGTACGGCTGCACGCTGGGGCGGAAGATCACTTGCAGATCCTTGGGCACCTTGTCGTCGGTCTTGCCGGCTTCCAGGCTGCTGATCAGCTCAAAACTGCGCTTGAGCAGGGCAGGCGGCAGGTGATTGCGTTGCAGTTGCTCGCGCAACAGCACGCCCACCGGGCGCCCTGTACCGGCAATCGAAACCACGCCGGCAGCACCGATTTGTGGGGCTGCCAGGCTGGCGATCATTGCGCCTTCACTGTGCCCGAGCACAAACACCTTGCCAAAGCGCGGGTCGCTTTTGAGTTTCTCGCCCCAGGCCACGGCGTCGGACACATACTGATCGAAGTTGAGCTTTTGCTCGTCAGGCCCGGCAGGCTGGCTCTGGGCGATGCCGCGCTTGTCGAAGCGGACGCTGGCAATATTGCTCTGGGCCAGGCGCCAGGCCAGTTTTTTCAGGGCGTCATTGCGCCCGCCGATAGGGTTGTTGCCGTCGCGGTCAGTCGGGCCGGAACCGGCAATAATCAGCACCACGGGTACGGGCTTGTCGCTCTTGGGCAAAACCAGCGAGCCATACAACGTGCCGGAGCCGGTATCGAGCTCAATGGGCCGCAGCAAGACATTGGAGGGCGGGGCCGCCAGGGCCTGGGTGCCAAAGCCAAACAGGGTCAGTGCTAATAAAAGTATTCGCAGCATCATAGCGCCATCATTGTCTAGTGTGCCGGTTGGACAAACCCGGATGAGTAAGGTTCGAGGATGAACTACAGAGGTAGCCTGCGTATACTGGCGCTTTTGGTTATCTGGGATCTGTTCAACATCTGTTGTGTTGCAACAAGACTTGAACTGATCCCGGGCTGAACTTTATCGGCTGATTTTCGCGGAGCGCCCTGCATGTCCGGCAATACCTACGGCAAGCTGTTCACTGTCACCACCGCTGGCGAAAGCCATGGTCCGGCGTTGGTCGCCATTGTTGATGGCTGCCCGCCAGGGCTGGAGCTGTCCCTTGAAGATTTGCAACGTGATCTGGATCGACGCAAGCCCGGCACCAGCCGCCACACCACCCAGCGTCAGGAGGCCGACGAAGTTGAAATCCTCTCCGGGGTGTTTGAAGGCCGCACCACTGGCTGCGCCATTGGCCTGCTGATCCGTAACACTGACCAGAAGTCCAAGGATTACTCGGCGATCAAGGATCTGTTCCGCCCGGCCCACGCTGATTACACCTATCACCACAAGTACGGCGAGCGCGATTACCGCGGCGGCGGGCGCAGTTCGGCGCGTGAAACGGCCATGCGTGTGGCCGCCGGTGCCATCGCGAAAAAGTACCTGGCCACCCAAGGCATCGTGATTCGCGGTTATATGAGCCAGCTGGGCCCGATTGAAATCCCGTTCAAGACCTGGGACTCGGTTGAACAAAACGCCTTTTTCAGCCCTGACCCGGACAAAGTGCCGGAGCTTGAGGCCTATATGGATCAACTGCGCCGTGACCAGGACTCGGTTGGCGCCAAAATCACCGTGGTCGCCGAAGGCGTGATCCCGGGGTTGGGCGAGCCGATTTTCGACCGTCTGGATGCCGAGCTGGCCCATGCGCTGATGAGCATTAATGCCGTAAAAGGTATTGAAATCGGCGCCGGTTTTGCCAGTGTTGCCCAGCGCGGCACCGAGCATCGCGACGAGATGACCCCTGAAGGTTTCCTGAGCAACAACGCCGGCGGCATCCTGGGCGGTATTTCGTCTGGCCAGCCGATCGTTGCCCACCTGGCGCTCAAGCCAACCTCGAGCATCACCACCCCGGGCCGCTCGATCGATGTGCATGGCAATCCGGTGGACGTGATTACCAAGGGTCGTCATGACCCGTGCGTGGGTATCCGTGCCACGCCGATTGCCGAAGCCATGATGGCCATTGTGCTGATGGATCACCTGTTGCGTCATCGCGGCCAGAACGCCGACGTACGCGTCAGCACGCCCGTACTGGGCCAGTTGTAATGCAAGGATTGTTGAGCGTCACGGTCTGACGGCCGTGGCGACACTTCCTTACTGGCGTCTGTCAGGCTTCTATCTTTTCTATTTCGCCTTGCTGGGTGCCACAGCGCCGTTTCTGGCGCTGTACTTCAATCACCTGGGGTTTTCCAGTGCGCGCATTGGCGAACTGGTGGCCATCCCGATGCTGATGCGCTGCGTTGCGCCCAACCTGTGGGGCTGGTTGGGGGACTACAGCGGTCAGCGTCTGCTGATCGTGCGTCTGGGTGCGCTCTGCACCTTGTGCAGTTTTGCCCTGATCTTTGTCAGCCAGAGCTATGCCTGGCTGGCGCTGGTGATGGCGCTGCATGCGTTCTTCTGGCATGCGGTGTTGCCGCAGTTTGAAGTCATTACCTTTGCCCACTTGCGTGAGCAGCCTGAGCGTTACAGTCAGATTCGTTTGTGGGGCTCGATCGGTTTTATCCTTACCGTGGTGATCCTGGGCCGCCTGTTCGAATGGCTGAGCCTGGATATCTACCCGGTGGCGCTGCTCGTGATCATGGCTGGCATTGTGCTGTGCAGCCTGTGGGTGCCCAATGCGCAGCCCTCCAGCCTGGGCCGCAAGCAGGTGGAAGGCGGGTTCTTGAAGCAACTGTTCAGCCCGGGCGTGCTGGCGTTCTATGCCTGTGTGGCGCTGATGCAAATGAGCCACGGCCCGTACTACACATTTCTGACTCTGCATCTGGAACACCTCGGCTATAGCCGTGGTGTGATCGGCTTGCTCTGGGCCCTGGGAGTGGTGGCCGAAGTGCTGATGTTTTTGGCCATGCGCCGTATCCTGCTGAAATTTTCCGTACGCCGGGTGCTGATGTTCAGTTTTATCCTCGCTGCCTTGCGCTGGCTGTTGCTGGGGTCTTTTGCCGAGCACCTGTGGGTGTTGCTGTTGGCGCAGCTGCTGCACGCCGCCACCTTTGGCAGTTTTCATGCCTCGGCCATGACCTTTGTGCAACGCAGTTTCGGTCCCGGCCAGCAAGGCCAGGGCCAGGCCCTGTACGCCACGCTGGCCGGTATCGGTGGCGCCGTGGGGGCGCTGTACTCCGGTTACAGCTGGAACACCCTGGGCCCCGCTTTCACCTTTAGTATGGCGAGTGTCGCAGCGCTGGCTGCAGCCGTTATCATTGCCACCCGACTGCAAGAGGACAGGCCATGAGCCTTACCCGTGAACACCTGAGCCTGGAAATCATTGAAGCCGGGCGCTTTTTATATGCGCGTGGCTGGTCACCGGCTACCAGCAGCAACTATTCCACCCGGTTGTCGGCCAGCCAGGCGCTGCTGACGGTGTCGGGCAAGCACAAGGGCCAGCTGGGACCTGATGATGTGCTTGCCACTGACCTGGCAGGCAACAGCCTGGAACCAGGCAAGAAACCCTCCGCTGAAACCCTGCTGCATACCCAGTTGTACAGCTGGCGCCCCGAAATTGGCGCGGTGCTGCACACCCATTCGGTCAATGCCACGGTGCTGTCGCGCCTGACGCCGGGCGACAGCATTGAATTTGAAGACTACGAACTGCAAAAGGCTTTCAGTGGCGTCTCGACCCATGAGTCCAGGGTGCTGGTGCCGATTTTTGACAATGATCAAGACATCGCGCGGCTGGCGGCCAAGGTTCAGCCATGGCTTGAAGCCCACCCGGACTGTGTGGGCTATCTGATTCGCGGGCATGGCCTTTACACGTGGGGCGCGCGCATGAGCGACGCCTTGCGCCAGATCGAAGCCTTCGAATTTTTGTTTGAATGCGAACTGAAAGCTCGCGCAATACTCAATCGTTAACGCTGACTTCACCGTGAAGAAGCTCACACCCTGATTTGAACGGTCTGCCTGAACGGCCTGTAAAAGCCGAATGCGCGCCGAAGCCGAGGAACCACGCCCCATGAGCAGTTTGTCCGTTTATCACGTATCGAGCCCGGAACTCCCCAACAAGGTGCTCACCCATTTTGATGATATCGCTTCAACACTGGCCGAGCAGGGCGTGCGCTTTGACCGCTGGCAGGCCGCCACGCAGATCCAGCCGGGCGCCAGTCAGGATGAAGTGATCAACGCCTATCGCGTGCAGATTGACCGGCTGATGAGCGAGGGTGGTTATGTCACCGTGGACGTGATCAGTCTCAACAGCGATCACCCGCAAAAAGCCGAATTGCGCGCCAAATTCCTCGACGAGCACCGCCATGGCGAAGATGAAGTGCGTTTTTTCGTCGCCGGTCGTGGCTTGTTTACGCTACATATTGGCGACTATGTGTATGCGGTGTTGTGCGAAAAGAACGATCTAATTTCAGTACCCGCAGGCACGCCGCACTGGTTCGACATGGGTGAGCATCCGCATTTTGTCGCCATCCGCCTGTTCAACAACCCGGAAGGCTGGGTTGCCAACTTTACCGGCGAAGACATCGCTGAACGCTTCCCGCGCCTCGAAGACTAAGGATCTCCCATGCCGATCAAAGCCATCCTGACCGATATCGAAGGCACCACCAGCGCTGTCAGCTTCGTATTTGACGTGTTGTTTCCGTATGCGGCCAAACATCTGCCCGGGTTTGTGCGCGAGCATGCCGAAGACCCTGAAGTGGCCATGCAGCTGGGCGCAGTACGCCTGGATAGCGGCGAGCCTGAGGCCGATGTCGAACGGGTCATCGAGATCCTCCAGCAATGGCTGGCCGAAGACCGCAAGGCCACACCACTCAAGGCCTTGCAAGGGATGATCTGGAAGCAGGGATACGCCGCGGGTGAGCTTAAGGGCCATGTTTACCCGGACGCGGTCGAAGCGCTGCGCGAGTGGCATGCCAAAGGGTATGACCTGTATGTCTACTCGTCAGGTTCGATACAGGCGCAAAAGCTGATTTTTGGCTGTTCCGAGGCGGGTGACCTGACGCCACTGTTCAATGGCTACTTTGACACCACCTCCGGGCCCAAGCGTGAGGCGCAATCCTATCGCCACATTACCGAGGCCATAGGCTGCCCGGCCGGGAAGATCCTGTTTTTGTCGGATATCGTTGAAGAACTCGATGCTGCACAGGCGGCCGGCATGCTGACCTGCGGTCTGGTCCGTGAGGGTGGGGAACTGGCGGGACATAAAACCGTGAGCAGTTTTGCCGAGATTGATCCTGCCGCAGTTTGAATAACACTGCTGTGGGAGTGAGCCTGCTCGCTCCCACAGTCATGCCGTTCTCTATCGCGGACTGCTTTGCACTACCCTTGGATTCAGCGGGTGTGATAGGTCGGCAGGGCAAAACGATGCTGGCTTTGCAGCAGCGAAATGGTCGGCAATTCACTGGCAGTGCCTGCCAGGTCACGACGAATCGCGCTGATGGCCCAAGTCAGTTCCTCGGCGGTATGCAGTTGGGTGTAAGAAAGTGTGCGCTGGGTCTGTTTGCCTTCGTTGTCACACAATGTCAGCAGCACGCCGCCATCCGGGCGGGGTTTAACGGTGACAGTGTGGTTGGAGAACAACGATGCGAATTTTTCCTGGATCAGGCTCATATGTTCAGCTCCATTAGCGCTTGAATGCTTGTATGGAGTAGAGATTGCAGTGATTGTGCCACTATTCTTTTTTTAAAAAATCCATATAAATCAACAGCTTATAATTTATGCAAAAAGCATTTATCGTGCATTTTGCATGAGTGGCCATCGTGCATCCTGCATTTTGCCCAGTCGGTATCAGGCTCAGACAGCTGATTGATTGTTCCTATGGGTGCATTGAGCAAAAAAGGGGTGACACCGTGTCTGCGTCTCAGGAAACTAGGTTTTTTTTGTAGCCAGGGTGGAACCTTACATGTCAGAGAACAAGCCAGCAGACCAGAGCCGCCAGATGACCCCGGAAGAGGCCGCCGACTTTGCCGAGCAGGTGTTCAACAAGGCACGGGATGGTGATGCTGCAATGCTGGCAGCCTTGCTGAGCAAGGGCTTGCCGGCCAATTTGCGCAACCACAAGGGCGATACCCTGTTGATGCTGGCCAGCTATCACGGCCACGTTGAAGCGGTGAAGGTGCTGCTTGAGCACAATGCCGACCCCGAGATCCGCAATGACAATGGCCAGAGCCCGATTGCAGGTGCTGCCTTCAAGGGCGACCTGGAAATGGTCAAGACCCTGGTTGAAGGTGGCGCACAAGTTGAAGGCGCATCATTTGATGGCCGTACAGCGCTGATGATGGCCGCCATGTTCAATCGTGGGGAAATCATCGATTACCTGATCAGCAAGGGCGCCGATCCAAAAGCCAAGGACGCCAATGGCATCACCGCCCTGGATGCCGCCAGGACCATGGGCGCAGCCGAAACCGTGGCGCAACTTGAGAAGCTGTTGGGCTGATCGCCCCTTGAAGGGCGCAATTGATATATCCTGCGCGCCCTTAATTTTCCTTGTGACAGGCCTCGCCCATGAAAACCACTCTCGTTGAACTCATCAGCAAAATCAGCTCTGGGTGCATGGGCGACGACGAAATCGCCTCCATCGCGGACGAGGCGGCTCAAGCCTACGCCGATCAGGCAGCATTTCTGCTTGCCAACCCGGACATCAACTACGACGACAGCTTCCCGATCCCGCTGGGTGAATGGGTTGTGGTGGGCAGCTTGCCGGAAACGGTGTTGTTCCAGGCCGATACCTGGATGGACCTGTTTGCCCAGATCGTCGCCTCTTTCGGTCCTGATGTAGCGTTCAATATCAAGCCAAAGCAATTGGCCAAGACCGAAGCGCTGACCGCGCTCAACCGCATCCAGATCCAGATGGGCAGCATGAGCCCGGAGCAGGGCGGTTATGTGCTGGTCAACCTGAGCCAGCCGCTGGACGACGAAATCCAGGTGGTGCTGGTTTACGGCAATGACGTGCCGCGCGTGCTGGAACTGTGTGCCGAAGTCGGCATCGCCGCTGCGCCATCGCTGGAAGCTCTCAAGGTTGCCGTCCACGTCTGAAACCCTGGCTGCTGCAATAAAAAACGGAACCCTGGCCGTGGGTGACTATCCTATGAGCACAAGTACTCACTCGGGAGCGTCATCATGGGTTCAACGTTTAATGGTCTGATCGGTCTGATTATTCTGGCCCTGGATATCTGGGCCATCATCAACGTAATCAAAAGCGGCGCCGGGACGGGCGCGAAAGTGCTTTGGGTGCTGCTGATTCTGTTCCTGCCGGTACTGGGGCTGGTGATTTGGGCCATCGCCGGGCCGAGGGGCAATGTGCGTATTTGAGCTGCTTGCCAGCGGGCAGCGACGATAAATCGTGGTTGCCCGCTTAGATTGTCGGCGTCAAGGTTCGACCTGTCATGTTCCTCGACGTAGAATGCGCGCCTTTCTTGGGCAGTTGGACCCGTGTCGCGATAGCGGTATGAGGTTTGGCTGTCGATCATGGGCGGGTGACCGTCCGTTGCCACCAGCATTCAAGGGGACTACCCATGGCCGAATCGCTTGACAACCACTATCTCGAAACCCTTTACGAAGGCTATGGCCAACGCTTTCGCATGGACAAGCTGCTCCATGAAGTGCGAACCGATCACCAGCATCTGGTGATCTTCGAAAACCCGGTCATGGGCCGCGTAATGGCTCTGGACGGCGTGATCCAGACCACCGAAGCGGACGAATTCATCTACCACGAAATGCTTACCCATGTGCCGATCCTGGCCCACGGTGCGGTCAAGCGCGTGCTGATCATTGGCGGTGGTGATGGCGGCATGTTGCGCGAAGTCTCCAAGCACATTGGCATTGAACACATCACCATGGTCGAGATCGACGGCACCGTGGTGGACATGTGCAAAGAGTTCCTGCCCAACCACTCCAGGGGTGCGTACGACGATCCACGCCTTAACCTGGTGATCGACGACGGCATGCGCTTTGTCGCCACCACCGAAGAAAAATTCGACGTGATCATCTCGGATTCCACCGATCCGATCGGGCCGGGCGAAGTGCTGTTCTCCGAGAACTTCTACCAGGCTTGCCACCGTTGCCTGAATGAAGGGGGTGTACTGGTCACCCAGAACGGCACGCCATTTATGCAGTTGCAGGAAGTGCAGACCACCGCCGGGCGCATGCGCAGCCTGTTTGCTGACTGGCATTTCTACCAGGCTGCCGTGCCTACCTATATCGGCGGCTCCATGACCTTCGCCTGGGGTTCGACTGATGCGAGCTATCGCAAGTTGCCGCTTGAGACCCTGCGTCAACGTTTTGCCGGTAGCGGTATCGTGACCCGCTACTACAATCCGGAAGTTCATATCGGTGCTTTCGCCTTGCCGCAATATGTTTTGCAGGCTATCAACAAGCCAAGCAACGACTGAGGCTGTGCAGTAGCAAGGCAGGGCGTCAGTTGTAGAACTGTGGGAGCGGGCTTACCCGCGATGCAGGCGACGCGGTTTAAAGTTGGACCGCGTTGCTCCAATCGCTAACAAGCCCGCTCCCACAGGGAATGAGCGCCCTTTCTTATGTTTCAAGATGTGCTCTGCACGAAATTTTCACGGTACCTTTAAGACAATTCGCACGCAAAATTTTGCCTGTCTACTCGTAAACGCCTCAGTTCAGGCGTTTCTGGTGGGTCTCGGGTCAAAATCTGTGTAATTAAAGAGCGATGCACCCGTGGCAAGCCACCGGTGATAAAGCCACTTCAACTTGAACCAATGGGTCCTAAAACGACATGGCAAACCCGGACGCCCCAAGCCAACAGCACGCGGCCACGCGTGTGTTGCAACCGACCGTCAAATCGCATCTGGCGTTTACGCTGCTCTGTGCCTTGATCATGATGGTGATGTTCACCCTGTTGCGGGTGGCATTGCTGGTTTACAACCGGGAAATGATCCTCGACACCCCGGCATCGACGTTCCTTGAAGCCTTCGGCAACGGTCTGCGCTTTGACGCCCGGATTGTCGTGTACTTCAGTATTCCGCTGCTGCTGGCGGTGCTCAGTGTCAAGGCCATGGCCATGCGCGGTGTGCTGCGTTTCTGGCTGACTGCAGCATCCAGCCTGGCGCTGTTTTTGGGCCTGATGGAGATGGACTTCTACCGTGAGTTCCATCAGCGTCTTAACGGTCTGGTTTTCCAGTATGTGAAGGAAGACCCGAAAACCGTGATGAGCATGCTTTGGTATGGCTTCCCGGTGGTGCGTTACCTGCTGTCCTGGGCTGTCGGCACTGTCATTTTGTACTTTGCCTTCCGCGGCGCCGACCGCGTGACCCGTTCCAGCGCTACCCGCGCGGCTGCTGGCACTTCGCGTGCGGTGGCGCCCTGGTACGGCCGTGCAGCGGTATTTGTCGTGCTGCTGCTGGTGTGTGTGGTCCTGGCCCGTGGCACATTGCGTCAGGGTCCTCCGCTGCGTTGGGGTGATGCCTACACAACCGACTCCAACTTCGCCAATCAGTTGGGGCTCAACGGCTCTCTGTCATTGATTGCCGCTGCGAAAAGCCGCTTCGGTGACGATCGCACCAATATCTGGAAGGCTACCCTTGAGCAGCCCGTAGCGACGCAGACCGTGCGCGACATGCTGCTGACTGAAAATGACAAGCTGGTTGATCCTGATACCGCTCCTGTGCGTCGCGATACCACGCCGCCTGCGGAAAAAACCCTGCCTATCAAGAACGTCGTCGTAATCCTGATGGAAAGCTTCGCCGGTCACTCGGTGGGTGCGCTGGGTCGTCCGGGCAATATCACCCCGTACTTCGATGAGCTGTCCAAGCAAGGCTTGCTGTTCGAGCGCTTCTTCTCCAATGGCACCCATACCCACCAAGGCATGTTTGCCACCATGGCGTGCTTCCCGAACCTGCCGGGTTTTGAATACCTGATGCAGACCCCGGAAGGCAGCCACAAGCTGTCCGGCTTGCCGGAACTGCTCAGCGCCCGCAAGTTCGATGACGTGTATGTCTACAATGGCGACTTTGCCTGGGACAACCAGTCTGGTTTCTTCAGTAACCAGGGCATGACCACTTTTGTAGGTCGTAACGATTTCGTTGACCCGGTGTTCTCTGATCCTACCTGGGGTGTGTCCGACCAGGACATGTTCAACCGCGGCCTGGAAGAGCTGAAAAAGCGTGAAGGCAAAGAACCTTTCTATGCGCTGCTGCAAACCCTGTCCAACCACACGCCGTATGCCTTGCCTACGCCATTGCCGGTCGAGCCGGTAACCGATCGCGGTTCGCTCAACGAGCATTTGACGGCGATGCGTTATTCCGACTGGGCGCTGGGGCAGTTCTTCGAAAAAGCGCGCAAAGAACCCTACTTCAAGGAAACCCTGTTTGTGATCGTGGGCGATCACGGTTTCGGTAACGAGCAGCAGATTTCCGAGATGGACCTGGGGCGTTTCAACGTGCCGTTGCTGCTGATCGGTCCTGGCATCCAGGAGAAGTTTGGTACACGCACTGATATCGTGGGCACTCAGGTCGACATCGTGCCAACCATCATGGGGCGTCTGGGTGGTGAGTTCCGTCAGCAATGCTGGGGCCGTGACCTGCTGACTCTGCCTGAGGGTGACAAGGGCAGTGGTGTGATCAAGCCGTCTGGCAGTGACCAGACCGTGGCGATCATCAGTGACGACCACTTGCTGGTGCAGCCTAAAGACATGCCGGCCAAGGTTTGGCAGTACAAATTGGGTGCCAACCCTGAAGCGACCGTGGTCACTGACTCGCCTGAAGCGACCGAGCTGAAGAAAAAGCTCGAATCCTTCCTGCAGACCGCGACCAAGAGCCTGCTGGACAACACCGCAGGTGTGGCTGATCCGAAATAATCAGCCAGTTAAATAAAAAAGAGGCCTCAGGGCCTCTTTTTTATTGGGTCAAATCTTGCCGAGCAACAGTAATATCAACAGTACAACCAGTACGGTACCGATAATCCCTGAGGGGCCATAGCCCCAGCTTTTGGAGTGCGGAAACACAGGTAATCCGCCGATTAACAGCAAAATCAGGACGATCAGAAGAATTGTGGTCATGAGCATTTCCTTTTTGTGGTGTTCCGCCAACGTTCAGTTTTACGGGGCGCCGCTTCAGGAACAAGGATGGGCAGTGCTTATAAAATCCGACTCTCCAGCTCGATGAATAATTCAACTTTTTTCATGCCGTACTCAAAAACAGTTCTGCCTTGATCGGTGGCAGGTGCGCAGGTAGGGTGGCGCGCTGCCCACCTGGAAACACTGCACATGCTCAATTACGTTTGGTTTTTTTTGGCTGCTCTGTTTGAAATTGCAGGCTGCTACGGGTTCTGGATGTGGCTTCGTCAGGGCAAAAGTGCCTGGTGGGCTTTGCCCGCTATTCTGAGCCTGGTGCTGTTTGCCCTGCTGCTGACCAAGGTTGAGGCAGCCTATGCCGGGCGGGCCTATGCGGCCTATGGCGGGATTTACATCGTGACATCCATTGCCTGGCTGGCAGTAGTGGAACGTATCCGGCCACTGGGCTCAGATTGGCTCGGGGTAGGACTGTGCGTGATTGGCGCGACCATCATCTTGCTGGGACCGCGTTTTACCCCCTCGTAAAGGGAAAATTCCGTAGGGAGTACGTAGGAATAAGCCTTGTATGCAGTAGGTTGTAACTGAATTAACTTGTAAGTATTGAAGCCGGTTTTTATGCCGTGCAGTCTTTGTGGCTCCCCACCCTTGAGGATGAGAGCCATGCAGATACTGAGTCGAACCGTCGGAGAGCATTTTTCAATCGGGGAAGATATAACGCTGTTTGTCATCGCCGTTAACGGCAACAACGTGCGCCTGGGGATTGAAGCTCCCAGGCATATCAGCGTGCATCGCTCGGAAATTTATGAGCGGATAAAAAACCAGCCCGTCGGGCAGCAGGCAACCGGATCTTCGGCCAAGGTTTAATCAAAAAATTCCTTCGGTACCGCGTGCCTGGGCATCAGTTGGCATTGCTGGCTTTCCAGATCGAAGAAAATTACTGCCTGGCCTTTGCTCAATGCATGTCGAACCCGCAGTACACGGGTTTCTTGGGGAGTGTCATCGCCGTTGTCCGTGCCGTCGCGACTCACAAAGTCCTCGATCAGGCGGGTGAGGGTGTCGGGTTCAAGCTGGTCGTAGGGGATAAGCATCTTGGGCTCTCGTAAGCAAGCGTGTTGAGGTGGTTGGCCTTGGGCTTAAATCGCCTTGTTGCGGTTGTCCCAGTAATGCTGAGCCAGTTCAAAAGCTTGCGCCCGGGGTGTGCCCAGACCGCGCAATGCCAGGGCCATGGTCGACAGCAAGGCCAGTTGCGGGTAGCTGTCCTGGACTTCTCCACGCCACAATGCCTTGAGGTGTTCAGGGTCTAGTGACGCTGGTTTGACATGGCGCTGTGAAGACAGTGCTGGCCATTCTTCATCCCAGTCAACACCAGCTGTAGTGCCGTAAAGATGGCTTGCGCTATCGGGGTTGATTTCGACTTCGCCGCCATCACCCTTGACCACAATACTGGTGTCACCCAGCAAACCGCTGGCTTCGCGATGCACGCTTTGATAGCCCGGATGGAAGATGCTTTGCAGGCCGCAGCGCGCACCCAGCGGGTTGAGTATGCGAGCCAATGAATGAATCGGCGAGCGCAGCCCGAGGGTGTTGCGCAGATCGATCATGCGTTGCAATTGTGGCGCCCAGTCCTGCAGCGGCATAAAGGCCGGATTCCCCGCATCCAGGGCCTCGTTGACACTTTGCCAGTTGCGACACAGTGGAATGGCCAGCGCGTCGAGAAGCTGCTCGCTGTACATTCGGCCCGCGGTATGGGCGCCGCCGCCATGCATGAAAATGCGTACACCGTGCTGTGCCAGGCACTTGGCTGCCAGCAAGTACCAGGGCAGGTGGCGTTTTTTACCGGCGTAAGTCGGCCAGTCAATGTCGACCTTGATCGCGGGAGGTGTCAGTCGCTCCCTGACGGCCTCGGTAAAACCGGCCATTTCCTCTGCGCTTTCTTCTTTATGCCGCAGCAACATGAGGAAGGCGCCCAGTTGCGTGTCTTCTGCCTTGTCGTCAAGCAGCATGCCCATGGCTTCGCGGGCTTCTTCCCGAGTCAGGTTGCGGGCACCCCGTTTGCCTTTGCCCAGGATGCGTACAAATTGCGCAAAAGGGTGTTCGGCGGGAGTTTCAAGTGTCAGCGCAGCGGGAGTGTTCATAGGCAATTGGTCGGTTTGGGCAGGCCCGCCAGCTTGGCGGCGAGTTTGGCAGGGGTGCCGTTAAACAGTCGGTTGAGATGCAGGCTATTGCCCTTTTCTGGACCCAATTTGAGTGCCGTGTACTTGATCAGAGGGCGAGTGGCAGGCGATAGCTCGAACTCCTGATAAAAGCTGCGCAACAACTCGAGGATTTCCCAGTGTTCGGCGCTCAACTCAATACCTGCCTGCGCCGCCAGTGCCTGAGCAACATCAGCGGACCAGTCGTTGAGATCGAGCAGATAACCGTCCTTGTCCAGCTCGATATTTTTACCGTCGAGGGTGAGCGTATTCATAGCCAGCTGTTGACCTTGTCGTAACGAATCGACAGCTCGACGAAAGCCGGGTAATCAACGCAGGCCGCCCATGGCGGACATTCCAGGTTGCGTGCCTGCAAGTCCTCTTCAAGGATAAATACGGTTTTTCCAGTCAGGGCTGTGAGAGCAGTGCCTTGAAGCTGCAGGGCATACACCGCGTCGCCACAGAGCAAAAGGGCATCGTCGCTGCCTAACACGCGAAGACAGCTGCTCAGGCGTATGTCAGAAAATGGTGAGTGGCTCACAACATGTAGAGTCGACATCAGAGAGTGATCACTTGGTCATAACGATCAATAAGAGCGCGGACAGCTTCAGTCGACAAGAGCTGCACATCAATTGCCGCAAGCCCCTCGGTTGAGATGCCGCGTTCGTCAAGGCTGTGGTTGCAGGCAAACAGATCGTCAACGCCGAACATGGACAGGGCCTGCAGATTGGCCGTTAGATTCTTCTGCTGGATGGCTGCGACATTTTGAGTCGCCAGCAGCTGAAAAATACCGTCATCCATAAACAGCAGAGCAATCGGCAAATCAAATGCACCGCCTGCCAGCACGATATCCAGTGCTTCTTTGGCGCCGGGCCCCGACCACGGTGCCTGACGGCTGATAATCAATAGCGACTTGGGCATTTCAAGGTCCCCCGAAACAGATCAATCGATCGGCCGATTGAATGGCATCGTGCAATTGGCCCAGTCCGGACAACTCCCAGGGTGCATGAACATTGACCCCGGGCCGCTGATAGCGTGCGGACTCGTCTTCATTGAGTACACCGCGGCGCAAGGCAGCGGCAATACAGACCACACCATCGAGTTGGTGCTGGCTGACAAAAGTTGCCCATTGTTGCGCAAGGTCCTGCTCGTCTTGCGGCGTGACGATATTGCTCGAGGCAATATGAACACCGTCCTGATAGAAGAACAAACGGACAATTTCATGGCCGCCTGCCAGCGCTGCCTCGGCAAAGCGCAAGGCTCGACGGGAGGAGGGGGCATGGGCCGCTGAATAAAGGGCAATGGCGAATTTCATGGTGGGCTCTGTCGGCAAATCTGGGGCAATGATAAAGCCAGATGCCCAAAGATGCTTGTGGCAGACAACAAAAAGCCCGCCGAAGCGGGCTTTTGTATAGCGGTTGTTGATCAGTCGTCGCGGCTCATGATGCCGAAAATTTGCAGCAGGCTGATAAACAGGTTGTAGATCGATACATACAGGCTGATGGTAGCCATGATGTAGTTGCGCTCGCCGCCATGAATGATGGCGCTGGTCTGGAACAGAATGCAGACCGACGAGAACAGTACAAAACCGGCGCTGATAGCCAACTGCAGGCCGCTGATCTGGAAGAAGAAGCTCGCCAGCGTAGCGCCCAGCAGAACAAAGAAACCGGCAGTGATGAAACCGCCGAGGAAGCTCATGTCCTTGCGAGTGATCAATACATAGGCAGACAGGCCGCCAAATACCAGAGCCGTCATGGCAAAGGCAGAACTGACCACCTCGGCGCCGCCCTGCATGCCCAGGTAACGGTTGAGAATAGGGCCCAGCAAGAAGCCCATGAAACCGGTAAGGGCAAAGGCAGAAACCAGGCCCCATGCCGAATCACGCAGCTTGTTGGTCAAGAAGAACAGGCCGTAGAACCCGATCAGCACAACGAAAATATTGGGATAGCCGACCCGCAGCTGCTGCGAGACATAAGCCATCACACCGCTGAAAGCCAGGGTGAGGGCCAGCAAACCGTACGTATTGCGCAGGACGCGGCTAACCTCTAGCTGCTCGGCCTGCACGCTGCTATTAACTGCGTAATCCTGTTCGCGCATGGCGATACTCCTGTGTTTAGAAATGTTAAGTAGCAAAGATCATAGCAGAGGCTCTGAAACAAGCGATCAAGAGAGTTTGACAACGTGTTTCATTCAGGTATTATGGCGCCCGAAACAACGTATAGGAGGTGTGGCCGAGTGGTTTAAGGCAACGGTCTTGAAAACCGTCGACTGTAACAGGTCCATGAGTTCGAATCCCATCGCCTCCGCCATATTGCTACACCGCAGAGCCCGCCTTTTGGCGGGCTTTGTCGTTTCTGGGGGGTGGGGAAGGGCGCTGCACCGAGCTCGTCGTTTTCGCATAGCTTCAGACCGTGTCCGCATCTGGGGCAATTTTAGAGCCCGATCCAGCGTTTTTAACGCCTGTGTTTGAGTCGGAGGGAAAGTGCTTTTTAGCTGTGCACTTTTCGCCGATTTAACAGGTAGCTTTCACAATTTTCACAACCCGTATGTAAACAGTCGCCGCTACCTGCATACCCGTGTACCTCACCTGCTTTCGTTTTGCCTACGAAAGCAAAGTATTCAATATACTTGAGAACCGTTATTGTCATGAACTCATGAAGGCGCCATTTCGTATTATGCGTACCAAAAACCTCGTCACTAAACTTCGGTCTGTACATATGTTGTGACTTTATAAATTTGTATGAGTAGGGAGTTCGATGAATAATATAAAGTCTGGATTGATTCATAAGGAGTATGAATATGCCATTAGAGCTTGGTCCGATATCTGTTGTGGGGAGAATAATAGACTTCTCCATTCCTGGTACATCGAGAGAGTCTATGATGCCAGATTATATGCATGATATGCTCGGTCTATTGATAAGGGCGCTTGAGAATGTAACTCAATGGATTTTTGATAATGCATATAGATTTGATATGCAGCACAAAGATAATATTGCGGCCATAGATTTTGAGATTGACCAGGAAATCAAGGGTGCAGGTGGGCTAAATATGCCTATGGATGTATCCACGTCAAGCAAAATAATCACAAGAGAGAAAAATATCCTGGTAACACTATATATGGCTAAAGAGAATGAGGCTGATAGAAAGGTTAAGGTTTCTAAAGGTTCTGGGGACGGCAGTGATGTACAAGCTTCAAAAAGGCCAAGTGCGGGGAGTTTTACTCAGGCCGGGAAGATGAGGGTCATAGTTAATACACCTAAACTTCTTGATTGGGCACAGAGGTATGAATTTGCCAGGTTGTCTGAGGTCTATTCAGAAACGGCCCGACGTTTGAAAGAAAAGCAGCAGAAATTGGCTCTCATAGAGGTGGCTAAAGCGACAAATCTGCGCGATGCGAAAGAGCAAGCCAGACATAAACAGTATCCTAGCGCTCCACCCGGCGTCTCTTTAGATGAGAACCTAGAATTTGCGAAAAGCCAAAAAGCATACTTTAGTATTAAAGGTAGAGGTTTTTTGCTCAGCTGGTTTTACACCCAAGTCAGAAACAAGGGCGAGTGGGATTACAAAAAAGGCCAGCCTCAGTATGAGAGCTTCGGTAATTTTAATTATGGTGCTGTTGGTACGGCAGCTGGGATTTCTGAAGCGGTACTTTTAAGAGCAGCTGGTGCTGCACAGTCCTTAGCTGGGACTTCTCAGGCAGAATTCGATAAATGGTGGTCAGAGGCTCCTTACGGCGATGATCCTGTTGATCAAGTATGGATTAAAGCAGGAATAGATTATGCGAAGTCGAAGGGGTATTAAATGGGTTTTTTGGAGTTTGTTTGCTGTTTGTCTTGTGCAGGCTTTGTACATATACATGTCTGCTCCAGGCAGGCCTGATCCTGTCAAGATTACTTCAGTTACAAATGTTGGCCATGGCGGGGCCATCTATGAGGTCTTATATGATTCTGGTGGCGCTACGGTGCCATTGGTCTATAGGTATTTCCTGATGAATCTTCAACCTGGCGATGAAGAAGCGCTTCAGAAAGCAAAGAAGACCGCCCCATTCCTTGTTACAAAAAGCTCTGCAGCTGTTCGCGAGGTTTTAGATGATCGGGTCAAACTAAAAGTTGATGGGGTTATTTATGAGTTTCACAATATCTCATTGTTTAAAGTTGATGGTGAGATCAATATCGTGAAATTCGATCTTGATTCAACTGCCCCATAGATTTTTAGTTGAAAAAAACACCGGCCTGGAAGAAAAATACTCCCGCATAGCATGTGGCCTACAGGCCACGTGCTGTATTTCTCCATAGAGGTCTTGAAAGCAGCCGGCCTCGACAGGTATTAGCGCTCGATTTTTACCTCTGTGCCTCATTGTTTTAGCAACAGATCAGCCTGGATCAGCCCGATCTGTCGACCGAGACTAAAACCCCCAGTCCTCAGCGTTGATGACACGACAGAATGGCCCCGCCAGGGTTGCATTGTGATGAGCGATAATCTGCTGTGCCTTCAACGCAGGGGTGTCACTGCAGGTATGGCCATCGGCAATCAGTACTGCGTCGAACCCAAGGTCTCGTGCCGCGCGGCAGGTGCTGTCGACACAATATTGGGTTTTCATGCCCGTGATGACCACACCCTCAACACCAAGAGCCTGTAGCTGGTCGGCCAGGTTTGTCCTGGCAAAGGCGTTGGGGCGGTTTTTCTCGAAAATCACTTCGTTGCCCTGTAGCACCAGTTCCGGTATCAGTTGGGTCAACGGGCTTCCCGGTTCAATCGGTGAACCGGTAGGGCCGACATGACGGGCGAGAAAGACCGGGGCACCTGCGCTCCGGGCTTTATCCAGCAACGTGTTCAATGTGTCCAACAGGGCCTCGCCAGCCCATGGCTTGTCCGGGCCATGCACCAATCCTACCTGCATATCAAGAATCAACAGTGCATACATGGGGCTTTTCCTTGCGTTTTGGCCAGTGACACAAGGGCAAAAGAAAAGGCCCTTACCATCACTGGCGGGCCTTTGAAGTTCGTGCGTTATGGACTCACGATACCTCTCACGATACCTCTCACGACCCGCCTTCGGCGGTCGTGGTAGTCGTGGTCAAGGCAACTCGTAATTGATTCATGGAGCTGACAGTAGCTGCGTATCAGCGGGTTGGCAAGCAGGAGCAGGAAGCGTCATGACTTCGAGCTGGCCAGCCATATACCCATATGCTTCTTGGAAGCCGCGGCCAATCAAACTTAGACTAAAGGTCGTCCAGCGCAACCTACACGCGCTGTGGTGATACGAGATGTTGTTGGTGGGAGCCTCGTCTTCTTGGGCATGAGCACAAGGCAAAAGGGTAGTTTGCCGCGGTCATCGACGTACTGCGGTGTCTTGAGCTTGAGTTCCAGCACGCACAGTCTGTGCTTTAAATTAAATATTGAACGTAGCCCTGCTACTTTAACGAAACAGTCATAGAGATTCTGTACGCCGAGGTGCTGCGTGGGGGGGTAATTAAAAGTATGGGGTCAGTCATGCAATATTTTGAGTTTATTATGGTTCTGTGGGGGCTCATAATGAATAGCGGGTAATTTGTTTTTCGGTAATATTAATTAAGTGCGTGTGCTTTGCAGGCATTTCTTTAATTATCGGGGGGCGGGATCATGAAGACGCTGGGGGTTTTGCTATGGGTTTTTGTGACAGTTATATTAAAGGCTCCTTATTCATGGGCCGAGCCACCAGGTACGGTATGGCGAATGGATACCCGGCCGGAGCATCTGATATTTCACGCTGGTTTCCAGGCCTGGGGTAGTAACTTTAATGTTCATGACCATGTGACCGGCGAGTCATGCGTCAACAGGCAACAGGGGCAGCGAGATTCAGGCTTTGTCTCAACCGCGGCAAACTTTCAGTTCATTCGCACTGCCGCAGCAGCCAGGGCTTTTGCCCAACCCGGTCAGCGTATTTATCTTTATCGCGTCAGGCCGGACAGCAACTTCTTCAATGCCGAGGCCTCATTGCGGACATTGCATGACAACAACCCGCAAGTCCCGATCACCCCCTTGAACTACCATCCCTCACGGGCAGCCAATGAATATATAACGCCGACCCTCATTCCTACTCAAAATATCAGGGATGTGGAGTCCTATATTGTTGTCGACGGTGAGTTGCAAGTTTCAACTGCTCAGGTTAACCCCCGTTATGTGGCCGATAATACCCGAGCCACGAACAGGCCCTATTTCAACGGTGAAGCCCCACGAGAAAGAAGGCCGACCTGGTTGGGCATGATCCCGATGGTCGGGGCGTGCCTGGCTGCGTCGCGTTCGGATCTGAAGCAAGATATTCCAGCAATAATGTTTACCCTGGAGTCTGTTTATAACAGCAGTACCTCCATTATTAACCATGATGAGCTATAAACGTTGAGGAGTATGAGCATGCGTCTTGCAGCCTTGTTGTTGGTGTTGAGTGTCAATGCTTTTGCCGAAGAGCCTGGCTTGATGGGTGTGAGTCGGGATATAAAGTGCGCGCAGGGCACGGTGAAGCAAATACATATAGGGGCAGGTAACTACGACAGCGGCAATGGGATCAGTGTAATGTTAACTTCGACCGGAACGCGCTGGTGGGCAGTTCATGGGGAGCGCAATCTGAATGATCCCACAGGTTATGCACTGCTTAATATGCTGTCCCTGTCGAAGCTGACAGGCCAGCAAGTGTCTCTTCTGGATGAATCCGGCGGCGGATGTAATTACTTTACGGGTGTGGTCTTGACAAATATGTATTAAGTTTCGATGGGTCACTATTCAAGTGGGTGCGGCACACTTGCAGAATAAAGGTGTTTGTTGTCTGCACTTTGCCGCGCCCGCTGTTAATTGTGTCCTGTACGATTTGCGATACAGAACACTCAGCGCCATCGCTAAGCAGTGGCCTGTGCGGCGTCTGTTTAAAGTATGCAGGGGGATACAAGGGCTGGTATTGGCATGTTCAGGTCTAAGCGGTCATGAGGGTGTGCAGCCCGATGGTGGATTATTCAGAGGAATTCCTACGCTTGAAAGTGCACGACTGAAACAGTTCGAGGGGTTTATTTATTACAAGTCACCCGCCTCGCCGGCGGTGTGATTTAGGGTGTCCATAGAGCCCGACTTGACCAAGCGCATGCTCAACCAATGATCAGCCTGATCGCGCTGAAAGCCTGTGGCAAGGAAGCATCAGGCACGAAATAAAATAAGGGGCCGAAAGCCGGGTGCGCCAACTTCCCGCCCACTCAAGGCTCCTGCGCTGTACATACAGCGAAATGAGCCTGGCCGCTGTCTTTTCGGGGCTGGAGGTGTCCAGGGCGCTGAGGCGACTCTATCGCCCTTGATTTCGAAGTTCTGCAGGCGTGTATGCCGTCCGTTTTCCAATAATTCAGGTTTCCGCTATCTGATGTTCGGCAACGACGTTAATCTCGGTGGGTGCCGGTTTCGTTTAGGCGCTTATTTATGTCTGCAACTTCAAGGGTCTCCATGGATAGAATCGCCTTCAAACCGCTCCTTCTCGTCGCCGGCCTCCTGGCGTTCATGCCAATGGCCCACGCCGCCAGCACGCTGGTTTACTGCTCCGAAGCCAGCCCCGCCGGCTTTGACCCCAGCCAGTACACCAGCGGTACCGATTTTGATGCCTCCGCCGAAACCGTATTCAACCGCCTGATCCAGTTCAAACGGGGTAGTACTGAAGTCGAACCTGGCCTGGCCACCCGCTGGGATGTCTCCAATGACGGCCTGACCTACACCTTCCACCTGCGCGATGGCGTCAAGTTCCATACCACCGATTTCTTCACCCCGACCCGGAATTTCAACGCGGATGACGTGTTGTTTACTTTCGATCGCCTGCTGGATGCCCAGAGTCCGTTCCGCAAGGCTTACCCGTCCGAATCGCCCTATTTCACCGATATGGGCTTGAACACCACGATCAAGAGCGTCGACAAGCTCGACGACCGAACCGTGCGTTTCAACCTCAATAACGTTGATGCCGCCTTTGTGCAAAACCTGGCCATGAGCTTCGCCTCGGTGCAGTCCGCCGAATACGGAGCCCAACTGCTCAAGCAGGGCAAGGCTGAAGAGATCAATCAGAAACCGGTGGGCACCGGGCCGTTTGTGTTCAAGCGCTATCAGAAGGACTCGCAGATTCGTTACGTCGGCAACAAACAGTACTGGAAGCCCGAGGATGTGAAACTCGACAACCTGGTTTTTGCCATCACCCCTGACGCGGCGTCGCGCCTGCAGAAACTCAAAGCCGGGGAGTGCCAGGTCAGCGGTTACCCGCGACCGGCGGATATCGAAGTGATGAAGCAGGATCCCAACTTGCGAGTGCTGCAGCAAGCCGGGTTCAACCTGGGGTTTCTGGCTTACAACGTGACACATCCGCCGCTGGACCAACTCAAGGTGCGTCAGGCCCTGGACATGGCCATCGACAAGCCGGCAATCATCAAGGCCGTGTACCAGAGCGCAGGGCAATTGGCGCAGAACGCCTTGCCACCTGCGCAGTGGTCTTATGACCCGACAATCAAGGATGCCACCTACGACCCGGTCAAGGCCCGGCAGCTTTTAAAAGAAGCTGGGGTTGCACCAGGGACCACTATCAACCTGTGGGCGATGACCGTTCAACGCGCCTCCAACCCGAACGCGCGTATGTCGGCACAAATCATCCAGCAGGATTGGGCAAAGGTCGGCATCAAGGCCAATATCGTTAGCTACGAGTGGGGCGAGTACATCAAGCGCGCCAAGAACGGCGAGCACGACGTGATGATTTACGGCTGGACGGGCGACAACGGCGACCCGGATAACTGGCTCGGCGTGCTCTACAGCTGCGCGGCGGTCAAGGGCAGCAACTACGCCAAATGGTGCAACCCAGACTATGACAAGCTGGTGCAGCAAGCCAAACTCAGCAGCGACCGCGAACAACGCATCAAGTTGTATCAAGAGGCGCAGAAGATCCTCAAGGAGCAAGTTCCGATTACACCCATTGCGAACTCGACGGTTTTCCAGCCCCTGCGCAAGGAAGTGACTGATTTCAAAATCAGCCCCTTTGGGCTGACACCGTTCTACGGGGTGAGCCTGGATAAGTAACAGCAAGCCCCAACTGAGTGCACCAGAAGCCCGGGATGGTTTTTGGTGCGCTCGCGGCACCGAAATAACCTCGCTATAGACGTGAATAGGCCAAAGTCTTATGCAAGGTATGCACTGAAATAATGCGTTTGCTGCCGAATTTGAATATGCCGAACTTACAGGCGCTTCTTTAATAGAGGCCAAGGCGCATGTTGGTTTGCTATGCGTACAAAGTTTGCAAGGTTCTGTGGATAACCCCCGCCTTCAGGGTGACGAGCTGTCCCATCGAAACGTCATTATGGATGCGGCTGTTGTGTGTGAGCGGCTCTGGATGCAGTTTGGAACCTGGTTGAACCATGAGCGAAGCCTTTATTTATGTGCGTTGACTTTTAACCGGTTCGGGCAGTGGCAGAGTGCTCTGGATAGTGCTGGCAAGGCACTGGTCATTATCGAATCGAACGGGGTGGAGGAGGTGGACAGGGCATTCTTGCTGCTTCAAGTGTCTAAAGCTTGCCAAGGGCTGGGCAATAGGGGAAGCGTTGATGAGGCACTCCATGCTGCAGACCGGATTGCTCAGGGTTTCGATTCGCAACTGAGTCGTTGGTTTTTGGATGTGCGTTCCAAGTTAAAGGTCGCGGACTTTGTACCTGCTGATTGAAACGGATTAAACATCAGGGGGGTCATCAATGAGAGTACGGATCCATTGTAATGTCTTCAGTGACCATGCCAAAAGAAGCAGTATATCCTCCCCCTGATTTACCTCATGTTAGCCATGCAAGATGCTGCCCGGTGTGATGCGCAGTCGCTGGATCAGGGTGCAGGGACAGAAAAGCTCTTGCCTTTTTCCACTACCCAGGTGGCAAGAACGGTAGCGCCCTGTGGGCCCGCTTTGCTGATGTGGGGTTCGTGCGCCAGGTGTTGAAAACTGTCACCGGCCTTTATTCGCTTTTCAGGCTGCCCATCCATTGTAATGATGACCTCGCCTTCAAGCACATAGGCGACTTCTGGTCCTGTATGCATGTGGCGAGCCTTGACTTCGTTCGGGGCGAGTACTGCTTTTTGCAAGCCCATTTGATAGTGGGTATCAGGCATGTCGATTCGTTGTAACACGTCAGACTTTGCGGGTGTTGGCATGTCTGCGATGGCAGCTCCCGCCCAGAGGACGGCACTCAACATAAATATGGCTGGGGGCGTGCCTTTCATTATTTGATTTCCGGTTTATGACGCTTGATTGGCTGTGCGAGTCAGACGTTTTTAGGTGTTCATGTTTTAAGTTTTCTGCGTAAAAACAATAGATTTTTGGGCTCGCTAAAGTATGTAGTTTTTTTCTGTTACTTGCGTGGTTCATTTCTTTTCATATTTGTGCGAAATTTAATGTGTGTCAGGTTTGTTTAGTGTGTCGTTATTATGTTGTTCGTTCATTCCATCATTTTCTTGTGGTCATTGGCTGTTCCCGGGGCTGTACGCGGGGGCGTGCGAAAATGCGCAGAGGCCAGCACAGAAATAAGCTAAGTGACTGATTTATAAAAACAAGCATGTATCTAAATGTTTCTGATGGTTTTGCGGTCAATAATGCCGCTTGCGAGATAATTGATAGGGTAAAACCTCTCCGGCATGACGTTTTAGCTGAATTTTGTTGTGTATATGGTGAAATTACCTGCGCAACACTTCCTATACTGCCCGCGGTGTCTACGTACCTGTACAGTTCAGCCAATCACGATGAGTGATCGAACTGCTATGGCGATAGCCACCCTGCGTAAATGAGGTGGTGTCCGCGTCGTCTTGTTTCCTGCACCTAATAAGTCTAAGAATGAGAAAAAGTGTAATGAATAAACAGTCGATCCAGATTGCGCTTGCGTACATGTCCGTAGTTATCGGTGGTGGCTTTGCCTCCGGGCAGGAGGTGCTGCAGTTTTTCACCGGCTATGGGCTTATCGGTATCCTGGGCACCCTGGTAAGCGGTTTGATGTTTGCCTTCCTCGGTATGCAGATCGCCCGCATGAGTTCGAAGATGCAGGCCAACTCGCACAAGGAAGTACTCTACGCCCTGTTCGGCGCACGTCTGGGCTGGGTCGTCGATGTGGTGCTGTCATTCTTCCTCTATGGGGTTGGTGTGGTGATGCTGGCCGGTAGCGGTTCGATTTTTGCCCAGCAGTACGATCTGCCCCCATTGTTTGGCGGTGTATTGATGACCGTGCTGGTGATCGCCACGCTGTGCATGAACGTCAAGCGCATCATTGATCTGATCAGCGCAGTCATGCCTTTTCTGCTGGCGATGGTGCTAATCATCACGACCTACTCGATTTTCAGCTACAACGCTCCAATCGAGACCCTGGATGCTGTGGCGCGTGAAAACAACGAGACGGTCACTGGCAACTGGTTTGTCGGCGCCTTGCTCTACGCTTCGTTCAATATCGCGGTAGGTTTCCCGATGCTGGCAGTGATCGGTGGCATGACCAAACAACCCAAGGCGGCCGCTCTCGGCGGTGTGCTCGGCGGGCTTGGTTTGGGCGCCCTGATCCTGTTGTTGAACATCGGCCTGTTTGCCAACATCAACCAGCTGCAGGGTATTGAAATGCCGTCCCTGGCACTGGCCGGACGCATCTCGCCACTGCTCTCGGTGGTGATGTCCATCGCACTGGTGTGCATGGTCTACAGCACTGCGGTTGGGATGTTCTTTGCCTTCAGTGCACGCTTTGCCAAGCCGGAATCGGGCCGTTTCAAGTTGTTTAGTGCAGTGACCGTTTGTGTCGGCCTGGCTTTGAGCCTGGGTGGTTTCAGCAAGTTGGTGGGCACCGTGTATCCGCTGCTGGGCTACGTAGGCTTTGCGCTGATCCTCGCCATTTGCTTCAGCTGGCTGCGCAGCCGCTCGCTGGCCAAGGCGGAAAAAACCGCGCTGGACGCGGTCTCCTGACCCCGGCAGCCGCCGAACGCAAGTTCGGCGGCTTCCTTCCTAGCCCTGCTGTTCAAGTATCTGGTTGACGTCCCGGACCCTGGCGTAATCCATTGCCATGCTGGCAAGCGACAGTGCATGTACATCCTCGGCAGGCCACAGGCGTCCATTCAGGTCTATCTGATCGAATGTATAGCAGGCATCCGATCCCACAATCACATCGAACCCCAGGCAACCTGCTGAGCGAACCGTGCTCTCTACGGAATTATTGGTGATCACGCCGACGATGACCAACTGCTCAATCCCGCGCGTGCGCAACCAGCGTTCCAGGCCTGTGTTGGTAAATGCATCGGGTACGTTCTTTTCAACCACGTGCTCACTATCGAGCGGGGCCAGCCCCTCCTGAAACTCGCAGCCAGGCTGGCCGGGCCAGAATACCGAGGCAGGCGATCGGGATATATGCCGGACATGGACTACCGGACGCTGTACATGCCGCCAGGTTTCCAGCAGGCGCTGTACGTTGAGCTCGGTGTGCGGGTTGTTTCTGCGACCAAGCCCGGGAAGGCTTATCCCTTTTTGCATATCGATGATGATCAGTGCCGCATCGGATTTGATCAGGGGCATGGCCGTTCTTCTGGCTGGGGATAGGGAGCACCATGCTAAGTCTATTGCGCCGGGGTCACCAGATGGCTACAGGTCTTTATCCTGGCTCAGGGTTTGCGGTTCGCCGTGGCTGATCATCCATTTCAGCAAAGCCCTCACCGGCACTGTATGAGTGCTCTCGATCCACTGAACACCTTCATGGCTGTAATGCTCGATATAGCGGCTGAGTACCAGCGTGTCGCGATCGTTCGACAGGCGCAGGCTTGTTTCGCGACAGTGCAGGGCGGCGTTGGCACGCTTTACCAGTCGCTGCTCCAGGATCATGGCCGGGTTTTCGCAAGGCATGGGTACACGCGTTCTTGGCAGGAAAGAGGTCTGATCCTCGCATTCGCGGTTTGCCTGGATATGTCTGCTTTTTTGCCTGGCCGCAACTTTGTTACCAAGTTGAAATATATGACGCAGCGGGACGAATAGTTTTAGATGGAAGCCTTTACATACCTTAAGTGGAATGCGCCGGTGAGCAGCCTTTTGATCGTGGACGATGACCTGGAGGTCCTCGCGCTTCTGAAGAAGTTTTTTGTACAACACGGATATTCGGTGGAGGTGGCCACCGATGGCACGTCACTGTGGGCGGCGATGGCGCTGCAACCACCGGACCTGATCATTCTCGACTTGATGCTGCCTGGCGAAAACGGCCTGATGCTGTGTCAGCGTTTGCGTCAGCAATACCCCACGCCGGTCATCATGCTGACGGCCATGGGTGAGCTGAGTGATCGGGTCGTCGGTCTTGAAATGGGCGCCGATGATTATCTGAGCAAACCTTTTGATGCCCGGGAACTGTTGGCCAGGGTGCGTGCCGTGTTGCGCCGGGCAGGGCAGGGCCAGCCCTCGGTCGGGCAGGTGCCGCGGCCACTGATGAAGTTTGCGGGCTGGCAACTGGACCTTACCCGTCGCGAACTGCGCTCACCGGATCAGGTGATGATCCCCTTGTCTGCCGGAGAGTTCGATTTGTTGCTGGTGTTTGTTGAGCATCCCCAGCGCATTCTGACTCGCGAACTGTTGCTGGATCTGGCTCGTGGCGCTGGCCATGACGCGTTCGATCGCAGCATCGACGTACAGGTCAGCCGTTTGCGGCGCAAGCTGGAGTTCGACAGCAAAGGGGTCGAGATGATTCGCACCGTGCGCAATGTCGGTTACCTGTTCACGCCCGGGGTGACCTGTCAGTGACGGGCTGGATTTCAGGCTGGCGCCTGCGCTCACGCAACACCATCGCACGCTGGATTGCCTTGACCACCATTGTCGCGATGCTTACGGCGCTGGCATTCAATGCGCTGTTTACTCAGTTGGCGGGTGTTTGGGCTTACCCGCCGCTGAGTGAAATCGGGCTGCTGGAAAAGATTTCCCTGACGACCAAGCTGATCGAAGCTTCGCCGGCGCCACAGCGCCAACGGCTGGCTGCGGCAGCCACTGACAGCGCCCTGAGCATCAGTTGGCATTCCAGCCGTGCCGGCCTGGATTTGCCGCAGGTGGCAGAAGCGGCCAGTCGCACGGCCACGCCGCTGGCGCAGCGGCTGTTTAATAGCCCAGAGCGACGCCTTGAAGCCTATCAGCCCGATGACTGGCCACAGCACAACGGGCATTACGCCCTGCTGGTGCAACTGGAGGATGGCTCATGGCTTATGTTCAGCATCGCATCGCGCAGCTGGGGCCTGGGCCAATGGCAGCGAAACCTGATTTTGATCCTGCTGGTGTTGTTGTCCACGGTGCTTGTGGCGCTGATCGCTACTCGCCATCTGGCCAGGCCTTTACAGCAATTTGCCGAGGGCGCCCGGCGTTTTGGTGTCGATTTTCGTGCGCCGCCCATTGAGCCGGTTGGCCCTCGGGAGATCCGACAGGCCATTCTTGCGTTCAACGCCATGCAGGCGCAGTTGCAACATTTCATAAAAGACCGTACCCAGATGCTCGCGGCCATTTCCCATGACTTGCGCACCCCGCTGACACGCATGCGACTGCGCGGTGAGTTTATTGACGACCCGGACCAACAACAGCGTCTGTTTCGCGATGTAGACGAGATGCAGGCCATGATCAACTCCAGCCTGGAGTTCTTTCGCGACGATGCCCGGCTGGAGCAGGCCACGCAATTTGACCTGGCAGGGTTGTTGCAAACCCTGATTGATGACTACCGCGACCAGTCCATTGACATTGCCTTCAACGGTCCTGAGCACCTGGTGTATTTGGGCCGGCCGCTTGGCCTGAAACGGGTGATGACCAACCTGCTGGATAACGCTATCAAGTACGCAGGCGAGCCGGCCATCGAGCTGAGTCGGGACGATGAGCAGGTCACTGTTTTCGTTCTTGACCGGGGGCCGGGCATTCCTGTCCAAAGTCATGAGCAGGTGTTTGTGCCTTTTTATCGGCTTGAAGAATCGCGCAACAAAAGCACCGGCGGAGTGGGGCTCGGACTGTCGGCAGCCAGAGCGATTGTGCTGGAACACGGCGGCTCGCTAACCCTGAGCAACCGCACGGGTGGCGGGTTGGCGGTGAGGGTTGTGTTGCCGGTGCTCAAGGGGGCAGGGTGAATGATCTTCTGCAGAGAGTGCCGGGCACCCCGGCACTCTCAGCCTCTTGGCCCCTCAGACCGCAGCGACGGCTTGCGCCGCATTTTCGGGTGTCGCCACATCATGCAAGGAAATCCGTGAGGTCTCAGGCAATGCCAGGCCGCCAGCCAGGGCGAGCAGTGCAACTGCAATCAGATAAAACGCGGGCGACATATTGCTGCCGGTGGTGCTGATCAGCCATGTCGCCACCAGCGGTGCGGTGCCGCCAAAAAGGGTGTAAGCCATGTTGTAGGTGATGGCCGAAGCGGTATAGCGAGTGCGGGTCGGAAACGTCTCCGAGAGCAAAGCTGCGGTCACCACGCCACACAACACCGCGCCAATTGCCAGCAGCATGACACCGACGATGGACGCTGCGAACCCGCCCGAGCTGGCCATCAGGAACGACGGATACACCGCGACCATCAGTAGAACGCACGCGGTCACCACGGTCGCCCGCCGCCCGACCCGGTCCGAATACAGCCCGGCCAGAGGGCAGATGGCGGCGGCGAAGAGCAGGGCGATCAGCGACACCAGCAAAGCGGTTGCCCGGCTCAAGCCGCCCGCGACCTGCAAGTAGGTCGCGAAGTAAGTGGTGAACATGTAGAAGGACAGTGCCGTCAGCGACACAAAGGCGCCCAGGCAGCAGATCGCTGCGCCATGGTTGCGCAAGGTGTCCTTGAGTGGGGAGTGGGCGACCGCATGCTCCTCCTTCACGGCCTGGAAGGCCGGGGTTTCATCCAGCTTCCAGCGCAAATAAAGCCCTACCAGGCCCAGTGGCGCAGCAATCAGGAACGGCAGGCGCCAGCCCCAACTGCCCATGCTTTCAGCGGATAACGAAGCCTCAAGGGCGTAGGCCACTACGGCCGCAGCGGCAAAAGCGGAAAATGTCGAAACCGGCACAAAGCTGCCGTACCAGGCTCTTTTATCGCTGGGGGCGTGCTCCATCAAATAGGCACAGGCCCCGGCGTATTCACCGCCTGCAGAAAAGCCCTGGGCGCAACGAATCAGGGTGAGCAGGATCGGCGCCATAACCCCGATTGCAGCATAAGTGGGCAATATACCGATCAAGGTAGTGGCCCCGGCCATCAGCAAAATGGTCATGGCAAGTGTACGCTTGCGGCCTATCCTGTCCCCCAGCATGCCGAAAAAAATCCCGCCAAGGGGGCGAAAGGCAAAGGCCACCGCAAACACAGCAAAGGTCTTGAGCAATGCGGCACTGGCATCGCCACTGGGGAAAAACTGCTGAGCGATGGTGGTGGCCAGAAAGCCGTAGACGGCGAAGTCGAACCATTCGACGAAATTACCGATGGCGGCGGCGACAATCACTTTTCTCAGCGTTTCAGGGCTGACCTGCTCTATGGATACGCTTGTCATGCTGCACCTCGACCTGTCCTCAGTAAGGAGTGATTATCGAGGCAGCGGCTGAAACGATTCGCTCCAAAAGTGTCATCGGCATAGTCAGTACCGACTTCTCAGAGGTCAAGCACGGGGGCTACAGGCTACCGGGCGAACTTTTTGGCCCCGGCAACGCACAGGATCACCGCCGCTGTAACACCAAACATGCCCATGCTGACAGTCTCGTGCAGCAAGGTGGCAGCCAGTGCCAGGCCAAAAAATGGTTGCAGCAGCTGCAACTGCCCAACGGCGGCAATCCCGCCCTGGGCCAGCCCCCGGTACCAGAATACAAAGCCTATCAGCATGCTGAAGATCGAGATGTAAGCCAGGCCGAGCCAGGCAGGTACGCTAATGCCTTTGAACGAAGCGGGGGCCCACAACCATGCCAGCGGAGCCATCAATGGCAGTGACAGCACCAGTGCCCATGAAATGACCTGCCAGCCGCCCAGCGTACGCGACAACCTGGCCCCTTCGGCATAGCCAAGACCGCAGATCAATACAGCCAGAAGCATCAGGATGTCACCCTCGGGCGCTGCGCTCAGGCCCTGCGCCAGGGCATAGGCCACGACGCACGCGCTGCCCAGGATCGAGAACAGCCAGAACGCTGGCCGTGGCCTTTCACCCCCGCGCACCACGGCGAAGGCTGCGGTAGACAGCGGCAGCAGGCCCAGAAAGACAATGGTATGGGCCGAAGTCACATGCTGCAAAGCCAGCGCGGTCAGCAGCGGAAACCCCACCACCACCCCGGTTGCCACCAGCAGCAGGGGCACCAGTTGGCTGAACTGCGGCCGTCGTGCCTTGAGTAGCCCGAGCATGGCCAGGGCAAGCACACCGGCGATGGTGGCACGGGCCAGGGTCAGAAAAACCGGGTCAAGTTCCAGCACGGCCACCTTGGTTGCGGGCAATGAGGCGCTGAAAATGACCACGCCGATAAAGCCGTTGATCCAGCCGCTGAGGTTTTTTTCGGTGGTGGGGTGTTGCAGGTGGGAAGTACGTTCCATCGAGTCTCAGGCTCCAGGCTAATCGCGGGATTGCATTCAATGCATCCTAGGGCTGATGATTAATGACAATCAAAAAATTGTCATGGATACAAAGCCCGATGCCCCGTTCCCGCTACAAGTCGCTGGTTGACGGCTTTGCTGCCGATATCCGCTCAGGCCGTCTGTCGCCGGGTACGCGTTTGCCGACCCATCGCCAGCTCGCGGCCAGCGAAGGGCTGGCGCTGGTCACGGCCAGTCGCGTGTATGCCGAGCTTGAGGCCATGGGGCTGGTCAGTGGCGAAACCGGGCGTGGCACTTTTGTCCGGGAAACCTCGCTACCACCAGGGCACGGTATAGACCAGCCCGACGTGATCGCGGGGATGCTGGATCTCAATTACAACTATCCCTCCTTGCCGGGCCAGGCCGAACTGTTGCGTACTGCGCTGCGGCAGTTGGCGTTGTCTGGTGATCTGGAATCGTTGTTGCGCTACCAGCCCCATGGCGGGCGCCTGCATGAGCGCGCCTCGGTCGCGAGGCACCTGGGCAGGAGCGGGTTGAATGTGCCCGCCGAACAGGTGTTGATCGTCAACGGCGCACAACACGGGTTGAGCGTGGTGCTGATGGCACTGCTCCAGCCTGGTGACGTGATCGCGGTGGACGCCTTGACCTACCCGGGTTTCAAGGCACTGGCGCTGGCCCTGCACCTTGAATTGCTGCCCATCCCGAGCACGGAAAGCGGGCCGGATCTGGATGCCCTCGCCAGGCTGTGTCGCCGTCGCTCTGTGCGTGCTGTCTACAGCATGCCGACGTTGCACAATCCGTTGGGGTGGGTGATGAGCCTGGAGCAGCGCCAACACTTGGTCGCGATCGCCCGGGCACATGATCTGCATATCATCGAAGATGCGGCCTACGCTTTTCTGGTCGATAACCCGCCGACGTCTTTGGCTGACTTGGCGCCGGAAAGAACCGTTTACGTGTCTGGGTTTTCCAAAAGTGTCGCAGCGGGTTTACGCGTGGGCTTTATCGTCGCGCCCGCAGAAAAGGTCAGTGTCCTTGAGCGGATAATCCGAGTGACTGCCTGGAATGCTCCCGGTGTGATGACCGCTATCACCAGTGCCTGGCTCGACGATGGCACCGTGACCCGGCTGGAGTCGCAAAAGCGCAAAGACGCACAGGCAAGGCAGCTCATTGCTGATGAGCAGTTGGCGGGGTTGCACAGGATCCGCCATCCTTCGTCCTACTTTGTCTGGTTGCCTCTGTCAGAGGACGCCCGGGCGGACCAGGTTGTTGCGGCGTTGGCGCGTGAGCAGGTCTCGGTGTCGACCGCGCAGCCCTTTGCAACTTCGGCCCATGTGCCCCATGCGATAAGGCTGGCGCTGGGCTCGGTGGGCATGACGGCCCTGCGTGAGGGCCTGGCGAAAGTGAAGTGGGTGGTTCAGGCCCATGCTTAGGGAGGGGCGCACTCAGGCCATGGGCGGCAACCGGCGTTTGACCGGGCTTTTTTTGATGATCGACGTATTGGTTTCGGCGTAAGCATTGAGGCCATCAAGCAGGCTGTCCAATTGCTCGATTGAACGCACATGCAGACGGGCAATAAAACAGTCATCGCCCGTCACCTTGTCGCACTCGGTGAACTGGGGGATGTTCTGGATCTGACGCTCCACTTCCTGCAACTGCCCCGGTAGCGGTCGAATGCGGATGATGGCCTGGAGTTGATAGCCAAAGGCTTTGGGATCGACTTCCACGGTGTAACCCTTGATCACTTCGCGCTCTTCGAGCTTGCGAATGCGCTCGGCGACGCTGGGTGACGACAGGCCGCTGAGGCTGGCCAGTGTTTTCAGGGAGCTGCGTGAGTCTTGCATCAGTGCGCTGATCAACAGCTGATCTATCTCGTCGCTCATCTTTGCTCCTTAGGCCAAATTGGCAGAATGCCTTAACACTAAAGGCAAAAATGACGAATTGCCTTTTCTGGATTATGGCGCTGCATGAATCGCGATTGCCATACTGTTTCCTACTTTGAGGGAGGCAAATATGGACAAAACCACGCAACGCGGTTCGCTGGAAATGGTCGCTGCCATGCTTATCTCCGGCACCATTGGCTGGCTTGTCCTGCTAAGCGGGCAAGCAGTGCTGGATGTGGTGTTCTGGCGCTGTGTGTTTGGCGCGGTGACGTTGCTGCTGATCTGTGCGCGGATGGGTTTTTTACGCCGCGGTCTGCTGAACCGCACTACCTTTGCGCTGATTGTTTTGAGCGGCGTGGCCATCGTTGCCAACTGGGTGTTGTTGTTCGCGTCCTACTCCAGGGCCTCAATCGCCATTGGTACGGCGGTCTACAACGTTCAGCCGTTTATCCTGCTCGGTCTGGCAGCGTTGTTCCTTGGTGAAAGAATAACCCTGCACAAACTGGCCTGGCTGGCGGTGTCGTTTGTGGGCATGTTGGCGATCGTCAGCGCCCACCACGGGCAAGGGGAGAGCGGCAGTGAGTACTTGCTGGGGATTGCCCTGGCGCTGAGTGCGGCCTTGATGTACGCCGTGGCCGTGCTGATCATCAAACGCCTGCGCGGGATCCCCCCGCACCTGATCGCGCTGATCCAGGTCAGCACCGGCGCACTGCTGCTGGCACCCCTGGCCAACGTCACTGAGCTGCCTGCTGGCGCACAGGCGTGGGGCGCCTTACTGACGCTTGGCGTAGTCCATACCGGCTTGATGTATGTACTGCTCTACGGAGCAATCCAGAAACTGCCCACGGCATTGATCGGAGCACTGAGCTTTATCTACCCCATTGCCGCGATATTTGTGGACTGGTTTGCCTTTGGTCATCGCCTGGAACCGCTGCAATGGGTGGGCGTGGCGGCAATTTTAATCGCGGCAGCCGGGATTCAGCTGGGGTGGCGGGTGGGAGGGCGGCGGGTAGTGAGTGGAGGATAATGGCTGTTTAAATGCACTTGGTCACGGTGAGCGTTCATGGCCAAGTGCATTGATGGGCCTGGCTTAAATCCCCGACCGACTCATCGGGCTGATCATGCGCACGCCCAGACTCAGTGCCTGGGTTACCAGCGCTCTCATATCGGCGGTGTTTTCGTTGTTGACGCACTGCGCCAGTTTTTCGCCCAGGGTCGGCGCAGTGTCGGTGCCTTCCGGGTAAGCGCGCAGGATCAGCAGCCCGCTGTTGGTCAGAACCACTTCGTAAAAGGCTACGCCCGACATGCCGTCGAAGTGGATGTAGCCAATATCCGCCAGCCATTTGACCGTGGCCAGGAACAGGTTCTCTTCTTTTTCCAGCGCCTCGCGGTTGCTGTCCGCCAGGCCTTTGTAGTCGATAAAGCGCTCGGCAGTCAGGGTGATGGGCAAGGGGAAGTTACCGTACAGGTGGCCCAGGATCAAACCGGCATAGCAGTCGAACAATTCGATATTGTTGGACGGCAAGGTGTTGATCGAGTGAACGTTTTTTTCTGTGAGGTGACCGGCTAATCCTTTGAACATGCGAACCTCTGTCAGCTGTGTCTGTATGGCGTGACTGAATAAGCGTACCCATTGGTATAGCACAGTCATGCCCGGGGAACCTGACCTGTGGCAATTGTTACAAGGTAAGACGTATCGCCTGGAAAACCCCTAAAAAATCAGATGCATAACTGGCTATTTAAAATCAGCCTGCTATTACTGTGGGGCGCGATAACCTGCGTACGGCCCGTTTGGGCGAGGCCATTTCATATCAGGAGGATAGATGTCAAAACCCGCATGGATGCGTAACACCCTGGTGGCTGCGGCCTTGTTGAGTGTGTTGGCAGCGCCTGTTGTCTCAGCGCAGGATCGCACCCTGCAACTGGCCATTGGTGATGAGCCGACCGAAGGCTTTGATCCAATGCTGGGCTGGAGCCACGGCAGTTATCTGCTGTTGCACAGCCCTTTGCTCAAGCAAAACGAAGATTTGTCCTGGAGCGGTTTTCTCCTCAGCGATTATCAGGCTAGCGCGGATGGCAAGACCTGGACCCTCAAGCTCAAGCCCGACCTCAAGTTCTCCGACGGCTCGCCACTGACCGCCAAGGACGTGGCTTACACCTACAACAATGCGGCGGCCAGTGGTGGCAAGGTTGACATGGGCAACTTCCTCAAGGCCGAGGCGGTTGATCCGCTCACGGTGCGTATTGAGCTCAAGGCGCCGCAAAGCACGTTCGTCAATGTGCTCGGTTCGCTGGGGATTGTCTCGGCAGACCAATACGACGCCAAAACCTACGCGCAAAAACCGATTGGCGCCGGGCCTTATCGGTTGGTCAGCTACCAGCCGGGTCAGCAGTTGATCGTTGAGGCCAACCCGTACTACGCAGGGCAGAAGAACGATTTCAACAAACTGGTGTTTGTGTTCCTGGATGAAGACAGCGCTTTCGCTGCCGCCCAAAGCAAGCAGCTGGGTATTGTGCGCATCGCCCCTGCGCTGGCCGTGACGCCTGCCGCGGGCATGAAACTGTGGGTTCGCCCCAGTGTGGAAAACCGTGGCATCGTGATGCCAACCCTCGCGTCCGGTAAAAAAGATGCCCAGGGCTACCCGATTGGCAATGATGTGACGGCTGATGTGGCCATCCGCAAAGCCATCAACTACGCCATCAATCGCCAACTGCTTGCCGATCAGATTCTCGAAGGCCACGCGATCCCGGCCTACACCGGCGTGCAGGGTTTACCGTGGGATAACCCGGATGCGCTGTTCAAGGATGGCGATACCGACAAAGCCCGGCAGATACTGGAAGACGCAGGCTGGATTGAAAACGCCCATGGCATCCGTGAAAAAAACGGCCTGCCGGCCAAAATCACCCTGTGGTACGCCAGTGGCGATGCCACTCGCCGGGATCTGGCCCAGGCCGTGCGCTCAATGCTCAAGCCCGTGGGCATCGACGTAGACCTGAAGTCCGGCAGTTGGGAAACCGTTGAGCGCAACATGCACGCCAACCCGACCCTGTTTGGCTGGGGCAGCCTCGACCCGATGGAGCTTTACCATCACTACAGCAGCAAGGCGGCAGGCGTGGAATACTACAACCCCGGTTATTACCAGAACCCGGTTGTCGATCAGCATCTGCAGCAAGCCCTCGATGCGCCGACCTGGCAGCAGGCGGTGCCGTTCTGGCAGCAAGTGGAGTGGGACGGCAAAACCGGCGTCGGCGTTAAAGGAGATGCCGCCTGGGCCTGGTTGCTCAATGTTCAGCACACTTACCTCACCGATGAGTGCATCGATCTGGGTAAGGGCGCCCCGGAAATCCACGGTTCCTGGTCGCTGCTCAACAGCGTTGATCACTGGAAGTGGACCTGCCGGTGATCCGCGGCCTATCGCTGTTTGTGCTGCGTTTGCTGGGCCTGCTGCTGGTAACGGCAGCGGGCACCTTTGCCTTGCTCAGTTTTTCTCCGGTAGACCCGATCCGGGCCTATATAGGTAACGATCTGTTGCACGTACCGCCCGAGCAATATCCATTGATTGCGGCGCGCTGGGGGCTCGATCTGCCGTTATGGGAGCGCTTTTTGCGCTGGTTCGGGCAAATGCTGCAAGGCGATTTCGGTTATTCAATGCTCTATAACGCGCCGGTCTCGCAGGTGATTGGAGAGCGGTTTGCCACCTCCTTTGCACTGCTGTTTTCGGCCTGGCTGTTTTCCGGCATCGTCGGCCTGGCCATGGGGCTGACGGCCGGGCGTTATTTGAACCGTTGGCCTGATCGCCTTATTTCGACGCTGTCCTATGTGCTGGCATCCATGCCGACGTTCTGGATTGGCCTGCTGTTGCTGTCACTGTTTGCCGTGACGCTCAACTGGGCGCCGATCTGCTGCGCCTGGACCCCCGGCAGCAATGCCGAAACCGCAACCTGGGGCGACAAGTTGCGACACTTGATCCTGCCCATGCTGGCCCTGGGTGTACTGGGCGTGGGCAATATCGCCCTGCATACCCGCTCGCGGGTGGCTGAAGTGATGAACAGCGAATTTATTCGTTTCGCCCATGCCCAGGGCGACAAAGGCTGGCCGCTGATCAACTTTCATATCCTGCGCCATGCCATCACCCCGGCCTTGTGCCTGCAATTTGCTTCGGTGGGGGAGTTGATCGGCGGTTCGTTGCTGGCTGAAAAAGTGTTCGCTTATCCAGGCCTGGGGCAGGCCACGATCGATGCCGGATTACGCGGCGATATTCCATTGTTGATGGGGATCGTGATGTTCTGTGCGGTGCTGGTATTCACCGGCAACAGCATTGCCAACGCGCTGTTACTGCGCCTTAACCGCGGGGCGGCGCGCCAGGTATGACCTACAACCCCAATCGCGCCTTGCTAAGGCTCTGCCTCTCGTTGCTGATGCTGCTGGGGTTGATCGCCTACGGTATCTCAATCATCAATATTGATGTCTCCATGGATCTGCTGGCACGGCGCCTGCCACCGTCTGCCGAGTACTGGTTTGGCACTGACAGCCTGGGCCGTGATCTGTGGCTGCGGTGTTTTCAGGGGATGACCACCAGCCTGCAGATCGGCCTGACCGCAGCGTTCAGCAGCGGTTTTCTGGCGATGCTGGCCGCCAGTCTGTGTGCGCTGAACAAAACCCTGGATTACCTGATTCGCGGGCTGATCGACAGCATGCTGGCGCTGCCGCATTTGTTGCTGCTGGTATTGATTTGCTTCACCTTGGGCGGTGGCAAGCAGGGGGTCATCCTGGCCGTGGCGCTGACCCACTGGCCACGCCTGGCCCTGATCCTGCGCGGCGAGATCCTGCGTATCCGCGAGACCGATTTTGTGATGCTCTCCCATCGCCTGGGCAACAGCAGCTTCTATCGCTGGCGTCATCACTTGTTGCCGTTGCTGATGCCGCAGTGGATCGTCGGTACCCTGTTGATGTTCCCCCACGCAGTTCTGCATTCGGCGGCGTTGAGTTTCCTGGGCTTCGGCCTGGCGCCCCATGATCCGTCATTGGGCCTGTTGCTGGCCGATGCGCTAAGGTATTTGAGCAGTGGTGCCTGGTGGCTGGCGTTTTTTCCGGGTTTGATTCTGGTGGGCCTGGTACTGGTTTTTGACCAGTTTGCACGGGCATTGCAGCAGCTCTGGATAAGGATTACCTGATGCTGAAATTCGACCGGTTTGCGATCGACGTTGCGCACTATCATTGGTTGGGCCATAAAACCTGGCATCCGCTGCTGAGCAATATCTCCCTTGAAGTACGCCCTGGAGAATTGACGGCGCTGGTGGGCTCCAGCGGCGAAGGCAAAAGCCTGCTGCTGCAAAGTGCCTTGGGCTTGCTCCCTGAAAACATGCGTTGTCGCGGCGAAATAGTGCTCGACGGGCAGGTGTTGGGGGAGGCCGGCAAGGTCAATCAGCGGGGCAAAGCCCTGTGCTATGTACCCCAGGGTGTCAACGCCCTGAACCCGCTGATCAAGGTCGGGCCGCAATTGCAGCGTGCTGCGCACTTGAGCGGGGTCAGGCTGGGGCTTGGCGATGTGGCCGAGCAGCTCACGCACTACAACCTCAAGCCAGAACTGGTGGACGAATTCCCGCGCATGTTGTCAGGGGGCATGGCCAAGCGCGTTCTGGCCAGTTGCGCGGCCTTGACTCCTGCGCGTTATATCCTCGCGGACGAGATCACCTCATGGCTGGATGACGAACATGCCTGCCAACTGTTGACCCATCTCAAGGGCTTTTGCCTGCAAGGTCGGGGGATTTTGTGGGTGACCCATGATCTGGCCCTGGCGGCGCGCTTTGCCGACAGGATCGCTGTGTTGCATCAGGGCGAGCTGCACGAAACCCTGAGTGCCCTGGAACTGCGTGAAAACGGCGGCAGCCCCTGGTTGCAGTCGTTGTGGGCAGCCTTGCCGGAACAACAGTTTTTTGCCCGGCGGGTGCCGGAATATGCTTGAGGTCCAGCAATTAAGCATTGTCCAGGATGGCCGGCAGCTCTGGGACTGTGTGTCGTTTCAGGTGCGGCCGGGAGAGCGTCAGGGCATCTCGGCGCCCAGCGGTTATGGCAAAACCACCCTGGGCCGGGTGCTGGCGCAATGGCAGTCAGCAACCTCGGGCAGCATCACCGTGGATGGCAAAGCGCTTGCGAAAAAGGGCTATTGCCCGGTGCAGCTGGTGCCGCAGCATCCTGAACAGACCTTCAACCCTTATCGCACAACGGGCGAGAGCCTGCGTGATGCCTGGTCGCCAGATGCCGCCTGGCTGGCACGCCTGGCGGTGAATCCCGGGTGGTTGGCCCGTCGCCCGGACGAGTTGTCTGGCGGAGAACTGGCGCGTATCGCTTTGCTCAGGGCGCTGGATCCGCGCACCCGCTACCTGATTGCCGATGAAGTGACGGCGCAACTGGATGCGCATGTACAGGCGCAGGTGTGGCAAGTCTTGCTCGAAGAGACCAGGCGTCGGGAGCTGGGGATGATTGTGTTCAGTCACAACAAGGCGTTGTTGCAGAAGGTATGTTCGAGTATCTGGCTGCCGTAGCCTCGCACGGCTCGTCAACTGCTACGGAGCGGGCCATGCAGTTCGCAGTATTCAACCCATTCCATGCCGGCCATTTGCGCCACTTCGCGATGCACTTCAAGGCGCTGGGCCTCGAATTCTTGCGGGCTGGCGCTGGTCAATTGCAGGGTCAGCTCCCAGGCGAAAAAACCCAGACGCTCAGCCTCGGCCTCAAAGGCTTCGTTCAAGCGTTCCTGGCGATATTCCTTTATCGATTGGCCGATAGCGCGGGCGGCCAATGGGTTCAATGTCTCAAGCGCCACGACCAGTTCAGGGTGGTCACTGAGAAAGCGATCAAGTGCTTTTTGATGCCGGGTGCCGGGTTCGGTCACAACTGATTTCCTCGTAAACAGGCAGGGTGTGCTTGCCAGTGATGATGAACACCACATCAATACCGAGCAGAGTAATGGCCGCCAGATAGTCGGCGCGGGGCAAGGTGATATCGCGCTCATAGTAGCTTTGTGCATGGCGCCCTACACCCCCCGCATCCGCCAGTTGTGCCTGTGTCAGTTTCAGGCGCAAACGCTCATGTTTGAGTCGCTCACCGTATGTGTTCATAAACATCGCCTATGTCAGGCATTAAGGGTTTGAAAAAATAGTAGGCCAAATGAAGAAATTGGGAAAGATGGGCGGTGAATAACGACCCGTTTTTGTAAGCACAAGCAGGAGGGCAAAAGGCACTCCTGCCTGGCCGTGTCGCTTACAACGTCGGTTTTTTCTCTGTTTCCGGCAGGAACCAGTTCAACAGCAGGGCACAGATACCGCCTGTAGCCACACCTGACTCCAGTACGTTACGCAGAGCTGCAGGCATATGCGCCAGGAACTCAGGCACTTGCGATACGCCCAGGCCCAGCGCCAGGGACACGGCAATGATCAGCAGGGCGCGGCGGTCCAGGGTAATGCTGGCCAGAATATTGATGCCCGATGCGGCAACGGCGCCGAACATCACCATGGCCGCACCGCCCAGTACCGGCTCAGGCACTGCCTGAATCGCACCGGCAACGCTGGGGAACAGGCCCAGCAGGATCAGCATGCCGGCAATCCACACACCGATATGGCGGCTGGCGATACCGGTGAGCTGGATGACACCGTTGTTCTGGGCAAACACCGAACTCGGGAAGGTGTTGAAGATACCCGCCAGAAACGAGTTGGCGCCGTTGACCAGCACACCGCCCTTGATGCGCTGCATCCACACCGGGCCTTCAACCGGCTGGCGCGACACCTTGCTGGTGGCCGTGACGTCACCGATGGCTTCCAGCGACGTGACCAGGTAGATCACCAGCATGGGAATAAACAGCGCCCAGGAAAACCCCAGGCCGAAATGCAAGGGCATTGGCACCTGGAACAGCTCGGCCTGGTGCATGCCGGTGAAGTCCAGGCGGCCCAGGTAGCCTGCCAGGGCGTAGCCCACGGCCAGGGCGATAACAATGGCGCAACTGCGCATCCACACCAGCGGAATACGGTTAAGGATCACGATAATGGCCAGCACCACACCCGAGAGCATCAGGTTTTCGCCGTTGGCGAAGGTACCGTTGCCCATGGCCGTGAAGCCGCCGCCCATGCTGATCAGGCCGACCTTGATCAGGGTCAGGCCGATCATCAGCACCACGATGCCGGTGACCAGCGGGGTGATCATGCGTTTTACAAAAGGCAGGATGCGCGAGATACCCATTTCGACAAACGAGCCGGCAATCACCACGCCAAAGATCGCCGCCATCACGCCTTCAACCGGCGTGCCTTGCTTGACCATCAGTGCGCCGCCGGCAATCAGCGGGCCGACAAAGTTGAAACTGGTGCCCTGGACGATCAGCAGTCCGGCGCCAAAGGGGCCAAAGCGTTTGCACTGAACAAAGGTAGCGATACCGGAGATCACCAGCGACATGGAGACAATCAGGTTGGTATCACGGCTGGACACACCCAGGGCCTGGCAGATCAGCAGGCCGGGGGTGACGATCGGCACAATAATGGCCAGCAGGTGCTGCAGGGCGGCCAGAAAGGCGATCCACGGCTTGGGACGGTCTTCAAGACCTAAGACCAGCTCGCTGGTTTGGGACTCGGCTTCGAGCGGGGTTTTAAGAGAGGTCATGGCGAGCGCCCTGGAAAAAAGAGCGCGATTCTACTGGTGTTGAGCCATTACGCCCAGTGTTGGATTGCGCAGGGCCTGACTTGCTGTGGGAGCGGGCTTGCTCGCGATAGCAGCCACTCGGTCTATCAGATAAACCGCGTCGCCTGCATCGCGAGCAAGCCCGCTCCCACAGTAAGGGGGGGATTACAGGTGCAACGCATGCCCCAGCGCACGCAACGCGGCTTCCTGGACGGCTTCGCCCAGGGTCGGGTGCGCGTGGATGGTGCCGGCGATGTCTTCCAGGCAGGCGCCCATTTCCAATGACTGGCCAAAGGCCGTCGACAACTCCGAAACACCCGCGCCTACGGCTTGCCAACCGACAATCAGGTGGTTGTCACGTCGCGCCACAACCCGCACAAAGCCGGTTTTGGCTTCCAGGGTCATGGCCCGGCCATTGGCAGAGAACGGAAAGCTGGCGCTGATGCAGTCCAGACCGGCCTCTTGCGCCTCAACCGGGGTTTTGCCCACCACGACGATTTCGGGATCGGTAAAACACACCGCGGCAATCGCCGCAGGGCTGAACTCACGCTGTTTGCCGGCAATGATTTCGGCAACCATCTCACCCTGGGCCATGGCCCGGTGGGCCAGCATCGGCTCGCCGGTCAGGTCACCAATCGCCCAGACATTGCGCATGCTGGTGTGGCAACGGTTGTCGACGCGAATCGCCGGGCCGTTCATGGTCAGCGCCAGCGCTTCAAGGTTGAAGCCTTGTGTACGCGGCCGACGACCCACCGCCACCAGTACCTGATCGGTTTCCAGGGTCTGGCTCTGGCCCATGCGGTCACGCATCGACAGGGTTTTGCTGCTGGCCTGGAAACCTTCGACGCTGTGCTCCAGATACAGGGTAATCCCCAGTGCCTTGAGGGATTCTGCCACGGGCAAGGTCAGGTCTTTGTCGTAAGTTGGCAGGATACGGTCACGGGCTTCAACCACCGTGACTTCGGCCCCCAGCTTGCGGTAGGCGATCCCCAGTTCCAGGCCGATATAGCCAGCGCCAACCACGGTCAGGCGCCGGGGAATGGCGGTGGGCTGCAGGGCTTCGGTGGACGAAATGATCGCCCCGCCTATGGGCAGGATCGGCAGGTCGACCGTTTGCGAGCCGGTGGCCAGCAACAGATGTTCGCATTCGATGCGCTGGCCGCCGACTTCAACCGCCTTGCCGTCGAGGATTTTGGCCCAGCCGTGAATGACCTTGACGTTGTTCTTTTTCAGCAGAGCGCCGACGCCGCTGGTCAGACGATCAACAATGGTGTTTTTCCATTGCACGCTCTGGCCGATGTCCAGGGTCGGGGCCTGGGTCTTGATCCCCAGCGGTGAAGTACCGGTGCTGTAGCGCTGGGTGGCATGGAACTGTTCGGCAACGTGGATCAGGGCCTTGGACGGGATGCAGCCGACGTTCAGGCAGGTACCGCCCAGCGACTGGCCTTCGATCAGGACCGTCGGAATGCCCAGCTGGCCGGCGCGGATCGCCGCCACATAGCCGCCGGGGCCGCCGCCGATAATCAGCAGCGTGGTGTGTTGGGTTGGCTGCATGTTCACTCCACAAACAGGGTGGCAGGTTGTTCGAGCAAGCCACGCATGGCCTGGATAAATTGCGCCGCGTCCATGCCGTCGACCACACGATGGTCGAAGGAGCTGGAGAGGTTCATCATTTTGCGCACCACGATCTGGCCTTTGACCACCACCGGGCGCTCGACGATGCGGTTGACGCCAATGATCGCCACTTCGGGCAGGTTGACCACCGGTGTGCTGACAATTCCGCCCAAGGCTCCCAGGCTGGTCAGGGTGATGGTCGAGCCGGTGAGTTCCTCGCGGGTAGCCTTGCCGGTGCGTACGGCGTTGGCCAGGCGGGCGATTTCATCGGCGGCGCCCCACAGGTTGAGGGTCTCGGCATGGCGCACCACAGGCACCATCAAACCACCGTCGCTTTGCGCGGCGACGCCGATATGGGCGGCGCCAAAGCGGGTGATGATTTGCGCTTCGTCGTCGTAGCGCACGTTGATCTGCGGGAAGTCGCGCAAGGCCACGACCATGGCCCGCAGTAGAAACGGCAACAGGGTCAGTTTGCCGCGGCTGTCCCCCCATTTTTGGTTGAGCTGGGCACGCAGTTCTTCCAGGGCGGTGACGTCCACTTCCTCGACATAGCTGAAGTGTGCGGCACGGCGCTTGGCGTCCTGCATGCGTTGGGCGATCTTGCGGCGCAGGCCGATCACCGGGATCTGTTGCTCGTCGTTGCGCCTGGCGTAACCGCTGGCCGGTGCCACGCTGGTTGCGGTGTCGCGGGCCAGGTACGCATCCAGGTCGTCATGCAGGACACGGCCCGCCGGGCCGCTGCCAACCACAAAGCGCAACTCGATACCGCTATCCCAGGCGCGCTTGCGCACGGCCGGGGAGGCCAGCGGGCGCTCGTTGGCTTCACGGGCCACAGGCGCCGATCGTTGTGCCGGCGCCGCCTTGATCGGTGGGGCGGCCACCACGGCCACTTCTACCCGAGCTTGAGGGGCGGCTTTTACTACGGCGACCACAGGTTCCGCTGCAGGGCCAGCTTGCGCACTTTCACGCAGGTTGCCGGCGCCTTCGACTTCGATGCGGATCAGTTCGCTGCCCACGGCCATGACTTCGCCAGGCTGGCCACCCAGGGCCAGGACCCTGCCGGCCACGGGGGAGGGGATGTCTACCGTGGCCTTGTCGGTCATCACATCGGCGACCACCTGGTCTTCGCTGACCATGTCACCGACTTTGACAAACCATTCCACCAGTTCTACTTGCGCAATGCCTTCGCCAATGTCCGGCATCTTGATAACGTGCGTACCCATTCAGACCTCCATAACCCGTTGTAGTGCAGCACCCACTCGCGCCGGGCCGGGGAAATAGGCCCACTCCTGGGCATGGGGATAGGGGGTATCCCAGCCGGTTACGCGCTCGATCGGCGCTTCCAGGTAGTGGAAGCAGTGCTCTTGAACCAGTGCGATCAGCTCGGCGCCAAACCCGCAGGTACGGGTGGCTTCGTGAACAACAACGCAACGGCGGGTCTTTTTTACAGAGGTGACAATGGCGTCCAGGTCCAGCGGCCAGAGGCTGCGCAAGTCGATGACTTCAGCGTCGATGCCGGTTTCTTCGGCGGCGGCCTGGGCCACATAAACGGTGGTGCCGTAGGTCAGGATGGTGACTTCAGTACCGGGCCGCACGATGGCGGCGCAGTCCAGCGGGACCGTGTAGTAACCGTCGGGCACGGCGCTGGCCGGGTGCTTCATCCAGGGGGTTACCGGACGGTCGTGGTGGCCGTCGAACGGGCCGTTGTACAGGCGTTTTGGCTCGAGGAAGATCACCGGGTCATCGTTCTCGATGGCGGCAATCAGCAGGCCCTTGGCGTCGTAGGGGTTGGATGGCATCACGGTACGCAGGCCGCAGACCTGGGTAAACATGGCCTCGGGGCTCTGGCTGTGGGTCTGGCCACCGTAAATCCCGCCGCCGCAGGGCATGCGGATGGTCATTGGCGCGATAAACTCGCCGGCAGAGCGGTAACGCAGGCGCGCCGCTTCAGAAACAATCTGGTCGGACGCCGGGTAGAAATAGTCGGCAAACTGGATTTCGGCAACCGGGCGCAGGCCGTAGGCACCCATGCCCACGGCGGTACCGACGATGCCACTTTCCGAGATCGGTGCGTCGAACACTCGCGAACTGCCGTACTTGGCCTGCAGGCCTTCGGTGCAGCGAAACACACCGCCGAAGTAGCCCACGTCCTGGCCAAACACCACCACGTTATCGTCGCGCTCGAGCATCACATCCATGGCCGAGCGCAGGGCCTGGATCATCGTCATGGTGCTGGTACTCACGGCGTTCTCCATCTGAATTTTATTGTTGTCGTTCATCTGGTTATAACCCCAATTCCTGGCGTTGCCGGCGCAAATGCTCGGGCATTTCCTTGTACACGTCTTCGAACATGCTCGCGGCACTGGGTATCTGCCCGCCTGCCAGGGTGCCGAAACGCTCGGCTTCCTTTTGCGCGCCAATGATTTCCGCTTCCAGCTCGGCACTGACAGCTGCGTGCTCTTCTTCCGACCAGTTGCCGGTGGCAATCAGGTGCTGCTTGAGACGAAGGATCGGATCGCCCAGCGGGAAGTGGCTCCAGTCATCGGCCGGACGATACTTGGACGGGTCGTCGGATGTGGAGTGCGGGCCAGCACGATAAGTGACCCATTCGATCAGGGTCGGGCCCAGGTTGCGGCGCGCGCGCTCTGCGGCCCAGGCCGAGGCGGCGTAAACGGCGATAAAGTCGTTGCCGTCGACCCGCAGCGAAGCAATACCGCAGCCCACGCCGCGCCCGGCGAAGGTGGTGGACTCGCCACCGGCAATGGCCTGGAAGGTCGAAATGGCCCATTGGTTGTTGACCACGTTGAGGATCACCGGGGCGCGGTAAACGTGGGCAAAGGTGAGGGCAGTGTGGAAGTCCGATTCGGCGGTGGCGCCGTCACCGATCCAGGCCGAGGCGATTTTGGTGTCGCCCTTGATGGCCGAGGCCATGCCCCAACCAACCGCCTGTACGAATTGGGTGGCGAGGTTGCCGGAAATACTGAAAAAGCCGTAGTCGCGCACCGAGTACATGATCGGCAACTGCCGACCCTTAAGCGGGTCGCGTTCGTTGGACAGCAATTGGCAGATCAGGTCGACCAGCGGCACATCACGAGCCATCAGGATGCTTTGCTGGCGGTAGGTGGGGAAGCACATGTCGTCGATGTTCAAGGCCAGGGCCTGGGCGCTGCCGATGGCTTCTTCGCCCAGGCTTTGCATATAGAACGACATTTTTTTCTGGCGCTGGGCGACCACCATGCGGGTGTCGAAAATGCGCGTCTTGAGCATGGCGCGCATGCCTTCGCGCAACACTTCGCTCGATACGCCTTCGGCCCACGGGCCAAGGGCCTGGCCCTTGTCGTCGAGTACACGGATCAGGCCTTTGGCCAAGTCTGCGGTGTCGGCAGGTTCCACATCGATCGGGGGTTTGCGCACCAGACCGGCATCGGTCAGGCGCAGGTAGCTGAAGTCGGTCTTGCAGCCTGGGCGGCCGGACGGTTCGGGAACGTGCAGGCGCAGCGGTGCATATTCATTCATGGCTTTCTCTACGCTCGATCTTGTCGTGTTTATAGGCGCGGGAGCTAGGTAGTACTGTCGAAGATCTGTCTGATAAAAACCAAGATCTTGTCCTACAACAATCATATTCCTGACGCCGAAGAATATTTCTCTGTAGTTCATTGTGCTTTGCAGCGTTTAAGGATAAGAATTCTGCATAAACATAAAAAACAGGTGCTTTTGTCTCATGCGCAAGCTAGATCGAACTGATATCGGGATTCTCAATAGCCTTCAGCAGAATGCGCGCATCACCAATGCGGACCTTGCGCGATCGGTCAACCTGTCGCCGACGCCCTGTTTCAACCGGGTCAAGGCCATGGAAGAGCGCGGCCTGATCCGCGAGCAGGTGACCCTGCTCGACGCCGATATGCTGGGGCTGCATGTCAATGTGTTTATCCATGTGAGCCTGGAAAAACAGGTCGAGGAAGCCCTGCAGCATTTTGAAGCGGCGATATCCGATCGCCATGAAGTCATGGAGTGCTACTTGATGGCCGGCGACCCGGATTACCTGATCCGGGTGCTGGTGCCCAGCATTCAGGCGCTGGAGCGTTTCATGATGGACTTTTTGACCAAGGTGCCCGGCGTGGCCAATATCCGCTCCAGCTTCGCCCTCAAACAGGTGCGCTACAAAACTGCGCTGCCATTGCCTCCTGGCGGGCTGACGCTGGAGGAGTGAATTACACCCGCAAGCGCCAGCGCTCGTTGAAGCGCAGGTCGACCACCGCCAGTGGCTCTACGTCAATCAGGTTGAAGGAGGCAGTGCTCGCTGCCAGGGCGTGCAATATGGCAGCACGGATCACAAAAGGATGAGTCACCACGGCAAAATGACCCTCTTCGCGAAACTCGTCGAGCCAGGCGCTGACCCGCAGGCACAGGGCCTGTATCGACTCACCGCCATGGGGCGCGGCATCGGGGTTGCTGATCCAGTTGGCTAGCGCCTGGGGCATGCTTTGTTGCAGGTCTGACAGGCGCTGGCCCTGCCAGTCGCCGATATCGTAGTCGCCCAGGGCCGGGACAATCTCGATTTCGCCACCCAGTGCCTGCGCGGTTTGCAGGGTGCGGGTTTCGGGCGCGCAGAGTATGCGTACCGGCTTTTTCAGCCTGGCACTCAATTCGGCGGCCAACAGCAGGCCTTTCGGGTCAGCCGCCTCATCCAGTGCAAAACGGCCCAGACGCTGGGCTTCTGTGCGGGCATGACAAATAAAGCTGAGGCGGGTGGGCATACCGGAATCCTTGCGGGGGAGACGTTGTGTTTGTGTTGTCTGCGCTCGCCCTTCAAATCAGTTTAGGCGAGTATTATGACCGTGTATTTCACTCTCAAGGTACTGTGCAATGGCTGCTGCTTTTTTGAAGAAAGTTCTTAATACGGCTGCGTTACTGACACTGATGACCGGGGCCGGCGCAGCGTTTGCCCATGCCCATCTGGAGCAGGCGACCCCCGCCGCCGACAGCACGGTGAACAGCGTCAACGAACTGCGCCTGGTGTTCAGTGAAGGCGTGGAGCAGGCGTTTACCCAGGTTGTGATCAGCCATGACCAGGCGCCGGTGCCGGTGAGCAGCATCAAGACCGAACCCGGCAACAAGAAAACCCTGATTGTGACACCGGCACAGCCGTTGCCGGCGGGTACCTATAACGTCAAATGGAACGCCGTGTCTGTCGATACCCACAAAAGTGCCGGCGATTACAGCTTTACGGTGAGCAACTGAGTTGATGCTCAGTGCAATGGTGATCTGCCGGTTTGTGCATTTCAGTGTGGTGTTGCTGATCTTCGGAGCCTGTGCATTCAGGCCTCTGTTGCGCGGGGCATGGCCATCCTTCGACATTGATGGCCAATTGCTTAAGGTCAATCGGGTGCTGGCCTGGGTGGCGCTGGCCAGCGGCCTTGCCTGGTTACTGTTGACCACCCACTCGATGGCAGGAAGCTGGCCTGAAACCCTGGCCCCGGCGACGTTGTGGCTGGTGTTGGGCAGTACCTTTTTCGGCCAGGTGTGGGCTTTTCATCTGCTGTTTTGCGTGCTGTTGTTGCTCGCCTTGTATGCCCGTAGCGGATTTAACCTTATCTGGTTGCTGGGTTTTCTGTTGTTGGGCACGTTGGCTCCGGTGGGTCACGGCGCGATGCTGGATGGCTGGCGTGGGCAATTGCTGATGCTTAACCAGTGGGTGCATCTGGCGTGTGTGGGGGCCTGGATCGGTGGTCTGTTGGGGTTGCAGCTTATCCTTGTGCGGCCTGTCGGTCAGGACGTGGGCGCTGTGTTGCAGCGCTTCAGCAATCTGGGGTTTATGTTGGTCGCCGGGATTATTCTTACCGGGCTGATCAATACCCGCGTGCTGACCGGTGCGCTCTGGCCTTCACCTTTGTTTGAAGGCTTCGCCCTGATTCTGTTGATCAAGGTGACCCTGGTGGGGGTGATGTTGCTGCTGGCGCTGTTCAATCTGCTGATGAGTCGTGCGGGCCGCTTCACCCTGTTGCGCAGAAGCGTTGCATTGGAATGGCTGTTTGGCTTGGCGGCAGTCGCCGCCGTGTCATTGCTGGGCACCTTGCCGCCGCTGGTGGTGTAGCGGCTGACGAGGTGCGAGGCTGCATTAAGGGCCACAGGAGTTTAAAAGTGCGGGCCCGCTACGCAGCCCTTCGCAGCTTCGTGCCTCGTAGCGGCTACAAGGCTAGACCAACAAAAACACACCCAGCAACCCGCCGAACACCAACCATTTTTCTACGTAGTAACGCGTGCGATTGCGCTTTTTCAGCTCTTTGCCGCGCAGGCGAATCTTGTATAACCGGGTAAATGCGCGGTTCAGGGCGCCGGTTTTGTCACTGGCATCGTTAGGCGAACTGGCGGATGCCATCACTGTGCGGCTGAACCACTGATTGAAGGCACTGGCCCAGCGATACTGCATCGGACGCTCGACATCGCAGAACAGGATGATGCGATTTTTATCGGTAGTGTTTTCGGCGTAATGGATAAAGGTTTCGTCAAACATCACCGCCTCGCCGTCACGCCAGGCGTAGTTCTGGCCGTCAACGTTGATATAGCAGCCTGGATCATTCGGGGTGTCCAGGCCCAGGTGAAAACGCAGCGATCCGGCGTAGGGGTCGCGGTGACGCACCAGTTTGGAGCCAGGGGGCAATTCGGCAAACATGGCGGCCTTGACCGTACCGATGCTGTTGAGCAGCTCAATGGTGCGCGGGCACAGTTCGACCGCCGAAGGGTGGTTGTCGCCATACCACTTCAGGTAAAAGCGCTTCCAGCCACTTTTGAAAAACGAGTTGAAGCCGACATCGTTGGGTTGCTCGGAACGCTTGATCTCGCCCGCCTGCATCAGGTTTCGCGCTTCTTCACGGATTTCCTGCCAGTGATCCTGCAAGGGTTGCAGTTCCAGGAAATCGGCAGGTTTGAGGTAGGGCTGGCCGGGCACTTTGGAAAACAGATACAAAAAGCAGTTGATCGGAGCCAGGAAGGAGGAGTGATCGGTCAGTTGACGCCCGAGCTTATGGCGAACCTTGCCCCGCAGGTGGACATAGGCGATGGACAAGACGTAGACAGCAATAATGATGAGTTTCAAGAGTATCTTCACAATTCAGGAGAAACGCAGCCCTGCAAACACGCACAAATGGCCCGACCTCTAGAAGAGTTATCGGGCGCTGGAGTTGCATTCCGTGAGCCTGGTTAGGGTTAAAACAGTATTTTGAATATTTTCTAACGTTTCATCATGTTTTTGCAGATGTTTTTTACAGTCTTTAGTCCTGTTGTGGGCAGGCCTATAGTCGTATTTGCATGTAGGGGAATTCTTTTTCGATCAATGAAAACCATTTTCGCCCAATAAACGATCAATTTCGCCAGCGCCCGGCGCTGTGGCAGGCCCCCGACGGGTCACGGCGATTGCCGCTGCTGCATTGGCCCGTTGCGCCGCTTGCGGTGCGGGATGCCCGGCCGCCAATGCGGCAATCAGCACGCCTGTATGAGCATCCCCGGCACCATTGCTGTCGATGCACTGCACCTTGAACCCGGCGATGTGTTGCTGACCGTGGCGGTCACTGATCCAGCAGCCTTGCGGGCCGTCGCGCACAACCGCAAGGCAGTGCGTGGGCAGGCGTGCGCTCAGGGCAGGCAGGGCGTCGGTCAGTGTGGGGGCATGGGTAAAACTCAGCGCTTCGGCAGTGTTGCCGGTCCACAGGTTCAGGCGCGGGAGCAGGGCGTCGAGCAGTTGCGGGTCAATATCGGCCAGTAACGGGCCGGGATCGAAGGTCACCTGGACACTCTGCGCCAGGCCCTGTATCCACTGCAAAAGCGGCCTCGCCTTGCCGACATGGAGCAGGCTGTAACCGCTGACATAGAGATGGTCGTCGGGCTGCACGCTGACGTGCGCGAGGTCGTGGGCAGACAACCCGCCTTCGGCACCAATGCAGGAAATAAAAGTACGCTCGGCGCTGGCTTCGGTGAGTGCGACGCACAGCCCGGTGTCTTTATGCGGGTCTACTGGCAGGGTCATGTGTATGCCCTCGGCGTGCATGGCCTGGCGAGCCATGTCACCGAACTGTCCCTGACCATGACGCCCCAGGTACACACTCTGCAGGCCGTTGCGCTGGGCAGCGGCCATTACGTTGAACCCGCCACCGGCGTGAAAGCTGGCGCTGTGGGCCAGCGCGTCGCCGCCGGAGGCGGGCAGTGTGTCCAGGCTCATGGCCAGATCGATGATCACCTGGCCTGTGTGCAGCAATCTAGGCATGGGCGCTGTCCTGTGCTGGCAGGCGGCGGTCTCTGGCGCCGCCCAGCAGCGCATACAGGCCGCCAGCCACGATGAAAGTCACGACCCAGCCGAGGCCGTTGTGGCCCAGCCAGGAATCGGCGAGCGGGCCGGTAAACCAGTCGGCATCGTTGCTGCCAACCCGGGTAAAGCATAACCCCAGCAGCAGGGCCACGGCCCAGGCACTCAAGGCCCGCCATTCGATGCCGCCGCTGTACCAGTAGGCGCTGCTGGGGCTGACGTTGAGCAAGTCGTTGGCGCTGTAGCAGTGACGGTGCAGCAGGTCGACGACAAAAATCGCTACCCAGGCGGTAATCGGGATGGCAGTGAGTGAAATAAAAGTGATGAAAGGGCCGTAAAAGCTGTCGGCAAATAGCATGAAGTAAATCGAACCACAGAAAATCGCCACGATATCCACGACGACGGCCTGCACCCGCTTGATCCTTACACCCAGGGTCAGGGTAGTGAGACCGGCCGAATAGACGGACAGATGATTGGACAGCAACAGGCCGCCAAAGGCGCTGACCAGGTAGGGAACCGCCATCCAGGAGGGCAGCAGGCTGCGGATTGCTGCAATGGGGTCGGTTGCGGATGCCAGCGCGTGGTTGCCGACCGTCAGCAACCCCCCCAGAGTAATCAGCAGAACCAGTGGAATCCCTGCGCCCCAGGCTGCGCTGGCCACCAGTTGCGCGGCGCTGACGCTGGATTTTTGGTAGCGCGACATGTCAGCCCCGGCGTTGGCCCAACCGATACCGGTGCCCGCGGCCATGATGCCAATCCCGATAATCACGGCGCTGACGGGTGCCGGGCTGGCGCTGAAGACGCCTGGCCAGTCGATGGTGGCGCAGAGAAAACCGCCGACCAGCAGGTTGAGCGCGCCGAACACATAAGTTGCCCACTTCTGGATCAGCAGCAGCGTGGCGTGGCCCAGGCCTGAAACCGCAAGGGTCAGCAGGGTGAAGAGGGCGATAAACACCAGGGTGAGCACCGGTGCGCTTTTGGCTTCGGTGGGGGTATTGAACAGGATTGAAGACAAGGCCAGCAGCACAAATGCCGCGGTGGTGGTGTTTACGGTTTCCCAGCCGACACGGGAAATCAGTGAAACCAGCGTAGGACCTATATTGCCCCGTACGCCGAATATAGCTCGCGATAGGGTCAGGCTTGGTGCTCGGCCCCGTCGACCGGCGATGGAGATGACGCCGACCAGGGCGAACGAGCCGCCAGCCCCGATCAAGGCGACGATGACCACCTGCCAGATGGCCAGTTGATGGAAGGCCACCAGCGTGGCGCCCAGTGGCAGGCCGAGGATGCTGATATTGGCAGCAAACCATACCCAGAACAGCTGCCCGGGGTTGCCGTTGCACTCGTTTACGGGAACCGGCTCGATGCCGCGTGTTTCCAGTTGCCCGGCACTGTGCCCGGGGTCAGGGGAAGTCATGGCGTATGGCTCCTGATGCGCTTGTTATCGTTGTCGCAGGCTGTGTGTGGCGCTGACTTTGTGCCAGGCCCGTCGTGTTGCTGTCCATGGCAGGTTTTTACGCAAGGCGCAGGGCTAACAGATCGCGTGCCAGAGGCTGCAGATGCAGGTCGTTGACCCTTGTGATCTGTTCGATCAGTGTCGCGGGCCACTGTTGCATTCCTCCACAGGCACCAAGCATGGCACCGAGGATGGCGGCAATGGTGTCGGTGTCGCCACCGATGCTGGCGGCCATGCACAGGGCATCGAAACGGTTCAGCCCTGCGCTGGCCACGCGTTGGGCAAGGGCAAAGGCGACTACTACGGACTCCTGGGAAGCGACCGAAGTGCCAATCACGTCATAGAGCAGGTCGCCAAAATTGTCGGGGTTGCACTCGCAGCTGGCCTGTCTGGCCCAGCGAATACGCGGGCCGATGCGGCCCCCGGCAACCCAGTGACCCTGGTGTTCGGCGATAAAGGCCATTTCAGTGCCAGCATTGAGGGCGTGCTCAAGTTTTTTACCGTTTATGCCGCTGGAGATGACGGCGGCCACTGCGGCTGCGCTGGCAATCCCCAGGCTGGTGTTATGCGTCACCTGGCACGCCTGAACCACACAATGGATGAAGCGTTCCGGCTGGTTGATATCGCTGGCGATACCTACCGGAGCAATGCGCATGGCCGCGCCGTTGGTGGTGCCGTAGCGGCCCGATTCGGTGGGGCTGTGGCCAGCGAGGATCATCTCGATTGCGCGCTTGGTTGATGGCCCCAGAAGGTCCTGGGAACCCTTGGCCCGCATGCCGGACTCCCAACTGATCAGGCGCCGGGCAAGCTGGTGGGGGTCAATATTGCCTTTGCCTTCAACGAGCAGTTGGCCGACCAGTATTGCCTGCTCGGTATCGTCGGTGATTGAGCCCGCGGGCATATTTGGCGCAATGGGTTGATCGGCCGGGGCATTCTCAAGGGTTGTAATGCACCCGAAGCGGGCCTGGATCTGTCCGCGACTGAACGATTGGGTCGGCATGCCCAGCGCATCACCCAGGGCCAGGCCGTACAGTGCGCCAAGGGCGAGATCCGCCTGCGTCATGTTGGCGTGCCAAATGAGTGGTACATGCGAAAGTGCACAGGATCCAGCCAGCTCTCGACCATTTCCATAAAGCGTCCTTGGCGGTCGTAGGTGGTGCGCAGGGCTTTGAGAAAAACCGTGCCGGCGGGGCGGCCGAGCAATAGTGCGTCTTCTTCATCGAGCGGCTCGGCGCCAATCCATTGGTCGCCACGATCACCGACAAAGCCGTAGGCCGCCAGCGTAATGGTGAGCGAGTCGTCAATCAGCCCTATACGTGGCAGGCCTTCCAGGCCACCTGTTGCGGGCACGAACGAGCGTTCCAGAGAAATCGCAGTGCCATCATCGCGGCGACGGCGGCGCTCAAGGATCACGAACTGGCTCAAGCCGAAGCGATGCAGGAGGTCCGCACGCTCTATGGCCTCGAGTCGCAGCAGCTCGGTGTGGATACGGGCGCCGGTGTTGGCCAGGGCCTGTGTCCAGCCGTTGTTTTGGTCGAGCGTAATACCGTCGTAGGTGACGATGGCGCCGCCCTCGGTGCGTTTGGCAATGTATTTTCGCTTTTCCAGTTCGGCCAGTGCTGCTCGCAACGTACTGTGGCTGACACGCAGTTCTTGAGCCAATTGGTCTGCTTCCGGCAGCAGGTGACCGTCTGCCAGAAGCCCGCTTTCGATACGGTGGACGAGTTCGTCTACCACCCGTTGTTTTTTATTGAATCGAACCTGTTTGATCATGCCGAAAGTAATAGCTCAGCATTGTCGGTTCGGCAATATTCGCCCTCTGAATCCAGTCGGACAATGATTGGCCGAAAGCGAACGTCGAAGGGCAGGGACAGCACCTTGAACCGCAGTTTTAACCAGGGCTCAAGGTGGGTGCAGGCAGGGGTGTTTTCAACTGCAGGCTTTGAGGTTGACCGGGCCGACGAATTCGTTGCCACGGCCCATCACGCAGGCCACCGCCTGATTGCGCTGGCGCTCCCAGGCTTGAACCGGGTAGGTTTTGTTCCAGGCTTCGTAAAGCTGGCGGTCCTGCCTGGACAGACGCAAGTTGTATTGCTTGCTCATGTAAAAGTAGGTGCGCGCGATCATCCCGCGAATGGAGGGGCGGGGCATGACCTTTTTGGATTTGAAATCGACTTGTGTCAGGCACGAACCATATTGGCCTTTTTGCTCGGGCAACCAGCCAAAACTGAAATTGCTGCGGTCCCCGTTGACCTCGCCGATGCTGGGTACCAGGTTGTGCAAGTCGGCTTCAGCAACTTTGAACACCGGGTCATTGCGGGTGCAGTTTTTTCGCCCGCCACTTTGCCAGCATTGGCGCTGATGGCCGATCTGCCAGGCGGGAACGATATGTTCCCACTCGATGCGTGCGGCACGGTTGGCATTTTTGCGCGGGATATAACCGCAGGCTTTCAGATCGACGCGGTTGCCGGTGTATTTGCAACCGCAGTAGAACTCGGTGGACTGCGGCGCGTAGAGCTTCCAGGCAACCTTCTTGGCTTCGCTGAAGGTATTCGGGGCCGCGGCCTGTGCGCTTGCAACGGTGAAAAGACCGAGCAGTACCAGTAAACAAACCCTCATTGACTCAGTCTTCCTCAAGCACGGTCCAGAAAACATTCACGCCGCCATCATCGCGGTGGGCGACAGTGACGTTATCGTTTTCAGAAATTTCTTCCAGCAGGCGTTCCCAGAACTCAGGGTTATCGCCTTCGAGTCGCTCAAGCACCGCCATTTTGTCTTTTTGAGCTTTTGGCGAGCTGATGATTTTTTGTATACGTGTGCCGAAAATTTCATAGGGGCTTGGCGGAGTCGGCTCTTTTGCTGCTTTTTTAGCCATGATGCAATCCTTGGTGTGCTGTATGCGCATACAGTATTTAACTGCGCCACATTTGGCAACTGTTTGGTGCAACTGCCGGTGGTGCCGCAGCTTTTGTCCGACCAATAAAAAGGCCGCCTCCCACAGGGGAGGCGGCCTTGCTTATTCAGCGCGCCAAGGCGTCAAGCAAGCACTCAGTATTCCCAGAAGATGCGCTGCAGCTCTTTGCTGTCCTGGGTCTTGGTCAGGGCGACCATGGCCAGGATGCGGGCTTTCTGCGGGTTCAGGTCATGGGCAACAACCCAGTCGTTTTTGTCGTCAGGCTGTTCTGCGTTACGCAGTACGAAACCGCCGCTGTTTACGTGGGAAGAACGAATGATTTGTACGCCATCCTTACGCAGGGCTTGCAAGGTCGGCACCACGCTGGAGGACACTGAACCGTTGCCGGTACCCGCGTGGATGATGGCTTTGGCACCGGATTGGGCCAGCGCTTTATAGGCGGTGTCGTCCACATTGCCGTAGGAGTAGGCGATGCCAACGTTTGGCAGGCTCTTGATGTTCTTGATGTCGAACTCGGAGTCCATGGTGTGGCGCTTGGCTGGCAAGCGGAACCAGTAGGACTTGCCTTCAACGACCATGCCCAGCGGACCCCACGGGCTTTTGAAGGCTTCGGTCTTGATGTTGATCATTTTGCTGACATCACGGCCCGACTGGATTTCGTCGTTCATGGTGACCAGCACGCCTTTGCCGCGCGCATCTTTGCTGCCGGCAACGGCAACGGCGTTGTACAGGTTCAGCATGCCGTCAGCCGACATGGCGGTGCCCGGACGCATGGAGCCGACCACCACGATGGGCTTGTCGGTTTTTTCGACCAGGTTCAGGAAATAGGCGGTTTCTTCGAGGGTGTCGGTACCGTGGGTGATAACGATGCCATCAACGTCGTTACTGTCAGCCAGTTCGGCGACCCGGCGGCCCAATTGCAGCAGGTTTTCGTTGGTGATGCTCTCGGATGCAATTTGCATCACTTGCTCGCCACGCACATTGGCCAGTTGGCTTAGCTCGGGGACGCCGGCGATCAATTTGTCGATACCGACTTTAGCGGCCGTGTAAGTGGCGCTGTTGGCAGCGCTGGCACCTGCACCGGCGATAGTGCCGCCAGTGGCGAGGATGATGACGTTGGGCTTGGTGACAGCCTCTTGCGCTTGAGCGGTCGGCAGTGCCAGCAGCAGGGCCAGTGCGCCCGGAACAAAAGTTTTCAAAACAGCATTTTTCATTGTTTTTTCTCTTATTAGTGAGTATGCCGATGACTGCACACTTTGCTCGGCATGTGCCATTTATTGACCATGCATAGAGACTGGAAAGCACTATTTGTGCCACTAAGCGAAGTTTCTCGGGGCGCACACAACGTATTGATTTATGGGTCTTTATTTCCACGATCCGCTTTCTGGAAAAGAAATCGGACGGTTTTCCGAACAGAAGCGTTTTTTTTGTTCGGAGAGTCGAATATCGATGTGTCTGATCGCGTTTTTTTTCACATTGACAAATAACAGGTGGCTTTCCATAGTGAGGGCCTAGCAAACGTTTGCGCCGTTTTCTTGAGTCTGTATTTCTGGCAGTCAGGCATGACCTGATGCCAGTCACCCAGCTTTTGGCGCTCAGGCGTGTGCGAGCAGGACGTTGCTCACAATAATCATAAGATCGGAGTTGCCCCCATGAAGCTGCCATTTGCTGGACGCCTTCTTGCTGTCGCCATGCTGGCTGCGGCATCCCTTACCCTCCCTGTCGCCAATGCCGATACGCCACAAAAACCCAAAGTCGGCCTGGTCATGAAGTCCTTGGCAAACGAGTTCTTTGTCACCATGCAAAAGGGTGGCGAGGATTATCAAAAGGCCAATGCCGCCAGTTTCGACCTGATTTCCAACGGGATCAAAAATGAAACGGACACTGCGGGCCAGATCGACATCATCAATCAGATGATCATCGCCAAGGTCGATGCGCTGGTGATTGCGCCCGCAGACTCCAAGGCGCTGGTGTCGGCCATCAAAAAGGCCAGTGACCGTGGCATTGTGGTGGTCAATATCGACAACCAGCTCGACCCCCAGGTGCTGAAAAGCAAAGGGCTCGAAGTACCCTTTGTGGGGCCCAACAACAGGCAGGGGGCTCGTGAGGTCGGCGAGTACCTGGCCACCAGGCTCAAGGCCGGTGATGAGGTCGGGATCATCGAGGGTGTATCGACCACGACCAATGCGCAAATGCGCACAGCGGGTTTCACGGATGCGATGAACGCTGCCGGGATGAAGATTGTGCCGGTGCAGTCGGGCAATTGGGAAATCGACGGTGGCAACAAGGTTGCGGCGGGCATGCTCAGCGAGTATCCAAACCTCAAGGCCATCCTGGCGGGCAATGACAGCATGGCGCTGGGCGCGGTGTCGGCTATCCGGGCTGCAGGCAAGGTCGGCAAGGTGCAAGTGGTCGGCTATGACAACATCGATGCGATAAAACCCATGCTCAAGGATGGCCGTGTGCTGGCAACGGCCGATCAGGCTGCCGCGAAACAGGCGGTTTATGGCATCGAAACGGCGCTCAAGCTGGTCAAAAAAGAACCGGTTGAAAACCTCAAGGACGGTGTCATCGATACCCCTGTCGAACTGGTCATCAACAAGTAATCCCACTCGCTGTCGCAGGCACTTGCCCGGTCGGGCAGGTGCCCGGAGAAATGTCATGTCTGCTCCTGATGCCAGCGTGGTCCTCACGGTCAGCGGGATTGGTAAAACCTACACTCAGCAGCCGGTACTGGCTGCTATCGAGCTGTCGTTGCATCGCGGCGAAGTTCTGGCCCTGACGGGTGAGAATGGCGCTGGCAAAAGCACACTATCGAAGATCATGGGTGGCCTGGAGGTGCCGACTCTCGGGCACATGCAATTCAATGGCCAGGCCTATGCCCCGGGCAGTCGTGCGCAGGCCGAGCAATTGGGTGTGCGCATGGTCATGCAGGAACTGAACCTGCTGCCCACGCTGACGGTGGCGGAAAACCTGTTTCTGGACAAATTGCCCGGCCACCTGGGCTGGATCAGCCGCAAGCAGTTGCGCAAAGCGGCCATTGAGGCCATGAGCCAGGTGGGTCTGGAGGCGATTGACCCGGACACCCTGGTCGGGGAGCTGGGCATTGGCCATCAGCAGATGGTCGAGATTGCGCGCAACCTGATCGGCGATTGCCATGTGCTCATCCTCGATGAGCCCACGGCCATGCTCACCGCCCGTGAAGTTGAAATGCTTTTTGTGCAAATCGAACGGCTGCAGGCCCGTGGCGTGGCGATTGTGTATATCTCCCATCGACTTGAAGAGCTGGCACAGGTGGCGCAGCGGATTGCCGTACTGCGCGACGGTTGCCTGGTGTGCGTCGAGCCCATTGCCGATTACAACAGCGAACAACTGGTCAACTTGATGGTGGGCCGCGAGTTGGGTGACCAGCTGGATTTGGGCGAACGTAGCTTGGGTGAAACGGCACTTGAAGTCTGTGGTATCAGCCGCTCGGACAAGGTACGAGATGTATCGTTTAAAGTCAGAAAAGGCGAGATTTTCGGGATTTCCGGACTGATCGGGGCAGGGCGCACCGAACTGCTGCGACTGATCTATGGTGCCGATGTGGCCGACAGCGGCACGGTTGCAGTGGGTACTCCTGTGCAGGTAGTGACCATCCATTCGCCGGCAGATGCTGTCCGGCAGGGCATCGCACTGATTACCGAGGACCGCAAGGGTGAAGGCTTGCTGCTGACCCAGTCGATCAGTGCCAACATCGGCCTGGGCAATATGGATCGGATTTCAAGCAGTGGCTTGGTCAACCGGGAGCAGGAGGCCGCATTGGCCCGGCGTCAGATAGACGCCATGGGCATCCGCAGCAGCGGCCCGGAACAAGTGGTGTCGCAACTGTCCGGTGGCAACCAGCAGAAGGTCGTCATTGGCCGCTGGCTGGAGCGCGACTGTTCGGTTCTGCTGTTCGATGAGCCTACGCGCGGTATCGATATTGGCGCCAAGTTCGATATTTACCGGCTGCTGGGCGAGCTGACGCGCAAGGGCAAGGCGCTGGTGGTGGTGTCGAGCGATCTTCGCGAGTTGATGCTGATTTGTGACCGCATTGGCGTGCTGTCTGCGGGCCGGCTGATCGATACCTTTGAACGTGACAGCTGGAGTCAGGAACAGTTACTGGCGGCAGCTTTTGCCGGTTATCAAAAACGAGATGCGTTGCTTGCTGAAGCCACGCCAAAGGAAGCCTCATGAACCCTACCCGCGTGCCGCATAAAAGTGCACATAACTACTACGGAATGGGCACCTACCTCGGGTTGGCGGGCGCCTTGCTGGCCATGATCATTCTGTTTTCCAGCCTGAGTGAACATTTTTTCTCCTATGACACGCTCAGTACGCTGGCCAACCAGATCCCCGACTTGATGGTGTTGTCGGTCGGCATGACCTTTGTGCTGATCATCGGCGGCATCGACCTGTCGGTCGGCTCGGTGTTGGCCCTGGCAGCGTCGGCGATCAGCGTTGCGATTCTGGGCTGGGGCTGGAGTGTATTGCCTGCCGCTTTGCTGGGCATGGGCTGTGCGGCCCTGGCGGGGACCCTTACGGGGTCGATCACGGTGGCCTGGAAAATCCCGTCTTTTATTGTCTCGCTGGGGGTGCTGGAAATGGCCCGGGGCGGGGCCTACCAGCTTACAGGATCGCGCACGGCGTATATCGGCGACGCGTTCGCCTGGCTTGCCAATCCGGTTGCCTTTGGCATCTCGCCCGCGTTCATTATTGCGTTGCTGATTATTGTCATCGCCCAGGCGGTGCTGACGCGCACGGTGTTTGGGCGCTATCTGATTGGCATTGGCACCAACGAAGAAGCCGTTCGCCTGGCCGGTATCAATCCAAAGCCCTACAAGATTTTGGTCTTTAGCCTGATGGGGTTGTTGGCAGGAGTGGCAGCGCTGTTTCAGATATCCCGCCTCGAGGCGGCAGACCCCAATGCCGGTTCGGGCCTTGAACTGCAGGTGATTGCGGCCGTGGTGATCGGTGGCACGAGCTTGATGGGCGGGCGCGGTTCGGTGATCAGTACGTTTTTTGGTGTGCTGATTATTTCAGTATTGGCCGCAGGGCTGGCTCAAATCGGCGCGACGGAACCCACCAAGCGTATTATTACCGGTGCTGTCATTGTGATAGCAGTGGTATTGGACACTTACCGCAGTCAACGCGCACAGCGACGGAATTGAGCAATGGCAACGATTAAAGATGTCGCGGCAATGGCAGGCATTTCGTACACGACGGTTTCTCATGTTTTGAATAAAACCCGCCCTGTCAGTGAACCTGTGCGCTTGAAGGTTGAGCAAGCCATTGCACACCTGGAGTATGTACCCAGCGCGGTAGCACGCTCGCTCAAGGCCAAGACCACAGCGACCATCGGCCTGCTGGTGGCCAATAGCCTGAACCCGTACTTTGCCGAGTTGGCGCGAGGTATCGAGGATTACTGTGAGCGCAACAATTACTGCGTGATCCTGTGCAACTGTGATGATGACCCGGTCAAGCAGCGCAATTACCTGCGGGTGCTGCTGGAAAAGCGTGTGGACGGGCTGGTGGTCGCTTCGTCCACAGGCGACCTGGGGATGGCCAGCGGGTTGGTCGGCGTACGCACGCCGATGGTGATTGTCGATCGCAGCTTTGAGGGGGTTGAGGCTGACCTGGTGTGCATCGACCACGAACTGGGGGCTTATCTGGCTACGCGGCATTTGCTCGATCTGGGGCATCGTGCCATTGCCTGCATTGGCGGGCCCGCCGCCACCCGTGTCGCGCAGTTGCGTATGGCCGGGTATCGGCGTGCGCTGCTGGAGGCGGGTATAACGCCTCAGGGGCAGTGGATGGTCGAGAGTGACTTCAGCAGTGTCGGGGGCTACAACGCGGCGGTCGGCTTGCTGCAGCACAACCCGCCCTCGGCCATTTTTGCCTGCAACGACATGATGGGCATCGGCGTATTGCGAGCGGCGGCCGAGCGCAATATTCGGGTACCCCAGCAGTTGTCGGTGATTGGTTTTGATGATGTACAGATGAGCCGTTATGTCTATCCGTCGCTGACAACTGTCGGGCAGTCGATCCTGCAATTGGGCGAGATCGCTGCCCAGTTATTGTTGCGCCGCATTGCCGTACCCGGGCGGGCGGTGGAGCAGCGGATCGTCAAACCCGACATTGTGCTGCGCGAGTCCACCCGGGCTTATGCGCAAGCACCGTTGAAATCCCCCCCTACAATCACTGGATGAGTGTCGATACATGCAAGCGAATGTTGTGGTTGCAGGCAGTCTGAATATGGATCTGGTCACGCGTACCGAGAGATTGCCGCGCCCGGGGGAAACGGTGTTCGGGCAATCCTTTACCACCGTGCACGGTGGCAAGGGCGCGAACCAGGCGGTAGCAGCGTCGCGCCTGGGGGCCCGGGTGGCAATGCTCGGCTGTGTCGGCGGTGACGCCTATGGCGTGCAGTTGCGCGACGGCTTGCTGGCTGACCGGGTTGATTGTGTGGCAGTGCGCACCGTGCCTGACTGTGCCAGCGGCGTGGCCCTTATCACGGTGGATGCCTGCAGCCAGAACACCATTGTGGTGGTGCCGGGTGCCAATGGCTGCCTGGCCGCGGAAGATATCCGCGCCTTTGATCACGTCTTGCAAGGTGCGCAAGTGCTTGTTTGCCAGCTTGAAGTGCCGATGGAAACAGTCGGATGCGTGCTGGCGCGTGGACGTGAACTGGGCAAAGTGGTGATCCTCAATCCCGCCCCGGTCAGTGCTCCGTTGCCGGGGCACTGGTATGGCGCCATCGACTACCTGATCCCGAATGAGAGCGAGGCCTGGGCGCTTAGCGGTGTGCCGGTTGATTCCCTTGAGTCGGCCGGGCGGGCTGCCCGGCGGTTGGTCGAGCTGGGCGCGGGCAAGGTGATTGTCACCCTGGGCGCGCTGGGGGCCTTGTTTGTCAGTGCCCACCGAGTGATGCACTTTACTGCGCCCAAGGTCGAGGCGGTGGATGCCACGGCGGCGGGCGATACCTTTGTCGGCGGCTTCTCTGCCGCGCTGGCGGCGGGTATGGAAGAGGACGACGCGATACGCTTTGCGCAGGTCGCCGCCGCGTTATCGGTCACTCGGGCGGGGGCTCAGCCTTCGATTCCATTGTTGCGTGATGTTCAGGGCTTTAAAGCACCATGAAAAAAACACCGCTGCTGAATATCGCCTTGTCGCGGCTGGTTGCCTCGCTGGGGCATGGCGACATCGTGGTGATTGCCGATGCCGGTTTGCCGGTGCCCAAGGGCATCGAACTGATTGATCTGGCCCTGACTCAAGGCGTGCCTGATGTTGCCAGCACGTTGCGCGCCCTGCTCAGTGAGATGCAGGTGCAAAGCCATGTGCTCGCCACTGAGTTGTTGCAGGCGCCATGCCCGGCGCTGTCATGTATCGACGAATATGCAGGCAAGGGGGAGTTGGGCTCAAGGAGCCTGCTCACCCATAATGCTTTCAAGGAACTATGCCTGCAGGCAAAGGTGATTGTTCGTACTGGAGAGTGTCGCCCGTACTGCAATATTGCCTTGGTCTCTGGCGTGACTTTTTAGACAAATAACCAGGGAGTTGTGATGCCACGTTTTACCCGGATTTTTCAGCCATTGATCAGGAGTGTCTTGTTCGTGTCCGCCATCACGATGTCGAGTGTTCAAGCCGCAGACAAGATCGATTTGATCATCGACACGGACCCCGGCGCCGATGATGTGGTCGCTCTGCTGCTGGCACTGGCTTCACCGGAGCAGTTACAGGTGCGGGCCATTACCACCGTGGCGGGCAACGTACGGCTCGACAAGACCTCGCGCAATGCCCGGCTGGCCCGGGAGTGGGCAGGGCGCGAAGACGTGCCGGTGTATGCCGGGGCGCCTAAACCCCTGGTGCGTACGCCGATTTACGCCGAGAACATTCACGGCCAGGAAGGCGTCACCGGTGTGCCTGTGCATGAGCCGGCCAAAGGTCTCGAAAAGGCCAATGCGGTCAATTACCTGGTTGATACCTTGCGTGCAGCCAAGCCAGGCAGCGTGACCATTGCCATGCTCGGCCCGCAGACAAACCTGGCCCTGGCCTTGATCCAGGCCCCGGAAATCACGCAGGGAATCAAGGAAGTCGTGGTCATGGGCGGCGCCCATTTCAATGGCGGTAATATCACCCCGGTTGCCGAGTTCAACCTTTATGCCGATCCGCATGCGGCAGACGTGGTGTTGAAGAGCGGGGTGAAACTGACCTATGTACCGCTGGATGTGACACACAAGATCCTTACCAGCGAGGCGCGACTGAAGCAGATCGCTGCACTGGGCAATACGGCCGGCAAACTGGTGGGCGATATTCTCAATGAATATGTGAAAGGCGACATGGTGCACTACGGACTGCCTGGCGGGCCTGTTCACGATGCCAGTGTCATTGCCTACCTGCTCAATCCTGCGCTGTTCTCCGGGCGTGAAGTCAACCTGGTCGTGGATACTCGCGAGGGGCCGACCTTTGGCCAGACTATCCCGGACTGGTACAACACCTTGAACCAGCCCAAAAACGCCTTTTGGGTCGAGAGCGGTGACGCGCAGGGCTTTTTTGACTTGCTTACCGCGCGTCTGGGCCGGCTCAAGTGAAGTGAGGTTGCGCGCCGTCAGGTCAGCCTGACGGGCTCGGCCGGTTTGTACTTTTCGAACACCTGACTGACGAACGCTCGGGCAGCTTCCGTGCCGAGCTCTTTAACCAAAAGGTCGATGCCGATAATGGCCAGCTCTTCAGGGCTGCCAGGGCTGTATGAGCACTGTCCTTGATGCCACTTGGCCTTGATATCTGCATCGATGCTGACTGTTGTCATGGGGTGCTCATGGGAAGGGGGCGTGAAAAGGCGATTTTAGCAAAAAGTCGTCATTTCGCTATGAATAGACCAAAGTAAATATTGGTTTTTGCACCCTCAACAGCCCATGACCCCCGCACTGCGTGCCACACTTGCACTTTTTGGGAGCGGTGCAGGCCATGCAAATTGATCTAAACAACCCTGAGGGCTTTACTCTTGGCGCTGTGCGTCAGTTGCTGGCCTCGGCCAGTGATGATGCCCATACACAGTTGCGCGTGACCAAGACGGGTATCGCTTATATTTCTTCGGGTGTGGTGGGCGGTGTCGATATCGACGGTCTGCTTTTCAGGCTGGAGACCTGGGCGGCAGGTTCTGGCTATGTCGGAAAAGTTGCAGCAAGCGATGAGGTCTGGGTCATGCAGATATTCAATGCCCTCAAGGACAACTGGCCTAATCCGCCGTTCGATTACATTGATGTGTACTGACACCTGAACATATTTGGCAATGATTAGGGGTGCACGGTAAAAGTCGGCTCGGGCACACTTGCCGGTGCTGGCAAATCAGAAGGCGCTGAGAGGCGTCATGCAACCTATGTGCGAAAAAGCTGTCGCAAGGGTTCAGACTATTTATCTTAAGGAGGCTTCATGTCTTGGAAGCTAGTGTCATTGGGTTCGTTGTTGGCGGTCTTGGCACTGTCCGGATGCAGCACCGCAAGTTCGGTCAAGGAGCCTGTCGCCGAGGCGGGGCATAGCCGTTGCGATGCTAAATCAGCAGCATTTGCAGTCGGTCAAAAGGCTTCGGCGCAGCTTCTGGAGCAGGCCCGTATCAAGGCTGGTGCGCAGAACGCGCGTATTTTGATGCCGCATGACGTGATGACGCTTGAGTACCGCTCGGACCGTCTCAATCTCAATGCGGACGACGCTAGCATCATTACCCGGGTTAACTGCGGCTAACCTGGCCTGACATTGCGTCAGGCATAAAAAACCCCGTCACATGGACGGGGTTTTTTTGTTCGCGGGAGATTTACTCCGGACGAACCTGTGCAGCTTGCATACCCTTTTGGCCTTTCTCAGCCACGAAGGAAACGGTCTGGCCTTCTTTCAGGCTTTTGAAACCGTCGCTTTCGATAGCTTTGAAGTGTACGAACAGGTCGTCACCGCCACCTTGAGGAGTGATGAAGCCGAAGCCTTTTTCATCGTTGAACCATTTTACGGTGCCGGTTTGGCGATTAGACATGGTGTATCTCCAAGAAACTTATATTTTCAGTAGTACTGTGCTGCTCAGGCCAACTGGGCACACCGAGGTATCATAGTCGAAATGTGCGCTTTGGGAGCCCCCCTGAGCTACAGATTGCTGCAATGTTAACCCTCGTCTGCTCTTTGAAATGCTCAAGACCCCCGGTTTACGGGGGGTTGAGGGCTAAAGGCTGTTAGAAAAAAAGCAGTCGAGAATCAATATTTTTTACGTGCAAGAGCGTTTTTGACTGTTTTTGCTCTCCTCACGGCTCAATTCGAGCCGTGAGGAGGGTGGTTATTTCTTGGCCCGGCAAGCCTGGATGGCGTCCAGAGCCCGGGTGCGAAGCTCTGCGCTAGGCTGGGTTGTCTTGCTCATCAGCTGTGTGATTTCGGCGCTTGTAAACTTCTCGGACAGCTTGTCCGCACCGCATGCGCAATGCTGTTGGGCCGTTTTTGCGTCAACACTTTGGCTGGCTGCCGCTACGCAGTCCTTCATGTAGTCTTTTTTGGCGCCTGCAGGCCAGTTATCGGCCTGGGCGCTCAGGGGTAGCAGCAGCGCCAGGGGGGCTGCGAAGGCGAGTAAGCGGATCGTGCGCATAAGATGCTCCTTGTAGGCATTAAAACCGAGTGTGTATCACTGAGTATGTGAAAGGTAAGTGGAGCTCAAGTTCACCCTTTTGTAAAAAACCCCGTTTTCTCGCGGATGCGGGGAGGGGTGCGCAACAGGCGTATCCATCTGTGCTAGCATGCCGCCCTGGCTATTTCCTGCATTCGCGTGTTCCTTGAACCGTCATGCAGTGCCATTAACCTTTTTGATTTGAACTCCAGTCACTCTGGTTCGGTTTTAGGTTCGCCGCAAGGCTCCTGCCACTGTGAGGCAGGCATACCACCGAATCGCGTACTGGCTCATCCCAACCCACGTGACCTTTGGTAGGGGTCACCACTAGGAGAGGAGGCGCCATGCCAACTATTACTCTTCCCGACGGCAGTCAACGCTCTTTCGATCATCCAGTTTCAGTAGCCGAGGTTGCCGCTTCAATTGGCGCCGGCCTGGCTAAAGCCACCGTGGCCGGCAAGGTCAACGGCAAGCTGGTGGATGCCTGTGATCTGATTGAAAACGATGCCACCTTGCAAATCATCACGCCCAAGGATGAAGAGGGGCTGGAGATCATTCGTCACTCTTGCGCCCACTTGGTCGGTCATGCGGTGAAGCAGCTGTTCCCGACGGCCAAAATGGTCATCGGGCCGGTCATCGACGAAGGCTTTTACTACGATATCGCCTATGAGCGTCCGTTCACCCCGGATGACATGGCTGCTATCGAACAGCGCATGCAGCAACTGATCGAAAAAGACTACGACGTCATCAAGAAAGTGACGCCGCGTGCCGAAGTGATCGAACTGTTTGCTGCCCGTGGTGAAGACTACAAGCTGCGCCTGATCGAAGACATGCCGGACGAGCAGGCCATGGGCTTGTACTTCCATGAAGAATACGTCGACATGTGCCGCGGTCCTCACGTGCCGAACACGCGTTTCCTCAAATCGTTCAAGCTGACCAAGCTGTCGGGCGCCTACTGGCGTGGCGATGCCAAGAACGAGCAGTTGCAGCGTATCTATGGCACGGCCTGGGCTGACAAAAAGCAGCTGGCGGCCTACGTCCTGCGTATCGAAGAAGCCGAAAAGCGCGATCACCGTAAAATCGGCAAGCGCCTTGGCTTGTTCCACACCCAGGAAGAAGCCCCGGGCATGGTGTTCTGGCACCCGAATGGCTGGACCCTGTACCAGGTACTTGAGCAGTACATGCGCAAAGTACAGCGCGACAATGGCTACCTGGAGATCAAGACTCCTCAGGTCGTTGATCGCAGCCTCTGGGAAAAGTCCGGGCACTGGGCCAACTACGCCGAGAACATGTTCACTACCCAGTCTGAAAGCCGCGACTACGCGATCAAGCCGATGAACTGCCCTTGCCATGTGCAAGTGTTCAACCAGGGCCTGAAAAGCTACCGCGAGCTGCCGCTGCGTCTGGCCGAATTCGGTGCCTGTCACCGTAACGAGCCGTCGGGCGCCCTGCACGGCATCATGCGTGTGCGTGGCTTTACCCAGGACGATGCCCACATCTTCTGTACTGAAGAGCAGATGCAGGCCGAGTCGGCAGCTTTTATCAAGCTGACGCTGGATGTCTACGCTGACTTCGGTTTCAAGGACATTGAGCTCAAGCTGTCGACGCGTCCTGAAAAGCGTGTGGGTTCGGATGAGCTGTGGGATCGCGCCGAAAGCGCATTGGCTTCAGCCCTTGATAGCGCTGGCCTGGCGTACGATTTGCAACCGGGCGAAGGTGCCTTCTACGGTCCCAAGATTGAATTTTCTCTGAAAGATTGTCTGGGTCGTGTCTGGCAATGTGGTACCCTGCAGCTCGATTTCAACCTGCCGATCCGTCTTGGCGCAGAATATGTGTCCGAAGACAACAGCCGTAAGCACCCGGTTATGCTGCACCGCGCGATCCTTGGATCGTTCGAACGTTTTGTCGGTATCCTGATCGAACATTACGAAGGCGCATTCCCTGCTTGGCTGGCTCCAACCCAGGCAGTGATCATGAATATCACTGACAAACAGGCAGATTTTGCTGCTGAAGTTGAAAAAACTCTCAATCAGAGCGGATTTCGTGCCAAGTCTGACTTGAGAAATGAAAAGATCGGCTTTAAAATCCGCGAGCATACTTTGCTCAAGGTTCCTTATCTCTTGGTTATCGGAGATCGGGAAGTCGAGATGCAGACTGTCGCTGTGCGTACACGTGAAGGTGCTGACCTGGGCTCGATGCCCGTCGCGCAATTCGCTGAATTCCTCGCACAAGCGGTTTCCCGGCGTGGTCGCCATGATTCGGAGTAATTATTATTAAGCGTGAAATGAGACAAGATAAACGAGCTGCACCGAAAGCCCCGATCAACGAGAATATCTCGGCACGCGAGGTTCGGTTAATTGGGGCTGAAGGCGAGCAGCTTGGGATTGTGTCAATTGAAGACGCGCTTCTTAAAGCTGAAGAGGCCAAACTGGACTTGGTGGAAATTTCCGCTGATGCAGTACCCCCAGTTTGCAAGCTGATGGACTACGGCAAATCTATCTTCGAAAAGAAGAAACAGGTTGCTGCTGCAAAGAAAAACCAGAAACAGATTCAGGTTAAAGAAATCAAGTTTCGTCCAGGGACGGAGGAAGGGGATTACCAGGTAAAACTGCGCAACCTGGTACGTTTCCTGAGTGATGGGGACAGGGCCAAGGTATCGTTACGATTCCGCGGCCGTGAGATGGCCCACCAGGAGCTGGGTATGGAACTGTTGAAGCGGGTTGAAGCTGACCTTGCGGAATATGGTACCGTCGAACAGCATCCTAAGATGGAAGGACGCCAGCTGATCATGGTCATCGCCCCGAAAAAGAAGAAGTAATCAATTGGGCACGGCAGGCCTTCTGATTATGTTTATCAACTGAATGCGGAGTATCCGAACATGCCAAAGATGAAGACTAAAAGTGGTGCTGCTAAGCGGTTTCTGAAAACTGCTAACGGTATCAAGCACAAGCACGCTTTCAAGAGCCACATCCTGACCAAAATGTCGACCAAGCGTAAGCGTCAACTGCGCGGTAGCAGCTTGCTGCATCCGTCTGACGTGGCAAAAGTCGAGCGCATGCTGCGCCTTCGTTAATTTTTGGTTAAGACTAGAGGAAGTAACTCATGGCTCGTGTAAAGCGTGGCGTTGTCGCCCGTAAACGTCACAAAAAAATTCTGAAACTGGCTAAAGGCTACTACGGCGCACGCTCACGCGTATTCCGTGTTGCCAAGCAAGCGGTAATCAAGGCAGGCCAATACGCCTACCGTGACCGTCGTCAGAAAAAACGTCAGTTCCGCGCTCTGTGGATCGCTCGTATCAACGCTGGTGCTCGTATCAACGGTCTGTCTTACAGCCGTTTCATCGCCGGCCTGAAAAAAGCTTCCATCGAGATCGACCGTAAGGTTCTGTCTGATCTGGCAGTGAACGAAAAAGCGGCGTTTGCTGCGATTGTCGAGAAAGCTAAAGCCACTCTGGCTTAAGTACCCCCGACAGTCACTTGGGCTTGCCTGTGTAAGCCCGGGTGCTAAACGTCATAAATAGGGGAAGAGCCTTCAAGCTCTTCCCCTATTTTGTATCTGGAGTCTGTACATGGAAAACCTGGATGCGCTGGTCTCTCAAGCACTAGAGGCTGTGCAAAGCGCTGAAGATATCAATGCCCTGGAGCAAATCCGGGTTCAATACCTTGGCAAAAAGGGTGAATTGACTCAGGTGATGAAGACCCTGGGCAATTTGCCAGCAGAAGAGCGTCCGCAAGTCGGTGCCCTCATCAACGTTGCCAAGGAGCGTGTCACAGAGGTTCTCAATGCGCGCAAGGCGTTGTTTGAAGAGGCCGAACTGGCCGCCAAACTGTCTGCCGAGTCCATTGACGTGACCCTGCCTGGCCGTGGCCAGACCTCTGGCGGTCTGCATCCGGTGACCCGGACTCTGGAACGTATCGAACAGTTCTTTACCCATATTGGCTACGGCATCGCCGAAGGCCCTGAGGTTGAAGACGACTATCACAACTTCGAAGCGCTCAACATCCCAGGCCATCACCCGGCCCGGTCGATGCATGACACCTTCTATTTCAATGCCAACATGTTGTTGCGCACCCATACCTCGCCGGTACAGGTCCGCACCATGGAATCCAAGCAGCCGCCGATCCGCATTGTCTGCCCGGGCCGTGTGTACCGTAGCGACTCGGATATCACCCATTCGCCGATGTTTCACCAGGTCGAAGGCCTGCTGATCGATCGCGATATCAACTTCGCTGACCTGAAAGGGACCATCGAAGAGTTCCTGCGGGTGTTCTTCGAAAAAGAACTGGCCGTGCGTTTCCGTCCGTCCTACTTCCCGTTCACCGAGCCTTCCGCTGAAGTGGATATGGAATGCGTGATGTGCAGCGGTAAAGGCTGTCGTGTCTGCAAGCAGACTGGCTGGCTGGAAGTCATGGGCTGCGGCATGGTTCATCCGAACGTGCTGCGCATGTCCGGGATCGACCCGGAAGAGTTCTCGGGCTTTGCCTTCGGCATGGGCGTTGAGCGTCTGGCCATGCTGCGTTACGGCGTGAACGACTTGCGTCTGTTCTTCGACAACGACTTGCGGTTCCTCGCGCAATTTCGCTAGTCGTAACGAATTCTTAGGAGAGCAGGATGAAATTCAGTGAACAATGGCTGCGTGGTTGGGTAAACCCGCAGGTAGGTCGCGACGAGCTGGTTGCTCGTCTGTCGATGGCCGGTCTTGAGGTCGACAGCGTTACGCCGGCCGCCGGTGTATTCAGTGGCGTGGTTGTGGGCGAGGTGCTGAGCACCGAGCAACACCCTGATGCTGACAAGCTTCGTGTTTGCCAGGTCAGCAATGGTGCCGAGACTTTTCAGGTAGTGTGTGGTGCGCCCAACGTGCGCCCTGGCTTGAAAATCCCGTTCGCCATGATCGGTGCCGAACTGCCGGGTGACTTCAAAATCAAAAAGGCCAAGCTGCGTGGCGTTGAGTCCAACGGCATGCTGTGCTCGCAAGCAGAACTGCAAGTGGGCGAAGGCAATGACGGCCTGATGGAGTTGCCGGCCGATGCACCGGTGGGCGAGGACATTCGCGTCTATCTGGGTCTTGAAGACGCCAGCATTGAAGTCGACCTTACGCCGAACCGTGGCGACTGCCTGTCGCTGGCAGGTCTGGCGCGTGAAGTGGGCGCTCTGTATAACGCCCAGGTGACTCGCCCGGTGGTTGCGCCAGTTGCTGCGGTACACGAGGAAGTGCGTCCGGTTGAAGTGCTGGCACCTGCTGCTTGCCCGCGCTACCTGGGCCGTGTGATCCGCAATGTCGACCTGTCCCGGCCAACGCCGCTGTGGATGGTTGAGCGCCTGCGTCGCGCTGACGTGCGCAGCATCGATGCCGCTGTCGACATTACCAACTATGTCATGCTGGAACTGGGTCAGCCGTTGCACGCGTTCGACCTTGCCGAGATCAATGGCGGCATTCGTGTACGCATGGCTGAAGAAGGCGAGAAGCTGGTACTGCTCGACGGCCAGGAAGTCACCTTGCGCAGCGACACGCTGGTGATTGCAGACCATACCCGCGCTTTGGCCATTGCCGGCGTAATGGGTGGCGAGCACAGCGGTGTGACCGACAAGACCCGCGACATATTCCTTGAAAGCGCTTTCTTTGATCAGATCGCCGTTGCTGGCAAGGCCCGCTCCTACGGCCTGCACACCGACGCTTCGCACCGCTACGAGCGTGGCGTGGACTGGAAACTGGCCCGTGAAGCCATGGAGCGCGCCACTGGTCTGCTGCTGGAAATCACTGGCGGCGAAGCTGGCCCGATCGTTGAAACCGTCAGCGAGCAGTATCTGCCGTCGATTGCACCGATCACCTTGCGTGCAGCGCGTATCAGCCAGATGCTCGGCATGGAAATGGACGCGGCGGAAGTTGAGCGTCTGCTCAGCGCCCTGGGCCTGACCATCACCGCTGAAGGGGCAGGGCAATGGCGCGTAGAAGTGCCAAGCCATCGCTTCGATATCAGCCTGGAAGTTGACCTGATCGAAGAACTGGCGCGCCTGTACGGCTACAACCGCCTGCCGGTCCGTTACCCGCAGGCCCGTCTGGCACCGCAAGCCAAAGCAGAGGCGCGTAGCGACCTGCCGGAGTTGCGTCGTTTGCTGGTCGCTCGTGGTTATCAGGAAGCAATCACCTACAGCTTTATCGACCCGAAACAGTTCGAACTGTTTAGCCCGGGTGTTGAACCGCTGTTGCTGGCCAACCCGATTTCCAACGACATGGCTGCCATGCGTGCCTCGTTGTGGCCCGGCCTGGTCAAGTCGTTGCAGCACAACCTGAACCGTCAGCAAGATCGCGTTCGCCTGTTTGAAAGCGGCCTGCGTTTTGTTGGCCAGCTTGAGGGTCTGAAACAAGAGCCGATGCTGGCGGGTGTTGTTTGCGGCAGTCGTCTGCCTGAAGGCTGGGCTCAAGGTCGTGATGTTGTCGACTTCTTCGACGTCAAGGCTGATGTAGAAGCGGTGCTGGGTTTTGCCGGTGCCCTGGACGCGTTTACCTTCGTGCCGGGCAAACATCCTGCTCTGCATCCGGGCCAGACTGCACGTATCGAGCGTGACGGTCGCGAAGTTGGCTATGTCGGTGCCATCCACCCTGAGCTTTCAAAAAACCTTGGTCTTGACCGTCCAGTGTTTGTTTTTGAACTGGTTCTGGCAGAAGTGGCGGCAGGTAAAATGCCGAAATTCCATGAGTTATCGCGCTTTCCTGAAGTGCGTCGTGACCTGGCGTTGTTGGCCGATCGTGACGTTGCAGCCAGTGCTGTGCTGGATGTAATTCGTGAAAATGCAGGCGAATGGCTGACAGACCTAAGGTTATTTGATGTTTACCAGGGTAAAGGCATTGATCCGCATAGAAAAAGCCTTGCAGTTGGCTTGACCTGGCAGCATCCATCGCGCACTCTTAATGACGATGAGGTGAACGCCGCAACGCAAAATATCCTCACCTCGCTTGAACAAAGGTTGAACGCCACGCTAAGGAAGTGACGTATGGGGGCTCTGACAAAAGCTGAGATGGCGGAACGTCTTTACGAAGAGTTGGGCCTGAATAAACGCGAGGCCAAAGAATTGGTCGAGCTGTTTTTTGAAGAAATCAGGCACGCTCTTGAAGACAACGAGCAGGTCAAACTGTCAGGTTTTGGCAATTTTGATCTGCGTGACAAGCGACAGCGGCCTGGCCGCAATCCGAAAACGGGAGAAGAAATCCCGATCACGGCTCGCCGTGTAGTCACTTTTCGTCCAGGGCAGAAGTTGAAGGCCCGAGTAGAGGCTTATGCTGGAACCAAGTCATAACGACGAGCTCCCGCCGATCCCTGGCAAACGCTACTTCGCCATAGGCGAAGTCAGCGAGCTGTGCGGTGTAAAGCCGCATGTGCTGCGCTACTGGGAGCAAGAATTCCCTCAGCTCAACCCCGTAAAACGTCGCGGAAACCGCCGGTATTATCAGCGCCAGGATGTGCTGATGATCCGGCAGATTCGTGCGCTGCTTTATGACCAGGGTTTCACCATTGGAGGTGCGCGCTTGCGGCTTTCCGGTGATGAAGCCAAAGATGACACCACGCAATACAAGCAGCTGATCCGCCAAACGATCTCCGAATTGGAGGATGTCTTGCTGGTACTGAAGAAATAACCGAGGCATTTAAAATACTTTCGTATTTCAAAAGCTTAAGGTATATTTCTCAACGTTCTAGCAAGTGTAACGCCTAGTCGGGGCGTAGCGCAGTCCGGTAGCGCACTAGCATGGGGTGCTAGGGGTCGAGTGTTCGAATCACTCCGTCCCGACCATATTATTCAATGACTTAGGCCAATGTCCCCCACATTGGCCTTTTTCATTTTCGGGAGATTTTCGGGGCTTTTCCGCTTTTCATCCCTGCCTCCTCTTCAAGATTGTCAGAACCGGACCTCGTGAGTCGGTTGCTGATACCATATTTGCAGCCTCAATCAGTTGCCCCAGCTCGGCGCCGGAGTAGTGACTGGTGATGCTGCCGTTCTTGTGTCCAAGCAATGCCTTTCGGTCTTCCTCGGTTACACCTGCTGCTCGCAGTCGTCGACCAAACGTGTGCTTCAAATCGTGAATCCGGATAGACAAGTAGCCAGGGTGAGCGGGGCGAAGGTTTTTCTCCTGCCAGAGTTTCGCCGCTCTCACTCGCGCTTTCTTCCAAGCTGAGTCATTCATGCGATGCATTGCGGTACCGTTGTAAGGAAATACCCATTCCTTGCTGATACCGCGCTGCTTATCAATGATCGACTTGGCCACGTTGTTGAGCACTACTAAGCGCTCATCGCCGTTCTTCACGCCCGAGCGTTCATTTCGCCCGCCAAAATCGGCGGGTATCAGAAACACACTGGCGCCCAGTTCTGGTACCGCGATCTCCCAATCCCACTTCAGCTTGCAGACCTCTTGCTCGCGACAACCTGTGTTCACCTTGAACAAGGCCATCGCCTGCAAGTGGGCAGGCAACTCTCCAAAAAGAATCGACTGCTCTTCCCATGACATGGGGTAGGGCTTACGGCTCGACTTCTTCTCTTCCAGCTTTGTGAGCATTGGCACGCTATCAAGCCACGGTCTCATCTCGTCATCTCGCCACTTGCGCGCACAAAGGGTTAAAACCCTTACCACGCGCTCTATTGAGATGTTGACCGTTCTGTTTGCAACCCCCTTTTTCACTGTTCCATCGTCCAGCTTTTTCGTTGCAAGCCGATCCTTGATGAAGGGTGCAAGCGCCTGATCATCAATGTGGGTGAGCGGTACTTCTCCAATGAACTCGATCAGTTGCGACAGGTGATGCGCTGACAACTTGATAGAGGGCTGATCTTGAAACTCTGTGAGAAAGCGTGCCGCTGCATGGGAAAAGGTTCTGACTTGCCTGACGCCATACACCTTTTCCTGCCGCAGCTGCTCTAGCCTATGAATCAGGTACTGCTCGGCTTCTTCCCTGTCACTAGTTTCAGTGCTTTCGCGAAATCGCTGGCCCCGGAAGACCTTATCGATTTGCCAGATGCCGCCTTTTTTGTAGATGCCGGTGATTGTTTTTCGCGCCATGGATCTAATCCTTGTAGGCGCTCGCTGCGAGGCCGATTGTTGTCCTGATTGGCTGCTTTTTCAATCGACTTGCGCTCAACGTAAGCATCAGCCCATGCATCGAGCTCAATTCGATCAAAACCAACGCCTTGTTTTCCAATCGGGAATTCGCGCACATGCGGGCGAACTGTTTTGTTGAACTCATCCCGGCACATGCCGAGATAGCTTGGAGCATCCATGACGCGGAGGAACCTTGGAGGGGTAGGCGCGACCTGTGCCGCGCTTCGATTTGACATAGCTGTCTCCATGCCGCCGCGCTGGGCGGCAGAGGGTGGAAGGGGTCAAAGAGTTAGCGCATGGCCGAATGGCACGCGGAACCCTGAAGCGTTACGGTGGCCACCGCCTCCGTACTGGTTGGCGATTTCCGAAACATCCATTCCTTCATCAGTGCTGCGCAGGCTGAACACTCTTCCAGTCGGCGTATCCCAATAGCAGGCTGCAAATGGTTCGCCCTGGGCCATTAAGTGGCCGGCATCGCTGGTCAGTGTGTAAGGTAGGGATGCGACAGGTACGTCGAAACCTCCGATCAGCAACCTTCGCTTTGTCACGCCAACTAACTCTGCTACATCCTTGTGATGCTTGCGCTCAATTGCGGCCCCATCGGATACCAGGGTGAGTACATCAGCGGCCATAAGTTGGTCCCATACTTCAAAGTCGTAGGGGTAGCTGAACAGGTTGGCTTGGATCTCCCGCGTTCCTTCAAGCTTGAACAGCCAAAGGTCGCGATCTTCGATGTGCCGCAGTAACTGAGGGGGCTCTTGGCCTGGGAAGTAGTGATCCCACGCGAGCATTGCCCCGCTTCTGTTCATATCGAAACAGCAGGCGATCGATGGGCCGTTTTGTGAGTTGGCCATGTCGTGCGCTGTTTTCCATCCGAGTAGTGGGGTCCCGTCATCGCGCCGGGTATCTTCTTCAATGCCTGCGTGGAATGGCTCAAAGCGCCCCAAATCTTCGGCCGCGCTCTTGTGATGGTCGAGCACGATTATGCTTTTTGCTCTCCACGCGAGCTCCGCCAGTACGTCGTACTTGTAGCTGAAGTCGACGAGAACAACGTTTTTTCCAGCTACATCCGGTGGCTCTTGGCCGTATACACCAGGTACAAACTCGACATTAGCCCCAAGGGCTTTACGAACTACCCATGCTGCACCGAAGCCATCGGCGCAGTTGCCGTGGTAGATGCACATGGTTTTCGATTTATTTTCAGGCATGACTTCGTCCTTGCCGCTAAAACGGCTCACTTGGAGTTTGGTGGGATGCAGAGGTGAAGAGTACGGGCGTACTTCTATGCAGCTGGGGTTACCGCTTTCATTTCGGCTGTCGCGTTATTGCGCCAGTTGGTCGGGTCTTTCAGGTAATGCCCGAACATCCAGTGAATGACTGCCGCTTGTTCGTGCTCGGCCTTCTCGGGGATTTTGTGGCCTAGGCGGCGCAGGCCTTGTGCGTAGTGAATGCACTGGAAGCACATCAGACCAAAGATCCAGCGCAACTCGGCGGTTAGCTCAGGTGGTGACGAGAGGGTATCGATACGCTCATCCGCCGCGGTCAGCCGTTCCTGCAGCTCATTTGCTCGGCGCCAAAGATCGAAGTCAGGCACCGGCTTACCGGCCATGCGGTGCTCAAGCATCGCCCAGACTAGGTGGTATTCAGGCCAGTCACGCTCAACAACTACGCTTTCAATCGTCTGAATTCCTTCGCCGTGAAGGTATGCGCGCAGGTGTTTTTCCTGCATATGCGTAAGCTTTTTGAGCTTGACCACTATGTAGCGATCTTCTCGCTGGAATTTACTCATTACTGCTTCTCCCGTGCGCGCCGCTCAACCGCTTCGGCCTGGCGCAACTTGCTGCATTTAGTGTGGTTTCCGTGGGCGCGCGACCTGTTGCATTTGTCGCAGATCGTTTGTAGGTCGAGCTGCCCCATGGGTGCGCTGCGTATCTGAACTGTTCGGCGGAGGGCGGTCACGTAGACTCCTTCAGCAGATCAATGACCTGCTTAATCCCGCTGGCATGACTTGATGGCTGGCCCGCACGGTAGCAACCGCAGCGACTAGTCGCGCACCCACAAGCTGAGTTTGGCGCCGGTGTGCAAGGGTCAGCTCACCGCCGTTAGCTGAGATCGCAGCGGCCGGGGCAACGGGGGTTACTCCACGAGCGAAGGCCATTGGCGCCCCGTATGCACGACGCCCAAGACCATGCCCCAGAAAAACGCCCTGCACCAACGATACTGCCGCGCCTCTCCCTTTAGCTCCTGATCAGTAAGTGTGTTGCCGGTCACGCCATCCGCTTGATACTCGGCGCAAGCATTGGACGCCGGGTACTTTGTCTCGTCTTCGTTGCCTATGAGCACCTGGGCGTTGGTGTAGCCGTCAGTCTTGCTTAGGCCTTTGACCTCGATTCCACGGCCACCCCATTCGTGGCTGCCAGCGTCTTTAGACGCGACAATCAAGTAGTGCGCTGGAACGTCATCGCGTGCAGCTACCAGGCCACCATTGAATCCGCCCTGTCCAGGCCATGCCGCGCCGAGCTCAGGGACAGAATGCGGGTAGATCGGCTGAACATTCGCAGCAGGTGGCAGTACCTGGGCAAACACGCTGGCCACGGCCAGTTTTGCCAGCGATGCGGCAGGCATCTTGATCGTGGTGTCGCCGTGCTTGAGAGTGATCATTTCGGGTTTCATTAAGGATTACCTGTCTGAGTCCGGTTTTTAGACGGCGAAAGTGCCGAGCGTAAGCGGAGTTGCTTCCCCAATCTGCGCATCGAGCACTGACTTGAACTCTTGAGCGATTTCTTCCCGCTGAACTTCTTCGCCGATCCAGCGCAGTTTCAGCGTTGGCTGGGCACCGCTGGTGATGACGGATACGCGCAAAGTGATGTTGCGGACGCTCAGACCCTCGTAAGGCACTACCGAGAACACCAGTGATGCTGGAAGAGTCTCTTTGCTGGTGGCTTCAATCTGGTCCATCGCGCTGCGACTGGTGCGGGTTTCGCTGACTGCGTGGTCGCTTTCCGATGAGGCTTTGATGGTGATCGTGCGTACCGCAGCGATAGCTTTGACGATGCTCATCGTCTGGCCGGCTTCGTCAGTGGCGCTCAATGATGCATTCCAGTCTTCGATCCAATCACTCAGGTCTTTCTGCGACAGCGCGCGCCCCGGGATGCTCTGGACAGCCTTGTAACCTGCTGACGGCTTTAGACGCAGCACTGCGCGATCATCTGCGTGCCCGGGCGCAACGTTGGTGCCCAGATTGAAGATCAGTGTGCAGGTCATTTCGTCCTGATCGATAAAGCCGCGAGCGCCTTCAATGGCGCGTTCTTTAACGTAGGAACTGAAATCGACCAGGGAGTTGGTGGAGAGCACGCCGCGGAAGCGGCTACGGCCCACCTGGTACTTTTCCAGATCAACCACTTTCACGCCTTCAGGCAGGACGGCAGTTGGCGAGTAGGTCGACAGCGACTTGCCTGCTGCTACAAGGGCGGTGTCGGTGATTAGTTGAATTGCTTCTTGGTTTGGCGTCCGCATCGGTCTGTACTCAGGCCGGTAAATGCCGAAGATCAGACCGATGCGTCCTGGTGCTGGGGAGTACCAGGTGCTCGGGCAGTTAGCGACAGGCTGTCGTGGCGCTGGTTGATTCGGATTAACCGACCAGATCAAAAGAGTCAGCGCGGCGTGTCATTCTCAATTCGCCGCCTCGGCGCTCACTGGGGCGGCGATCACGTCGAGCCATCCCGCTGTCATCAAGACCTTGCATCGTCATCACTGCGACCAGCAGCAAGCAAAGAGGGGTGATTATCTGGCGGCGCATCGCTTCGGCGACCATCGCGCCCTGGCGGTGCACGCCAAGCTTGTACATGGCGCAGGCCAGTCGCTTAACCACGGTGCCCGGCGCAATGTCGAACTCTCTGGCTATCTCTTTGGCGGTCAGTCCCTGGGCAACTGACAGCACGAATTGCAGTTCCCGTGGCGCAAGGCCTCGGCCGAGGTGGCCCTTCCATGCACCGTCTACGATTGTCGATTCCATGATGTTTACTCGGTTGTTTTCCCGATGCACCCGGTTGCCCAGGTGCAGCAGTGAAAGTGTCCGTGAAACACCCAGTCTCGCTACTGGCGACGGCCTGGGGTTGTTGCGTCTGCGACTGATGGCTTGCTTGGGGCGGCCTACCGGTATTTCGGCTGATGCGCGGTGACATCGACGGCTCAACTTTCCGCTGCCTGAACAGGTGTTGGGAGCGGCCTTCAGGCTTTCCGCTCCACGCAGGTGAATCGCTCACTTGTGCATGACTGCAAATCCTCCATTTGCTTGAGGTGTGTTGTTGCACGCCGTCTTACCGAGGTCGATACGGCAACACTCAGGGAGGCTCCAGCCTTTGAGTGCGCTAACGACCTTTCCCGTCCGGCGCTATGTAGCTGTTCGTTGTTAAAGAGCGGGTCTGGCCCATAGGCCTTCGCAGTTCCTGGTAAGTCGTTGCGATGGAGTTAATTTAGAAAACTAAACAGATGACGTCAAGGTTTATTTTAGAAATCTAAACAATTAGGGCGCAGCTATATCATCCAGGTGCTTAGATATTAAGGGCTTACGCTTTCAGGATTGTTCGGGTAAGCTGTATATGCATACAGTATTTTGGAGTTTTAAATGGCCCGCCAGCAAAAACTGAAGGCGCAGGAACGCAAGCCGATGTCCGGAATAGAGCGGTTAAACCTTAGAGTTTCAGGGATGATCAATCACCCAATAGCCCAGGACCGGCGGTGGGTTACGATCCATCGCTTGGGCACTGATGGCGACAGGGAGTGGGAAGAGGTGTTAGGCACGCTTTCAGATATCGACGGTATCAAAATGACGATAAATGATGAGGATGAGTCGATCACGCTGAAGTGGGAGGCGCAATCTGAGGAAGACCCTAGGGTAGAGTCGCATGACGAGTTCGTGGCGGTGGATGAGTCGGCTCTTTATGACTAACGGTCTTCTGGCTTTAGTGACCAGCCTGCGGTGTAGAGCGCGTGGGGCCTTAACACGTTTTGAGTAGGTGCTGTGTGCTCATCTATTTTCGTGTCTTCACGTCGCAGCCTTTGGGTGGGAGGGGTGATACTTTCCAAGCCTAGGCCTATTACCGGCGATGCCTTCCAGTCAGCAACCAGAGTAGCGGTAGAGGGTTTTGCCCTCTTAAGCAGGTACGCCACATCAGGAGCCCCCTTGCTTCTCGATCTGTCTTTTCTACGCTTCTTCTTGTTTTTCCGATTTAGAGGCGGGTCCAGGGAGGGAAGGGGAGATCCCGCGTAGGTGGGATGGCGGTCCAGATACTTAAATAACTGGACTGCAAGTCCAGAAAAATCCTCAGTTTTTCTAGCTGAAACCAAAACCTCATACAGGATAGCGTAGAGCCGCCACTCCCTGTAGTCAGTGAAGTCTCTGCGACTGTGCCCGGCCTTATTTATATAGCCTATTAGATTTTTCGGGAGCTTTGCGGATTTGAAATCCGAGATTCTTTGTTCAAGCAAGATGTCCATTTCTTGTATACCTGAAGCAGTAAATTTCGTAGCTAGCTCTTTTTGAGCAGGCTCATGCTTTTCGCGCATTCCAGATGAGCAGTACCTTCGCGTGAATTGTAACGTCGTCAATCCGCGCCGTCTGGTTCTCGTAATATTGATTGTCCGAGATCAGCCGGTAGTGCTCTTCATCGAGGCGCATCACTCGCTTGATGTACAAATCCTGGTGCCAGGTCATCACATAAATACCCTCGCCGACGAAGTCCTTGATGCCCTTATCTACAATGACCAAGTCTTTGTCGTTGATTGTTCCTTCCATGCTCTGACCCCAGCCTGTGATCATTGCCAGAGATGCGGCCGAAGTGTAGGTCACGCCTTTTTCGCGTAGCAGCTCCTCTCGCACAACCAAGTTGCGAACGGCCTCGTTGTACTCCGGTGGCAGTTGTCCATCACCCATAGCTGCGCGAATGTCGTACTGAGGGATCAGTATCTCGTCCTGTTTTGGCTGAAGGCTTGCGTGACTCGTGGGGATGTAGGACTGGTTAGACCCCGCCGGGTGGTCAGCCTCTGCAGCCGCTGCAAGCATGGTTTCTCTTGCCTTATCGGAAAGATTTTTCCCGGCCTTTGATGCTAGTAGCTGCGCAACCAAGTCGGCAGTTGAGCCCCCTTGTTCCGAATTATCAGAAGAAGAGATCTCCGGTGCTCCACTGCCATCCGATAGCCAGTTAGGGGAACACTCCAATGCCTTGGCCAGGGAGAGCAAGTTTCTGCCCTTGGCTCCATTGGTTCCGTTCACCCAAAAGCTTACCGTCGCCTTTGATACGCCAGTGAGCCTGCTGATGTCTGTCGCGCTGAGGTTCAGAGCCTTCATGCGCGCGGATACACGATCTTTGAATTCCATATTTAGGATTCTAAACAATTCACTGTTTAGATAACTTGCCTTGTATTGTTAAGAACTCTAAACTCAGTGAGGACACCGGAGAAAAACCATGACCTACGACCAAGCACTTGAACACTTTGGCACTGGCCGTGCTATCGGCGACGCCCTTGGCCACCACGACTTCTACCTGCCAGCTGCTGCTGAGTTGTACCACTGCTGGCTGAACGTGCCGGAGCTGTTCGCCAAAGACGCCTGGTACTGGTCGAGCTCGCAGCGCTCAGCCTACGGCGCATTCTCCATGTACTTCGTTGATGGCGGTCAGGACAGCGGCGTCAAGGACTACGAGCTCCGTGTCCGCCCCGTCCGCAGATTGTTTATTTAATCCTTCAATCATTCGTTCTTAACCGGCCACCGGGCGCATCAGCGCCTTTTTTGTTGCCTAAAAAAGAGGAAGCACCATGTCCGCAATAGTTAAAGCATTGCCTGTAACGCCAATTTCAGCCATTGGCAAAGCCTACGGCGGCGGTTTCGTCACGGGCGTCACCGTTGAGAACGGCCAGCGTTATCTCAACATCACCGCGGGCGCAGCTCACGAGCTGAAAGGTGCCTGGGGCGCTCGCGGCGTGATCATCGAGGGCGCCGGCAGCTTCACAGACAGCCGCAGCAATACCGAATCAATGGCCGCTGCTGGTAGCGAGCTGGCACAGAAAGTCTTGGCGCTGGAAATCGACGGGCACACCGACTGGGCCATTCCAGCCCGTGACGTGCAGGAGCTGCAGTACCGCCACCTCAAGCCAACCAGCGAAGAGAACTACTGCTGGGGGCGGGATGGCGATAACCCGAACAGCTTGCCCATCGGCCTGCTGTACACCGCTGAGCTACCGGCGCAGACAACGCTTCCAGCCTTCCAAGACGATGGCGCAGAAGCCTTCAGCGGCTCCTGGTACTGGTCGAGCACGCAGCGCTCAGCCTACAGCGCATTCTTCATGTACTTCGGTGATGGCCATCAGAACGGCATCGACAAGCTCAGCGAGCTCCGTGTCCGCCCCGTCCGCAGAGAGTTGATCATTGATTAATTCGCTTATTTAATCCGGCCGCGTGCGGCCGGTTGCTGTTTGGAGTTCCCGCTAATGGCAATGCACACGGACTTGCAGATCTACAAAGTGTCGATGGACCTGCTAAGCCTCGCAACAAACCTCACCCGGAACATCCCTCGGGATTTAAAGCTGCCGCTCAGCAAGCGTGTGATCGACGAATGCATTGACGTGCTGATGTTGATTGCTCGAGCAAACTCTACCCGGGACAAGCACCCTCACCCGCAACGATTAATCCCGAGGCAACCCAATGAACTCAATCGCACAGCGGGCGCTTGATCGTGCCCGAGAAATACCCGCAGCGACTCTGATCTTCCCTGCAGCGAGCTCCCCGCAGGTACCCGAACTCGTTATCACCGGCCCTATCAACCGCGTCATGGAGCTGGAAGGCAGGAGTTACGCCGTCGACGTAGTGAGGTCGCTTGGATCATCAATTCGAAACCCGCTAGTGGTGGCCAGCACTATCCGCAATCTGACCATGACCGCTGGAGACCTCGGCGTTGCGTCATACTGCATGGGTCAGACCCGACCTTGAATCCATCAAGATGAAGAGAGATTTCTTTGCCGAGTACTGGCCGCAGTTGGAGTTAATCGGCACCTTCCATTCTCACCCCTATGAAGACTTATCCGAAGTCAATGATTGTAAGGGCTGGCGAGCCTCCGATGAGGACAAATCCTTCTGGCCTGCCTTCCATGAGACGGTCTGCCCGGATATAGATGCGCTGGCACACTTGGTAATTGCGATCACCGCATTGGGTCGTAAAGGCAGCGCAATGCCTGACCGTCTGCCAGGTTCAGAATCTACCTCCGGTTATGTCTTCAGCGCGGACAAGCGCAAACTGTGGATCAAGGGTTATACCTCGGCACTGTATGAAGAAATTGCGGATGAGGACCATGAGGATCTGGCGTATGAGGACGAGATCCTGGAAGTCAGATCTTATGATGTTTTGGAAGACGACGATGTGCTGTTGGAAATTCCATCCTTGGAAGCACGTTTTCGGCATGAACTGTTGCGCAAGTAAGGCCGCCTGAGTCTTTGGCCAGGGCCAGAAAGATGAGGCTGATTACCTGTACCGCGTCCAGGTAATCCAGCTGACTTGCGGACTAATCACTCATAGAGCCATTGCCTCAATTCCTTGAGGTTGGCGACTATGATTTGCTGAGCCTCCGGGTTGGGGTCCAGGTTTCTATGATCGATCTGATAGCGTTGTAAAACATACTTCACCAGTGCCCTGCGACAGGGCACTACGAGTTGGCCATCCGCCATACCGAAGTCGCTTTCAATGATCGCTTTTTGCGCTGTGCTCAAACGCCCATCGGGCGCGATGATAACGGGTATTTCAATATTCCAGTCTTCATCCCGGTCTTGGGTGTTTTCTGACGCATCGAGTAACCCAGGCTCTCCTCGCAATCGGCTAAGTACAAAGTCACGGTACTGGCCGTTCTTCTCGCAATACGCTCGCACATGCCAGCGCATGCCGGTATAGATCAGTGTGTGCGGGGCAATGAGGCGAATTTCAACATTAGGTGTATTGAGCGATACGTACTCGGTTTCAAGGCGTAGACCGTCGCGACAGGCTTTCAGCAGTGGGCGCAGGATTTCGGGGCGAATTGGTCGATCCGGCACCTCCAACACCTTGGTGTGTGTGTACGCTAGGGCAAGTCCATCAATGTGCGGCGCGCGTTCGTTGTTCTGGTAAAGCAGGTGTAAATAAGCGTTGGCACTGTCGTCGATGAACTTTGGCTTGAAGTGTTTGCTAGGTACGTAGCCCTTGATCTGCTTGTCATATGTCAAGTTTCGGGGCGCATGCTCGGTGATGTAGGTGTTGATGTCTTTCGACGCCTGCTGGCGACTGATGCCAAAGCTCTGGATCAGGTGTCCCGTGGTCAGCCGGCCTTCCCACCAGGCAACGGTCTCAATCAAACGATAGCGAAGTGCCAGATCCCAGCGGACCTGCGCGATAGACTGTTTGCGTTTCATGACTCCTCCATGTGCGCGGATACTTTACCTGTATAAGTCTACAATCTAGACCTGTCGTTAATCATTACATATCGTGATTGTGTTTTCGAAATAAATCAAAGTCGCGATGGAAGTGGATATGGACATGTCGGAAGATTTTTTTAATGTGGCACTGGTGATGTTGGTGGCGATCCTACTGATGCTTGTGCAGCAGAGTTTGAAGTTACGTGAGCTTTGGCGCATGGCGCTGATGTTCAAAAAGGATGCGCGCTGGGTAAAGATTCTGGAAATGGAAAAGCGAGAACTGCGTGCTGCGTTGCGAGTTGAGAAAGAGCGCACGGAGGAGTTGGAGAAAAAACTGGCGATCTTGCAGCAATTGATCCCGGCAGTGGGCGTATGAACAAATTGTACGGCCCCAAAGCTGCCTGACCGGAGAACAGGGGAGGGCTGGTCGAGCGGTCCCGATGCCCTCAACGTTTGTTTCCGACTGGGCAATAACCTAGGAGAGCAGGTATGCCAATGAAACCCAGACCCCTGACCTATAAATGTGCTGCATGCGGTTGGGCGAAAACAGTGGCACCGGGAAGTGATTCATTGAAGCCGGGTGAGTGGTTTGACCGGTGTCCCAGATGCGGGAGCAAGGAGTTGGGGATGCGAGCTGCTGGGTGGTTGAAAGGTGCATTCGCTGAGCTTTTGGCGCGACGGCGATTCTGAGTCAAGGCATGACGGAGATCCAGATACCCACCGTCCATAAACTTGACAGCCGTAGTGGCAAAATGCAACTTAGCCCTCCTTGATATTCAGTGCAGTTGGGAACCATTAAGGAACGATATGAGTAAGGCTCAGGATTTCTCCAAGCTGTACACCCGGGTGGCGAGTGATATAGCCATGGCACTGGATGATGTTTCCAGGCTGGATGTGAGCAATGACAAGGGATATGCCCACCTGGCTAACGTCAAAGATAAATTGGGTCAAATGAAAGCTCGCTTTGACGGTGAGATTGCCTATCTCGAAAAGCATGCTGAATGGGACAATTTCACCATCGCATTTTTCGGCGAAACCAATGCCGGGAAAAGCACGATCATCGAGAGCTTGCGCATTCTGTTTGAAGAAAAAAAGCGTCAGGCACTGATCCAGAGAAACCAGGCGACTGTCAGCGATATTCAGGCTGTGTTTTCGGAGAAAAGCGACGCCCTGATTGATGAACTGAGTACACGTTATGTCAGCTTTTGCGAAGACATCGCTGCGTTAGGCGATGATATTGGAGCTTTGGTCAACCAGACTCAGCGTGACCTGCAAAGCACTCGACTGCAGTTGGAAAGCACTGAGCAGGAATTTAGCCACTGCAAGCAGCGGTTGAATCATACCGTTAGCGAACTGCATTACGCTCGGCAGTCGCTACAGAATAATGAGGCGTTGCTGAGTGAAAGCCAAAAGCTTATCGGGCAGTTGCAAGGTGAGCTTCAGGAAGTAGGGCAGCAGCTATTTAGTGTACGAGGCGACTTGCAACAGAGTCAGCAACAGTTCACCGAGCAGGGCGCTCAGTTGCAAGCCTACAGAACTCAATTAGTCGAAAGTAAACGCCAGGGTGAGGCCGCGCGTATTTCGCTGGAGCAGCGTGCAAAAGTAAAAATGCTGCTAGGGCTGTTAGTGGGGGCGACGATCGGTATTGTCGCGGGCGTTCTGGGCTACACACAGTTGGTGTAATACCGTGGCTTTAACGCTGAGTACTTATTTCTCTTTGGTCGACCTCGGACATCCCCATGCGCGAACAACACTCCCTGAGTGAGTTGGTCAGTGACAGACTGCCAACTCTGCTTAAGCAGCAAAAAGAACTGGAGCGCTTGCAGCGCTGTGCAGGCCAGGTTGATGGCGAAATCGTCGGTACCGGTCAGGCGGATTTCACCCAGGATAATGTGATCTACGAGTTCAGCCATCAGGGCAAAAACTTTCACTTGATCGACGTACCCGGAATTGAGGGTAACGAATCCAAGTATGAGGCCATGGTCCAGGAGGCCATCGCCAAGGCTCACTTGGTATTTTACGTAAATGGTACCAACAAGAAGCCGGAGGCCGAGACTGCCCGGAGAATCAAGCATTACCTCAACCGTGATGCCAAGGTCTACGCCATTTGCAACCTGCGTGGTAAAGCGGACTCCTATGAGTTTGATATGGACCGTGAGTCGCTCGAGCAAACCCACAAAGATGCAGGCGCCATTCGTGCGCAGACTCGTGAAGTGCTCGAAGATATTCTCGGTTCGGCCTTGGTCAGTGGTTGCCAGAGCCTGCAAGGGTTGCTGGGGTTGACGGGGGTGGCGTTCGACGAGCGGGGCCTGACCAGTATCCATCCCGATAGAACAGACTTGTTGAAGTCACAACGCGCTTACAAGCAGGACTTCGTCAGCCAGCAAGCCATGCGCAGCTTCAGCCAGTTAAATGAGCTGCAGCAGGTGATTGGTGATGGTTGTGCCAACTTCGAAGTCGATATTGTTGAAAGTAACAAGCGCAAAGTCTTGCGCCTCCTGCAGGACACCGTGAGTGACTTGAAGCAGCAGCGGGACGAGCACCAGACTATTAGTAATCAGGTTGGTGCAGAAATCGTTGAGTGTGAAAAAGCCATTAGGCTCAGCTTTGAAGAGCTGAAAAACAGCTTTAGTAAACAACGCAGTAATGCTTTGGGTATCTTTTTCAATGACCTGACTAGTGCTGCTCGGGAGGCTGTCGAAGCGCACTTCAAGGACAAAGACGAAGTGGAACGGGTCATTCAAGAACACGTCAGGGTCGGACAAGAACGACTTGCTAATAGCCTTGCAAAGAGCCAGGAGCAACTGTTTGAACAACTGTCGAGCAGTATAGAGCGGGCAATCAAGCGCCTGCAGGAAAATGCCGAGCGGGTCCAATTCCAACAACGCTTGAGTGTCGCTGCCAACCATTCGCTTTCGCTTTCCAGTGCCATGGATGCCATCAGTTTCAACTTTTCGGATTTCGGCGGCTTGCTCATGAGCGTCGGTGGTTATGCCATGAGTGGTTTCGCGCTCGGTTCGTTTATTCCTGGCGCAGGCAATATTATTGGGGCAGTGGTCGGCGGCATTGTTGGGCTATTTGCGGCAGGCATTAGCTATCTCCTGGGTGGGCGCAATAAAAAAATCGCCGAGGCGCAAGCCAATGTGACTGAGGCAATCAAAAAAGAGCGTGCTGCCAGTGAGACGCCGTTTGAGCAAGAGACTCAGGTTCTGTTGGCAACAATCAGGGCGCAGATCGAGGGCTCAACACTGCGTCAGTTGAGTGATGAGCGCCAAAAGATGGCCGATGTTGGTGTTGTGTTCGATAAGAAAATTGCCTCTATCCAGGCGTTGAAAAATCAAGTGGAAGCCGCACCCTATGGAACAATTTAAGCAGTTCAATGCCAGCAAGTCCGAAGTCGTCAAGTCGCTTGGTGACCTCCAGAACCTTGTTGGTGCGCTCGCAGAACTGGGACTCGATGTGTCCCAGGACCTCGATAAGATCAAACAGGCAATAGGTGATGTCCAGGCCGATACCCTGCGCATTGCTTTAGTGGGCGCTTTCTCCGACGGAAAAACCAGCGTGGTTGCTGGTTGGTTGGGGCAGGTCATGAAGAACATGAAGATCGACGCCAACGAGTCCTCGGACGCTTTAGAAATCTACCGGCCCGATAACCTGCAAGACCGCTGCGAAATTGTCGATACCCCCGGCCTTTTCGGTGACAAGGAGAAAGCTGCAGAAAATGGCAGTTTGGTTCAGTACGGCGATATCACCAAAAATTACATCTCCGAAGCGCATTTGATTTTCTACGTGGTCGACGCGACCAACCCGCTCAAGGAAAGCCATCAGGACATCGCGCGCTGGGTGTTGCGCGACCTGAACAAGTTGAGTTCGACCATCTTCGTCATTAACAAAATGGATGAAGTGGCTGACCTGCGCGATGCCGAAGAATTTCAGCAGCAGAGCGCTATCAAGAAGAACAACCTGCTGGATAAGTTGCAGCGCTTTGTTGGCCTGACGCCGGCCGAGCGTGATGCAGTCAATGTGGTCTGCGTAGCTTCCAACCCCAACAGCCGTGGGCTGGAATTTTGGTTTGAGCAAAAAGATTTGTATGACCAGCGTTCTCGCATCAGCGAGCTCAAGCAGGTTACCCAGCAGGTACTGGATAGCAGTGGTCGTGAAACCCTGATCAAGAAGACAGGTGTTGATGTGGTGCGTGACGTGTTGGGCAAGAAGATTGGCATGGCCAAGGATGAGTTGATCAGGCTCAAACTACTGGCCGATAACCAGCGCCTCGAAGCAACCCGCATCCAGGAAGATATTAATGAGGGCAAGCGCAAAGTCCTTGCTACCGTAGGCGACCTTTACCAGGCACTCAGCAATCTTGAGAAAGATCTGCTTAACAGCATACGTACGTTACTCCGTGATCAAGTTCACGCCTTTCTGGAGGCAGAAATCGGCTTCACGAAGAGCGACATAGGCGAAAAATTGCGTTTTCGCATTGATCATCTGTTTAGCATGGCGTTCAACCAGTCTTCATCGATTATGAGTGGTATTAGCGCCAGTATTGAACATCAGCTAGATGCCTCGTTAGCGTTTGCTGACAGTATTACGGCATCGGCCTTGTCGGCTTCGAGCAGAGCGTTGAGCGCGGTATCGAAAATTCCCGTCGAGAACATCAAAAATGGTGTGTTCCTGGCTCGAGAGACCCTGAAAAACCTTACGGGTTACGTCTATAAATTCAAGCCTTGGGAAGCCACTAAGCTGGCCTCTAACATCAGCCGCTGGTCTGGACCGATTGGTGCGGCTATTCAGGTATTGACTGACATCATCACCGTTGTGCAGCAGCAACGTGCTGAGGCGGAGCTTAAGAAGCTGCAGAGTGACCTTGCCGAAGTCGTTAAAAGCCATTTTGCCGAGCCAATGAGGCTGCTGATGGATCACGACAAGGTGATGGAAATTTTTGCACCGCAGATCAAGATGTTTGAGAAAATCCTGATCGAACAGGAGAAAAGTCTGGATGCCTTGAGCAACCGGCAGGCGCAACTGGGGCAGCTTGAAACCCACTTGAATCAGGCGTTTGGTGCGCCAGTGGTGATCGAAGGCGAGTTTCGGGTGATCTGATCGTATGTGTCTGGCCAGTGATGCTGGCCAGACCTGGTTGCGTGAGTGTCAGAGCAACCCTTCGTTATTCAGTTTCAGGCGCGCATAGAACACAATGGCAACAGCCGGTATCAGCGCCGAGTAACCCGGCTTGACCGCACTTTTAAGATTGGTAAACGCTGTTTGAAGTTGTTCAGTCGGTATCAGCGTGCTGAGCGATGACCATCTTGATAAGGATGCCAAAGCCACTGCTTTACTGAGATTGGGCTGCGATGATTGGGTTTTCCTATACAGAGGTGCTGGTGCTTCAGGCGTCGAAAAGTAGGACGTCACGGTCAGGCTGGCTGCCAGAGCGTCAACTTGCTCAAAATAGTCTTTCTCAGACATGGCGCGTACTTGCTGAAGGATATCTTTTCTCGAGGCAAGCGTGTGGTTATCCCCGAATGAAGACTGGAAGAACTGGCTGATCAGTATTGCCTCCAGTTCGATAACCTGTGCACAGTCGTGCATCTCGTTTACCAGCTCATAGTGCTCGGCGAGCATCAGGAGAATTTGCACGTATTTAAGCCCGCGACCGCGTGCCAGGTTGACCATGCAATGCCCTCCGAGCAGTTGAAGCTCTTTGGCCATCAGGTACAACGACTGATCGGTTTCAAGGTTCGCCCAGCTGCTGGTCCGCAGATGTTTGACGACCTGGCCGCGGATGCGTTCGCTGGTAAGCTCCAGCAGGTCATAGAGCAGGTGGTCATGTACAACGGGGTCGGGTTTTTTGACCATTGTTTGCGCCAGTGATGATGCGGGAAGGCCGCTTTGATAGCCTTGAAAACCGCAATTACGCAACACTTTTTCCAGGCTCGCCCAATAGTCCGTGTGCCCAAAATCGGTCATCTCGACATTCTTGCAGTTATCTACCGGGTTACGGCCTGCACTGGTTTCGCCCAGGTTAAAAAGCAGGATTTTGTCGGAGCTCGAAAAAGCATTGCACAGCTTGCCTTTGATAAGCTTGCCGAATGCAGATGCTTCATCCCCCGACAGCTTAGACGCAGCGGCCATCAACAGAACATCACCGACTACCAGTCCGTCATCAGGCGGATTGTTGTGCCGTTCGCGCAATGCACTGATGACTACACGTCCCCCCAGCGAGTGCCCTACCAGATTGACAGTTTCAACGTAGGGATGATGTTCAAGCAGATAGCTGTCGAGCTGCTTGAATAGCGTTTTGCCCATGTCGCTGGCGCGGTTGCGGCTTCTGTTGAAATGGATAGCACGGTCGACGGCGACAGCTCCAGCGCCAACAAAGGGGCTGACTCGCGCGGTAGCCCAAATGCCTTTGCTGATGAAAGTGTCGAACTGGCTCCAATGCCCCGATGGCCAGAAGGCGAAGATGTTGATGCAGTTGTGCAAGGAGGAGGGGATGGCCTTGCGCAACGCACAGCGATCTTCCATATCGTGGCCGGCTGAGTAGCCATGGATAAATACATTGGCCACGGTTCCCGAGCGATGGGGAAGGGTCATAAATTTGAACTGAGTGCTCACTCAAGGTCCTTGCATGAGGCTGAAGAATTGGCGGATGATGTCATTGGGCTATCACTCTGTAAACCGGTTTTTGAAACTGCTAGGTCGAGTTAATAGTTTGCATGAGACTTGTTTAAAACATGCTAACAATTGGTACAGATTGCTGGGCAATATTGATATAAATATCAACTTTTGGTGCTGCCTGCGTCTCATTGAAGAATAGGAAGCATTAACTAATTCCCCATAATGTGGACTGCTCCCGGCACCCAAGGCATCTTCAATCCTGGAAGCTAGGGAAGGGGTCTAAAGACGAGCGAATAGGGGGCGAGACGGTGTCGAAGATGTGCAATGTGATGTCTTTTGGGGAAGCAATCATATTGAAAAAATGACCTGAGTACTGCTCGCCCCAGTTGCATATGACGGAGCGGAACTATCACTTCGGGTTGTTACTGCTTTGGCGGTTTTCTCTGCCTTCAGCGCGCCATTTTGAGGTGTCTAATCCCGTTTCCATGAAGGGCAAAAAATTAAACCACCATCATGGTGGACCGCTAAGTTGGACTAAGTAAAGACAGATAAGCCGAAGTTGATTGTCGAGTGCTGAGTCATTCCGGCCTTGGTATTCTTTTCAATGGCTTAGCCCAGTTTGAAAACCACCGGGCTTAGTCGGCGCTGTTGGACCATGGTTAGCCAAAAGCTGGTAAAGTGCCAGCCGCCACGCTTGCCGCGCACTTTACTCCTTGACAAGGACTGCACCATGCAACTTACCCAAGCCCCAGCCCCAGGTGCCCGCGCACTGATCCGCGATGAAGAGTGGATTATCCAGAATGCCGACCAATGCAATCATGGCGGCTGGCAGCTTTCGTGTATTGGTGTGTCGGAAACCGTGCGCAATCGTCATGCTCTTTTCCTCACTCAGCTCGAAGACGTCACCCTGATTGATCCAGCAAAGACCGAGCTGGTGTAAGACGAATCGCCCACATTTATTGCTTCGCGGCTGTTTATCGAGGCGCGCCTGCGTCAGTCTGCGCTGCAAAGCGAGTCGGTAGTGATTGGTCAGCATGGGGTTATGGATGCGTTGCCGTTTCAGTTGCAGCCTGCACATCAAGTCTTACAGCAGCTGCGCCCGCGTTTGCTCATTGCGGATACAGTAGGCCTTGGTAAAACCCTTGAGGCCGGCATCCTTACCGCCGAGTTGATGCGCAGAGGTAAAGCTCGTCGCATTTTGGTAGTTACTACCAAAAGTATGATGCGCCAGTTTCAGCAGGAGTTCTGGAACCGCTTTACCATCCCGCTCACCCGCCTGGACTCAGCCGGTATTCAGCGCATTCGTCGCGATATTCCAGCCAATCACAATCCCTTTAACTACTACGACCGCACCATCATCTCGGTCGATACCTTAAAGCGCGACAGCGAGTACCGCCACTACCTGGAAAGCGCCTGGTGGGATCTGATCATCATCGACGAAGCTCACAACGTTTCCTACAAGGGCAATCGCACCCAAAGTAATCGCTTGGCTGAGTTACTCTCGCAACGCTCCGATGCACTGATCTTGCTCACCGCCACGCCGCACAACGGCAAAAAAGACAGCTTCGCAAGCCTCGTGCGGATGCTGGACCCTACAGTGCTGCCAGCAGGGGCCGACTACACCCGCGAGGATGTCGATCACCTCTTTGTTCGCCGTTTCAAGAAAGACGTGCGCGAGCAGATGAAGCAGGAGTTTCCCGAGCGCGAAGTGTTCCGTCTGGCCTGTGTAGCAAGCCCGGCTGAAAACCTCGCCTTCGATGCTCTAGCCGAACTCAAACTTAATAGCGACGGCAGCGGTGCCCGCAACGGTGCCATGTTGTTCCGCACCGTGTTGGAAAAGGCGCTCTTTTCTTCTCCAGCAGCCTGTTTGGAAACACTGAAAGAGCGCATCCGCAAGCTGGAAGCAAAAGACGCACATCATCCTGATCTTGATGGTTTGTGTGGCCTGCAAGGATTGGTACAAGCCATTACGGTAGACAAGTTCAGCAAATTGCAGCACCTCATCAGCCAGCTCAAACAAGGTCAGCACTGGCTTTGGGATGGCAAAGATCCAAGTGACCGCCTGGTGATCTTCACCGAGCGGGTGGAAACCCTGAAATTCCTCCAGCTAGAGCTGCCCAAGGCCCTGGGTTTAAAAGATAACGCCGTAGCCATCCTGCACGGCCAATTGCCTGACCAGGACATCCAGCAGACGGTCGAAGATTTCGGCAAAACCCATTCGCCCCTGCGCCTGCTGATTGCCTCGGATGTGGCCTCCGAAGGTCTTAATCTGCACTACCAAGCTCATCGGCTGATCCACTTCGATATTTCCTGGTCGCTGATGGTATTCCAGCAGCGCAATGGTCGTGTGGATCGCTATGGTCAACTGCATGCCCCGAAAATCGGCTACCTGCTGACCGAACCTCGCCACGAGAGAATTCGCGGTGACTTGCGTTACCTGGAAATTCTGATCGATAAGGACGAGCAGGCGGCAAAGAATATCGGCGATCCATCAGCCTTTATGGGGCTGTATGACGAGGAGTTGGAAACCATCGAAGTTGCCAAGGCCATTGAAGGCAACCGTACTGCCGATGAGTTCTCCGCGCTACTGGCTGGGGATGATATCGACCCTTTCGAGGCCTTATGGGGCGCGAACGTACCCAGCAACGATAGCGTTGTGCCCGCCAGCACAGCAGCGCTCATGGCGCCCACTGCTGAACTCACCAGTCTGTTTAGCGACAGCTACATTTATCTTCGCGATGCCTTGCGCTGGCTAGCGAAACAGTCTCCGCGCGAACATGCTGAAATTAAATCGGATGATGCCAGTCGCACGCTAAGCTTCCAGCCCAGTCGCGACCTTGCCCAGATGCTCAAGCGTGATCTAGCCAGCGAAATGTGGCCAACCGATAACACCTTTGCCTTGAGCGCCGATAAGGCTGTGGTTGAAGAGGCCATAAAACAGGCGCGCGACACCAATGCCTGGCCGCAGCTGCACTACCTCTGGGCGCTCAACCCCATTGCCCAGTGGCTTGACTACAAACTTATGGCTCTGTTTCGTCGCCAGCGTGCTCCGCTGCTGCGCATTGCACAGGGGCTGACCGCAGGCGAAGCCATCGTGCTGGTGCTCGCCCAGGTGCCCAACCGCCGCGGTCAAGCCGTGCTAGCCGAGTGGCTCGGTGTACAGCTCGATGCTGCTGGGCAGGTACTGGGCGTGCTCAGCTTGGCGGAAACACTGCAGCGCACCGGGCTCACCAGCACCGCAAAAGCCCAGGCCAACGATGGTCGGGCGCCCGACAGCCGTGCCCTGCAAAGTGCACTATGCATCGTGCTGCAAGGCTTGCCAGACAATATTCGGACTTACCTGGTCGTCCGGTGTTGTTTACCACGTTCACCAAAACACTTGCTGAGGACATCCGCCAACATTTGGCCTTGCTGTGCACACCGCAGGAGTTGGAGAAAATTCAGGTGGTAAACCTAGATCAGTGGGCTTCCAGTCTTCTGCGTCGTTTTGGTTACGCAAATAACCTGTTGTACAACGAAGGTGACCGTCGCCGCTTCTGGCAAGCAGCCATGTCGGCGATGCCTGCGTCGGTTGATCTCAGCTTACCGTTTATGCGTGCTGAATATGAGCGGGTTGTGCTTCCTCAAGCCTGCGAAACTGCTGAGGACTATATGCGTGCCAGTCGAGTAGGCCGCGGCGGTCAGCTTGGTCGTGCGATGCGTAAGTCTATCTGGCCGGTGTTTGCCGAATACCGGGCCCAACTGCAAGCTGCCAACTTGCGCGAGCCTGAAGAGGCCTTTCGTGAGGCCTCTCAATTGTTGGTAAAGGAGCAGCCCGCACTGGGTATTCGCTCCATGGTGGTGGACGAAGCTCAAGACATTAGCAACGCAGGCTTTGAGCTTATTCGTACTGCAGTAAAGGAAGCCGAAAACGACCTGTTTATTGTTGGTGACGCTCACCAGCGTATCTACCGGCACAAAGTCGTGCTTACCAAACAGCTATTGCCGGCAAGTGTTGACTCAAAAGCCAGGAACCCGTCTCCCTCGAGCCATTCAACGTTTGCCTCAGACTGCTTAACCTCTGCTGCGTGCATCCCCCAGAAGGTTTTTCGGAAGCTGGGTCGGTTATCAGCCTTTGCCAGGCTTGCGTGCTGGTAATGCCAGGTTCCGTCCTGATTAAGTACTACTTTTTGCCCATCATCTGTTGTACCAAGCATAACTAGCTCCTAGATCGAAGAGATTCAGAGGTGAGGCTATCCCTAAGGGCGCTCCACAAAGGCACATCATTACCAAGCCATCTTTATCGCTGCTGGTCAGACTGCGCAGCAGAGGCCCTATTTCGAACGTGAACCTGGAAACCTGGCTGTATACAAGAGACGACGGATGCATGCGCGATTGGGTTTCGTTGCCCGAGAGCTGCCGTCTTTGTAACGTAGCGGTTTGTATTGAGCATATCCAGCAGTCGGCACAAGGTAAAGGCGCTTAGCCATCATTCTATGAGGTTCATTTTTCGGGCCCGTAGTGATCAAGGTATGACTTTAGTCGTATTCGGTTAGGTCAGGCTCGGTTCAAGTAACTTATGGCTTTACCCTGATCGCAGGTAAGGCTATCGTGCTGGCATAAAGACATGATCCTGCCTGTTTTCGCTCTATCTGGAGCTCCTTTAAGACGTTCCTAACTAACAAATGCTGTGTCTTGGCCAGAGAAAAATAAAACCTTTTCTCGGTAAATTGCTGCCTTGAGAAAAGGCTTTTAAATCAAATGTTCAAAGGTGTTGGAATGGAAGGCTCATCATTTTTAAGTCTGTTGAAGGACGCGAGTGCGGAACAGCTGACAGCCCCGGTGTTGGTGGTCAGTGTTGTGCTGTTTTTACTTGTGGTATTCGTCTTCCGCTACTTACGGCCCTCCCTGAGGCTGGCTAAAAGTCTCGCAGAGCTAAAGGTTGCCCTTAAAAAGGCCAAAGCATTCGCACCTGCGCAGCGCCGCTCTGAACTTCAACGAATTTTTGCGGGCAGTTCGCTTGAGCATTCCTGGGATGAATACTCGGAAACGCTGCACGACCAGTATGAGTTTCGCGAGGGTGAGCAGGTCTTGGTTCGCTCGCGTGCGACGGCCGCCGCGGCTCATTTTTTCTCAGCTCAGAGTGTTGTCGATACGCCGTTGCGTACGGAATTTTATAAACACCTTCCCGGCATCCTGACGGGGATCGGTATTGTCGGGACTTTTTTCGGGCTTATGTTAGGGCTGCAAAGTTTTGATCCCAGTACCCCTGAGTTGGTTAATGCCAGTCTGGATAAGCTGCTAAAAGATGTATTTTTTGCGTTTGTCGGTTCTGTATTTTCTATTGGAGTTTCAATTCTGGTCACTTTGGTCGAGAAGTGGCGCTTAGGCCGTTGCTACACATTGCTTGAAGGCCTGACCGAGACTCTAGACAGCCTGTTCGATAGCGGCGTGGGTGAAGAATATTTGGCTGAACTCGTACGCTCCAGCGCCGAGAGTTCGATTCAGACGCGTCAACTCAAAGACAGCCTGGTCACGGACTTGCGAGAAATGCTGCAAAACCTCGTTGATACTCAAGTGCGTGAAAGCCTGAAACTGGCTGACACCTTGTCCACGACTTATCGCGATTCAGGTCAGTTATTGGCTGACCAAGTCAGCGGTGCCATTGAGAACAGCCTCAAGCAGCCCCTCGAAACCATCGCCGGGGCCGTTCAAGCAGCCAGCGGTGCCCAAACCGGGCAAGTAGAAGGCATTCTAAAAGATGTGTTGGTCGCTTTTATGAACAAGCTGGAAAGCACCTTTGGCCAGCAGTTTAATGGCCTGCACGACTTGATGGGGCAATCGGTGGCCGCCATGCAGTCCATGCAACAGGGCTTCTCGACGCTTATCCAAGATATGCGTTCGGCCAGTGATTCGTCCAATCAGACCAGCTCGACGATGATTGCGCAGTTGCTGACGGACATGCATTTGGCCCAGAACGCCATGCAGGCGGGCATGAGCGAGATGTTGGCGCATTTGCAGGAGTCCGTGGCGCGTATCGGCAATGAAGGTGAAGGCGCGGGTCAGCGTATGGCGCAGCAGATGGAAAAACTGTTTGCTGACAGTGAAGCCCGCCAACAAGCCATGGCTGAACACCTTCAGGCGTTTGTCGAGTCTATCCAGCAGAATATTGGTCATGGCCAAGAAGCGACCATGTCAAAAATCGCAGGCTCGGTGGATGTCCTCGGCGAACAACTTTCGGCGGTGTTCTCGCAACTTGAGCGTGGTCAGCAGCAGATGGACCAATCTACGCGCGCGGCGCAAGCCGACTTGCATCAAGGCACGCGGGATTTGGTCGGTGGCCTGGATGAGCAAGTCAAAGCCCTGCTACAAACGGTGGGGGTGCAGCAGCAGGCGGCGCAAGACACGATCAAGGCACTGAGTGCGCAAACCGAGCAGCATTTACAGAGCATGCAGGTGGGCGCCGATAAAATGCGTGCCGCAGCTGAGCGATTTGAAACTGCAGGCCACAGTGTAACCAAGGCCAGCGACTCGTCAGCCAGCTTGATGGGGGCTGTTCAGGTGGCAGGGGCTGAGTTGGGCCAGGCAACCCGCGAGCTTACGGCCGTGGTGTCGGACTATCGCAATAACCGCGAAGCACTGGCCACAACCTTGGCCGTGATTGAAGGGGTAGTAGCCAGTGCTCACGGTGAAGCCAGCGGCCGTACCCAGTATTTGCAAGACCTCAAAGCGCAGAGCGAGCGTTTGCAAGCGATGAACCGTGAAGTATACGAGTACCTCGACAACATCAGCGGTGTACTGGGCAATGGGTTTAAAGAGTTTGGCGATGGCATGGACGATGTCCTGCGCCGGACACTGGGCAACCTGGACCTTGAACTGGATAAAGCCGTCAAAAGTATTGCTGCAGGGGTCGATGGGGTGAAGGAAAGCATCGAAGATTTCAGTGATGTCATGGAAAAAATCAGGTCGTAACGGAGGCTACCCATGTTTGGTAAACAGATGCCTTCGGCGACGCGTCAGAAAGATGAAGGCGAAAAGCCGTTCTGGATATCCTTTGCTGACCTGATGACGGCGATGATGATCTTGTTTTTGGTGGTGATGGTCGCGTCCTTGAGCTCGGTGACCCAACGCATCAAGCAGGCTGAGCAAGGTGAGAAGCAACGCACCCAGGATATTGGGCGGTTGTGCGAGCGTCTTCAGCTCACTGCCAAAAATTCAAACACGACTATCTTGGTGGACTGCAAAGACAATCGTATCAGCTTCGGTGAAGCGGGGCGTTTTGGGCATAACCTCTATTCGCTGAATGCACAGGGTCAAAACGCCCTGCAAGAAGTGGTGCCTTTGATCCTCGATGCGGCAGACAGTGAAGAAGGGCGTAAGTGGTTCAAACAAGTGGTGATTGAAGGTTTTACCGACACGGTCGGTTCTTACCTGTACAACTTGCATTTGTCCTTGCAGCGCTCCGAGTGGGTGATGTGCAGCCTGCTCGATAGCCGTAGCCCGCTGCAAATTGGTCTGTCCGCCGAACGCCAACAGCAGATTCGCTCGATGTTTCTGGCCGGGGGGGTGTCGTTCAACAATGCCAAGGGCACCAATGAAGAAAGCCGCCGGGTCGAATTGAGAATGCAGTTCTATGGCTTGAAGGAGAAGGAGGGGGCGTTGGTACCAGAAATACCGGTATTCACTAACATTGAAGCTGAAAGGTGTCAGTTGGCGATGTCGCGATGAGCGGATCACTGGCAAAGCTGGCAGCGGCCATCGAGTTCCAACTCACCGGCAAACGCATGGGTATGGCCCCAGAGCCTCTGCTGCGTTTCAGCCACTTACAAGCGGCGAGTCATGAGTTGTATCAGCGCTATGAACGCGCCGAGCAAGCATTGCCGCCGCCACACCTGAAACGACGAGAAGCCATCAACAAGTTCAGAAACGAACAAAAGCTCAATCCTTCTGAGTGGCGGATGGTGTTTTCAGGTCTGGCCGATAAAAGTGAGCGTGTGGCGCCCATTCTTGAAGAAAGTCAGTTGTATGAACGTGTTCACCATCAGGTTCAGGAGCGTATTCGCCAGCGTTCACTGAGCCGGCGCGACTGGCTGGCGCTGTGTTTCAGCTACTTTGGCTATGAGTCCGAGATGCCGGATGCCAATTTCAGTTGGTGCACGCTCAGGCAAGATATTAAAGATGGTTTGGAAAGCGTAAAAGGCCGGCAGGTACGTGAAAAGGAATGGATTCGTATTGTTCAGCAGTACGAAGAGCTATTCACTGACACGGCAGGTGAAGGCCTGGGCGAGCAGATGTTCAACGGCGAAATTGACGATTTGTCGGTGTTGCAGACCATCGCGCAAATCCCTGACAGCAGTTGGCTGTGGCGGCGAATTTTCAATGTGCTGCTGTCGCGGATTTTTAATCTGGATGATGTGGAGTTTGAGTACCGCATAGCCGGTTTTATTGCCCTTGGGACCCAGCACCCTAAATACGTACACGATATTTTAAGTGCTTGTTTATCGCGCTATTACCTTGCGTCGTTCCGTGAAAAACCATCATCCATATTGAAGCAAGCCGCTCTGGATAACTGGGGCAGCCCGCAAATGCGTTCCAGAGAGAATCGTTGGCTTCAGCATGTGAAGCCCGATGTGTGCGCCATGGTGGTGGCTTGGTTTGCCAAGGAAGATTTGGAGCACTTTTTCAACTTGTTGAAAGGCGATGCTGAAGTCGACCAAGCGCGCTTGTTCTACTGGTTACGTTTTACCAATCAAATGAGTTACACGCGCATTGTTATGGGAAGTGCTGCCTGGATTGATCGCAGCCAAGACTTTGTTCATTTTCGTGAGAAGAACAAAGGGCGTTTGAGTCGTCTTGAGGGTGCGCCGATGCATAACAACGCAGTGGTTATGCAGATTGGGAATTACCTGTTTGTCGAGTTTTCCGGGACGGGTAATGCCTGCTTTGTGTACCCGGTGGATACGTGCCCATTCAATCCGGATAAATTTATGTTGGATTTGAATGACGACCTTAAGCAGCGAGGGCGTAAACCCAAGCGTTTATTACATACGCCAGTGCCTTATTACCCCAACAAAGTAGAAGGCTGGCTCAGTAAGTTTGACGACGAGTTACGCGCTTTGGGTATCACCCTCAATGGTCATATTTCTACGCAGCCTGTCCCTCTACCGATGCATGCCACACCGCAGTCAGTGTCTATTGAGGGTAAGGTTGGAACCGCTTTGGTAGGCATTCCCCATACTCTGCATGACACGCGCGCCAAAGGCGGCGCGTTGTACGTGCAACTGGAGCGCCCAGATCCAACCGCGATGGCAGCTTTGCACCGGTTAGGTTTCAAGCAGGTTAACGATCAGCCTTTGCGGTTCTGGAGACATTGATGTTCAAGCGTTTTCTACCAGGTAAAAAACGTCAGACTGGCAATGCGGCTGAGTTGCCTTTAGTGCTTTACTCGGTCGAAGAGCAGGGCCTGTGTTACTCATTGAGTCTGGCTGATCAGGCCGATTCATGGCCATTGGCGCTGTACCTTGATCAGTTGCAGGAAGAAGAGTTTGCTTGCCAACTGAGTGATCGCTGGTTGCTGTCCTGGGATGAGCTTTATCGCTTGATTGAAGATCCCGAGCACCGCAGCAGTCTGGGGTTATTGGGACTGCCTCCGCTCACAACGTTGACTCCTCAACTGGTGAGTCAAGGTAGCCTGGCCTCACCTGATTTTAAGGTTTCAATCAGTGGTTGGCGTGATCAAGCCTCGGGTGCCATGGTCGCTGTGCGGCGCACTGGTGCAATGATTGAATATGGCACTCAGATTGAAATGCTGTCTCAGGCCTCATGGCGGCTACTGGGTGCGGTGCGCCATCTTTACCTGGCGCAGCAGGAAGCTCCCGGCGAACTGACCAACCAGATTGGCTGGTCGAGTATTCGTAGCCTGGCTTTAAAAGCCGGTGCAGGGATGGACGGTTTTCTGGATAAAACGGTGGTGGTCAAGCCTGAGAGTTTGCGACTAACCCCGCGTAAATCCATGGTGGGCGATACCCCGGTCATCGAGCTCGTGCCTTCTTTTGAGGGGCAACCTGCCAATTGGCTTTCCAGTTTCGATGGCCAGCAGCAGGTACAGGATCGCTATCGGGTTACCGACGATGATGGTTCGCTGACCCATGTGCTGATTGAGCCTGAGGTTAAATCCGTACTGGATTATGTGCATACGTTGCCGGGCCGCCGCGTAGCCGGGGATGATGCCCTGTCCTTTGTGCGCAATCCTTACAGTGCCTTGGGGGAAAGCGCGAGCCAGGTTCTCGACGCCACCGTCTACGAAGAGGGCTTAGTAGCAGCAGGCATCTTTTTCCACCGCTTCAGCCTGCACACTCAAGTCGATGAACCAAGCCAACGCATCAAACAGATCACGTTGACCCTTGAGCCGATCGCCCCTACACCACAGGCTTCGATCGAATTGGCGTTTCATGCGGCGTTTGAGTTTGCTCCTTTCGTCAGTGAGCTCGAATTGAAGCTCGCGGCGGGGATGCCAGCCGGATTCTGGCAGGGCTATGAGCTGGAACTGAGTGACTTCGATTTGCGCCAGTTAGCAGGCATCAAAGAGCTGCTCAAACGCTGGCAAAGTGAAGCCATGGGCGCTGAGTTCGATTCGGTGCTGGATTTATCGCAGTACGGCGATCGAGTGACGGGTATTGGTGAAGCCGAGCGCATTAGCTCCCCTTTTCTGGTCAAAGAGGCCACAGAGAACTGGTTGCCTAAAGACATTGCCGACTTGGCACAGGGGGCTGAAGCATTCGGTCGTTGGGACCCCTCTGACAGGGCCCAGTTTGACGACTTCGCGCAACGCTTGGAGGACGCTCGTGCCAACGGCGAGCAGACCGTGTTATTGCCCGAGTCAACAATTGAACTTGCATTACCGGCGGCACAGCAACTGCTTGACGCCTGGTCGCAAAAAATCGCCCCGGTTCCAACGCCTAAACCAGACGTGGAAAAGATCGGGCGTGCGGTTCTGCAAATCGGTCAGAATATCGATGAGCCCAACTACGTTCAGTTACGCCAAGAAGCATTGCTTGCAGGGCTTGATGCTGTGCCGCAATTGCCCACATTGCTTCAGCCCCACGTGGTGCTAAGGGATCATCAGTTGCAAGGGGTGGCCTGGCTTCAGCACTTGTTCAAGTTGTCACCCACCGATGTATCGGGCTGTTTGTTGGCAGATGACATGGGCCTGGGCAAGACCATTCAATTGCTGACTTTTCTGGTTTGGTATCTCGAGGCCTATCCACAGGACAAACCAGTATTGATCGTTGCGCCAGTGTCATTGCTGGATAACTGGGAGCGCGAGCTTGGCCAGTTCTTTTATGCTGACGCATTGCCAGTGCTCAAACTGTATGGCGCTGCGTTGAGCGCGGTGAAGTTTAAAAAGGACGAAATACCCGCTGATATCAAAGCCAAGGGCATTAAAAACCTTCTACGCCCGGGTTGGCTTGGTGGTGCCCGAATTGTGCTGACCACTTACGAAACCCTGCGTGACCAAGAGTTCTCACTGGCGCGTCAGCAATGGTCCATTGTGGTGTGTGATGAGGCGCAAAAACTCAAGAACCCTGCCGCCCTGGTGACCCAAGCGATCAAGGCGATCCCTGCACGTTTTCGTGTTGCGTGCACCGGCACGCCGGTTGAAAACTCGCTGATCGATCTCTGGTGTTTGTTCGACTTTATTCAGCCCGGCTTTTTGGGTGGATTGAACCAGTTCGGTCGTGAGTATCAGCGTCCGATTGAAGCTGCTCTCGAGCGCGATACGGTTGCTCTTGAGCGACTGCGAAAACTCATAGAACCGCAGACGCTACGCCGGACCAAGCAAGACGTCGCCAAGGACTTGCCGGCAAAAATTGAAGATCGCGGGTGTCGCTCGCTGACCATGCATGGTCTTCAGCGTGACCTGTATCTATCCGAAGTGTCGGCCTATAGTCGTAAGCAGCAAATCGAAGAGCAACTGGATCAGAAAAGTTCAGGCATGTTGGGTTTGCTGCATAAGCTGAAATTGATTTGCGCCCACCCCTATAGCGTGCAGCCGGATGCCCGTTTACGTGAGCACTCACCAAAAATGCAGTGGCTGATGCGCACGCTGGAAAGTATCAAGGCCGCGGGTCAGGGGGACAAGGTCATCGTCTTTACCGAACTTCGTGACATACAGCGGGAACTGCAACATGCCATTCAAGAGCGTTTCGGCTTGCGTGCCACGGTGATTAATGGCGATACCAGTACGAGCAGCGAGAGTGCCATAAGTCGCCAGAAGTTGATTGATCAGTTTCAGGCGCAACCTGGCTTTGGTGTGATCATTTTGTCGACCATTGCGGTTGGCTTTGGTGTCAACGTTCAGGCGGCGAACCATGTTATCCACTTTACGCGGTGCTGGAACCCGGCAAAGGAGGATCAAGCGACAGATCGTGCGTATCGAATCGGACAAACCAAGGACGTGCATGTGTATTACCCGACCGTGCTGGACAGTGGAATGACCACCTTTGAGGCCACGTTGGATCAATTGCTCAGTAAACGTCGAGAGTTGGCTCAGGATATGTTGAGTGCAGCTTCTGATATTCAGATGTCAGATTTTGATCAGCTACTTGAAACTCAGAAGTGAGCATGATTATTGTTTATGTGGCGATTCAAACTGAGTAGATTGGGTCATCAATCTACTGGTCTGTCTCTTTGATTGGTTTCACGAGCAGTGTTTTTAGGTATGAACCTGTATGTGTAGCAACTCAGGCTTGATCTGACAGTCACTGGATGTTGGGTGGTGACTGTCAGGTAAGGTTCAGGCAAAAGGGTAGGGGCGTGACTATATAATAATATCCATACGAGGACCGAGTCCGTCGACGAGTAATGTAATATCGGCCCGTATCTCGCAACGCGCTTTATAGGCATCAATGACACCTCTCAGCTCACGATCGATAATGTCCCTTGCTTCCTCTCTTTTTTCACAGACTGTTTCCGCTGTCAGTGCCAACCGACCGGAAAAAGTGGTTTCGACAGTGGAGAGCTTACTCCAGTCAGGGCTCTGTATGTTGGCGATGCCTTTTCTTACTTTGTCAGCTGCTTTGGCTGCATTATCAGTGCCCTCAATCGGGGAAATCGAATAAGTGAATAGGAAGTGGTGTTTTATCATTTGGTTCGACCTTGTGCTGTAATGGCTAATTGTGCCGTGCGCTGTGCTCGGTTTAGAGCGACAGTATCATTTTAGGCCGGAATGTAAGTGCTTTTTCTAATCTGGCTTGATATAAAAATGTATTCAATTGTTTGTGTGGCTATGTTTTTGTTTGGTCGTCATTTTTAGGGTTTTTGATGTTTCTCATTCTGATGTCATACGCTTTGAAATTGGTTGTTGGATTTGATGTTGAAATGATGTCTGTGTTTTTTAGTGGTGTTAAAATTTAAATGTGAGCAATGTTTAGTAAGTGTTTCTCAACTGCTTATTCCGTAAAAATTTGTATCTTGCTATGTTCTGACCTGTTCAGAGTCATCGCTCGAGTCAGCGACTCCACCGAGACCTTGAACATTTTGAGAAAACCAGGCACCAAAGATTCATTAATACTGTTGCAATCGCTGGAGCATAAAGCTTGTGCTTCCGCAAGACTGATTAATACTTAAAAGACAGTTGAGTATCATCTTGCGGTGATGTGTTCAAAATTTCTTGAAGCCGCTCCCCTAGCAAGTCCCAAGCCCGTTTTTTCTCCTGCGCATAATCATAATGCAGGTAATGGCGTCTCACCCGGGACCCGGCCAGAACATGGTTTTGGCAGCGATCAATAACATCCAGACTAACCTCCAATGCTTGCATCATGGTAGCCCCGGTGCGTCTCATATCATGAGGTGTCCAGCATCCGTTTTGACCATTGGCGAGCACCAAGGTGTTGTCATGACAACGACGGGAGAGGGGCTTACGCAGCTTGAACTGCGCTTGCCGATCACCAATTTGTTTGCTGACGACCTTACTGTCGACAGGCCCTTCATTATTTTTCGCCGGGAAGCACCAGGGCGTATGGCCTGTTAATTCATGCAGCTCTTTGAAGGACTCAAGCGCAAAGGCTGAAAGGAATACATGGAGATCCTGTTTTTTGCCCCGAGGGCCTTTTACATTTTCGCTGGGGATTAGCCAGGTATGGTTTTCTAGGTCAACATTCCTCCACTCAGCCTTGAGCAGTTCGCCAATGCGGCACAGGGTGGCTAAGCAGATCCATAGTGCTAGTTGCGTCTCTTTTTTCAAGGGCCGTATACCGTCATATTTTTGGCCGGCGGGTAGGGCTGCGTAATCGGCTGTCATCTCTCTGAATCTATCGCTCAGTTCAAGCAGTTCAGCCGGTGACAGGATGCGGCTGCGTTCTGTTCCATAATCAGCGGGTATGAGATTGGCGATATCGACTAATTCAGTCGGATTGCCATCGATCATCAGAGCGCGCCAAGGCTGACGTTTGCTGGCCCACTTGAACATTTGGGTAACGTCCGCAAAAAAGCCGATCGCTTGTCGGTTGGCCTCGCGCGCAAAAATGTTGCGCAGGGCATTGCGTAAATCATGTTCGGTAATTTCACGCAGAGGGATTTTGCCCAGTACCGGGTAAAGATCTTTGGCGAAGCGACGGCCGAGCTCGGCGCTATTATCCTTTCTGGCGACGCCATTAAGCAGCCATTCTTGCGCCAGGTCGTATACGGTCAGCTCTTGTTTTTTTAGGGTTTCGGCCAGGGCTAATTGTTCGGCAGCTTCGGTTTTTCGTTGATGGCGATCAAAGCGTTTTTGTTCGTTGGGGTTAAGTCCAAGTGCGATGCACTGGCGTGCGTTATCCCTGATTTCGCGTATGGCTTTCAAATCTGCGCCTGGCCAAGTGCCGCACGCATGGCGTGAGTACTTACCCTCCCAACGAAATTGATAGTAAAAAGACAACGAGATGCCTTTCTGTGTGAGCGCCACTTTGGCAGACAGGCCACCTTCGTCCCTTATCGTTTTTCCTGCATCCGCAATTGTTAGTGCCTGGAGGTATTTGACGGTGAGTTTGGTCATGGTTTTTCTCCCGTAGACGGGACAAATTTACTCCCACATTTACTCCCACAAAAGCCCCAGATAGTGATGGATTTGAGTGGATGTCCTCAGATTTAACAAGTTGCTAAAGCCTTGTATTTAAAGGGCTATAGGCAATTTTAAATCTATAGACGTCTACTGAAATATGTTGTTAAACAGATGGGGTGCTAGGGGTCGAGTGTTCGAATCACTCCGTCCCGACCATATTATTCAATGACTTAGCCACCTTATGGGTGGCTTTTTCATTTCTACCCTAGTGACTTTTCGAGTGACCTTGGGTTTCTGCTATCCCTGCCTCCTCTTCAGGATCGTCAGCGCTGGTGCGCGTGAGTCGGTTACTGATACCTTGTTTGCAGCCTCAATCAGTTGGTCCAGCTCTGCCGCTGAGTAGTGACTGGTGATGCTGCCGTTCTTATGGCCGAGCAATGCTTTGCGATCCTCCTCAGTCACGCCTGCTGCACGCAGCCTTCTCCCAAAAGTGTGCTTCAGGTCGTGAATGCGGATCCGGGCGAAACCATCATGTGCCGGCCGCAAATACTTCTCCTGCCATTTCTTCGCCGCCCTGACCCTGGCCTTCTTCCAGGCTGAGTCATTCATCCGGTGCAGCGCAGTACCGTTGTAAGGAAACACCCATTCCTTGCTGATACCACGCTGCTTCTCAATGATCGACTTGGCCACGTTGTTGAGCACCACCAGGCGCTCATCACCGTTCTTCACTCCCGACCGCTCATGCTGGCCGCCAAAATCGGCCGGTATCAGAAACACACTGGTGCCCAGTTCCGCTACCGCAATCTCCCAATCCCATTTCAATTTGCACACCTCCTGCTCGCGACAGCCCGTGTTCACCTTGAACAAGGCCATCGTCTGCAAGTGGGCGGGCAACTCCCCAAAAAGAATCGACTGCTCTTCCCAGGACATGGGTTAGGGCTTGCGGCTAGATTTCTTCTCTTCCAGTTTTTCAGCATGGGCACGCTGTCCAGCCAAAGCAGCTTTTGTGCACCGGGTATCGGTCTTATCGACTTGATCCCAGATCCGCATATTCATGGACACGACAGAATCCTTACCGCGATGCACGCAGCGTCAAGATGGGTGGGGAAATATGGGTTGATAAATATTCTTATTCGCATTTAAGATATGTTATTACGTTTCAACTCGCCGCAAGGAGCCTCACCGATGAAAGTGCTGTCCTCACTCAAAGAAGCGAAAAATCGTCACCGTGACTGCCAGATCGTTAAGCGCCGTGGCCGTATTTATGTGATCTGCAAAACCAATCCGAAATTCAAGGCTCGCCAGGGCGGAGCGAAGAACAAGAACAAAGGCAAGGGCTGACCTTACGCAACGTCGGCTTTGCGTTGATCCGCCCGGTCGGCAGCAAAGTCTGTCGCCAGTTCCTTGGCGCGGGTCTGGCCGTACTCATTGGCTCGGGGACGAATCAGTGACTCGGCAAGATCATGCAGGGCCGTAGGGTGTTGCCTGGACTTGGCCGGGCCCAGAGCCGAGCAGGCCAAGTCGTAAGCCTTGCCATGAACGCGGCTCCCGCCGGCAATGATTTCGCAAATCATCTGCTCGATCGGGTATTCGCGATTGTCGGTCAGCAGCGGGGGCGATGTGTTCTTGTGCCCCCAGGTGTTCGGCCAGCGCTTCGTACAGCGACTGTGGTGTAACCAAGGCAACCGGTTTGCCGAAAGATCGCGGCGCCGTGACGGTGTCGCCGCAGATCAGGCTGTTGATGGCATCGTAAAGCCAGTCCGGGCCTTCGACGGTATCCAGAAAGTCAGTCATGGCAGCGACTCCTGTTCGAGTTTACGTGCGAAAGCACAGGCATCGTTATGCTCGCGGCGAAAGCCCTTCAACTTGCCGGTACCGGTATCGACGATGTGGAAGAACTCGCCACTCACTGGCACTACCCGGTAGCGCGGGGCGCTCTTCGGTGGGGTGGAGCCGGCAAGCCCGAGGCGAAGCGCGACGGACATATTGCGGCGCTGGTTTATTGCGAGCGCTACATCACAGCAAGCGCGTTGACTTGGGCCATGGTCGCCTCCAGAGCTGGGGAATATTCATCTTCACTTCTTTCGCTGACATTCATGGGGGTGAAATGAGTTTTTGAAGTTGGCTAGGATTGAGTATTTATGCGCTGAAATTTAATGAACCCTTTGAAGGGGAGCGCTTCTAAAGTCATTCAGTTCATCGGAGGCGTGCTGTGACTAAGATCCTCACTGAGGAAATCCGGCTTCATCAGGAGTCGCCCTCGGACGTTTTTCTATTTGGCACTCCTAAAGATCGTCTAGATTTCTATCGGAGAGAAATTCACTATGAAACAAGTTTGCTCTCGAATAGAACGAACGCATATTTAACGGCCCAATCGTTCTTGGTTATTGCGTTTGCCTCTTCAATGGCGAACCTCAATCCCAGATGGGGCGAGCTTTTTACCTTGGTTGTACCAACCTTGATGGCCATCCTAGGAATATTTAGCTCATTGCATGCCTGGCCTGGGTTTAGGGCCTCGTATGTCATCATTGATCATTGGCATTTCAAACAAAGTCACTTATTGCGAAGTGACCCGGTTATGGGGGAGGCCTATGATGACTCACCCTTATTTAACGAAAAAGAATCGAGTCAGCAGGGGTATCGCAAATCGCTAATGTTCTCTATGAGGACACCATGGCTATTTGTAATTTTTTGGGCGCTGCTTGCAGGTTTTTGTATTTATGTTCAGCTCACTAATTCTAGTCCGTGAGCCTGGTAAACCTTTTCTATGATGGCTGACATTTCACCGAGACTTTCCACAGCTTTCATTCCCCCCAACCTGCTCAGCGAGCGGTCTGCAGTGATGCTTTCCGTTCAGGCTGCGCTATGCGTCTCGCGCTCTGCCTGAATGCGCAGGTAAATCTCCTCCCGGTGACCCACCGCGTGTGGCCAGTCAGAAGATTAACTTTATGACGCGGGAGCTATACGACAAGGCAGCAGCGCTTAAAAGCGCAGCGTTTGCAGATGTTGTGGGTTCCGTGGCGAGCAGAGCGATTATTGATCAAGGGACGAATGCCAGCGGCAGCTTTATAAAGTTTGCAGATGGCATGTTGATCACATGGGGTATACGCATCATCAGTTATGGCGCAGGGGGTGATCTTCGCGCAGGACGCGGTTGGCGCCTTTGATTGCTGTCGAAGTTCAGTGGATCGAGCAGGAGCGTAATTTCGTGGCTGAGCAGTTGGAGGCCATCGAGGATGGCGAGCAGGTAGCGGGCACAGAGCGCCTGTGGTGTGACTACCGTAATCAGGTTCGAGCCTGGAAACTGGATGCAAAGGGCTATCCCGATTCAAACATGCGGCCATTACGCCCAAGCTAGCCTGGGAGAAGTCCCGGTCGTCCAGTCGATGGCCCACATTCCCACATTTGTGCGAAGATCAGGGCGTAGATCACGTATGGAGTTGCCACATGAGCCGCCTGACCATCGACATATCCGAGCAGCAGCATCAGAGCCTGAAAGCGTTGGCCGCCTTGCAGGGCAAGACGATCAAGCAATACGCCATCGAGCGCCTGTTTCCGGGCAATGTCGACAATGATCCGGCATGGCAAGAGCTCAAAGGCGTACTGACCGCCCGCATCAATGATGGCCTGGCGGGCAAGGTTTCAGACAGGAGCATTGGTGACATCCTCGACGAAGAACTATCCGGGGAAAATCGGGTTTGAGCGGTGCCTACGTCCTTACGCTTGAGGCTGAAGCCGACTTGCGCGGGATCATCCGCTACACGCGCCAACAGTGGAGTGACCAGCAGGTGCGTGTGTATATCGGCAGACTGGAGCGCGGCATTGCGCGCCTTGCCGCCATTCAAGGCGCTTACAGGGACATGAGCGACCTCTACCCGACGTTGCTGATGGCTCACTGCGAACACCATTACGCATTTGCCCTGCCGCGTGAAGGTGGACCTGCTTTGATCGTGGCGATATTGCATGAGCGCATGGACCTGATGACGCGACTGGCCGAACGGCTGAACAAGTGATGTCTTGCTGAAATGAAACTGCAGTACCGAACCCCGCCAAGTGCGGGATTTTTTTGTCTCGAGATAGGCATGCCTTCCAGCGAAGCAATACTTCAGCCCATGTCGTTGGAAATGATGGCATAAAGCCTGCTACAGTCGGCGCCGAAATTATCCAGGTAAGGAAGTACCAAGTGAAGGGCATCCAGTTTTTGGCTGTAGTCGGCGCGGCATTGTTGATGAATGGCTGCGTGGTGCAGAGCACCTATAGCAAGACTATTTCAGTGACGAAAGATGCCAACGGCAAGATCATTCAAACGGTTGAAAGCGAAACTGTGGTTCAGCCAGCCAATGGCTATCCAATGCGCCTGGAGAAAATCAAAGGTATCCAGCCACAGTAAATACCTGCACCGATTCAAAGAAACCCGCCGAGTGCGGGTTTTTTATTATCTAAAGAAACTCATGCCCATCACAGCGCGGCAACTGCTGCTGATCCTCCCGAAACCGAACGCACCGATCTGGCCAATGCCAACTCTGCGCAAATCCTGGCAGAGCAGGGCAAGCGCCTCGCCCTGGAGCAATGGCTGGCAGCCAGTGACCAATCCCATTACCGAGCCCTGACCGATGAGAAAACCAAACAGGCACGCCTGCGTGATCGCCTTGCCACTGCCGGCGGCGTGGTTTATGGCGCCCATAGAGCCCAATTTGACCCAGCGCATGCTCAACGAATTATCGGAATCACCAGCGACGACGATCAAGGACTGATCGCGCTGCAGGCCTGTCAGGCCTACGCCAAAGAAGTATCAGGCACACCCGCAGATCATTCCTGCAAGTCCAGTCAAGACTCCTGCTTCGAGCACAAAGCGGAGCGTGCCTAGCACCTGTTTATTTATACAGCAAAGGTCTTGCACATTATGTCTTCACCCATCATCCCTTGGATGGGCGGCAAACGCCGCCTGGCCGACCGCCTTATCCCCCTGTTCCCACCCCACGAATGCTACGTCGAAGTCTTCGCCGGCGGCGGGGCGCTGTACTTCCTGCGCCCACAGCCTGCTCCCGTCGAAGTGCTAAACGACATCAACGGTGACCTAGTGACCCTGTACCGGGTGGTGCAGAACCATCTGGAGGAATTCGTGCGTCAATTCAAGTGGGCTCTCAGCTCACGGCAGATATTCGAGTGGCAAAAGATGACCCGCCCGGAAACCCTGACCGACATCCAGCGCGCCGCTCGGTTCTTCTACCTGCAGCACCATGCCTTTGGTGGCAAGGTCACAGGGCAGAACTTCGGTACCGCAACGACTGCTCCTGCAATCAACCTGCTGCGCATTGAAGAAAACTTGTCTGCAGCCTGGCAGCGCCTGGCCGGCACCTACGTCGAAAACCTGCCCTGGCTTGAGTGCGCAGAGCGCTACGACCGGCCACACACCTTCCACTACATGGACCCGCCTTACTGGCAGGCCGCTGGATACGGCGTGGACTTCCCGTTTGAAAACTACGAGCGCATGGCTGACTTTATGCGGCGCTGCAAAGGCAAGGTGATGGTCAGCATCAACGACCATCCGGATATTCGGCGGGTGTTTAAAGGGTTTCATTTTGAGACGACCGAGATTCGGTATACGACCACGAATCAGAGGCAGGGGAAGGCTGATGTGAGTGGCGAGCTGGTAATCATAAACTGGGAACCTGCGGCATTGGGAAAATTGTTCTAATCCATGTGCAGCGCGAGATTGGTGCCTCGCGCTTAATACAGATGACACATACGCAATCACCATATGAATTTGCCATCAAACTCTATACCCTCGGCATTTTTAATAATCTGGAAATCGTACATTCCGTATTTGTATTTTTTTGTGATTTTTAACACAAAACTAGCTTCCATTTGTAATGAGCGTTCAGCGGAGCTAGGCTTAATTGCATAGTTGCGAGAAGATTCTAACGCTACACCACTATAGGCAATTGCATCTAGTTTTGGGTTTCGGCTAAAAATCAAGTTGGCTAAAATTCTAGAGTGGATATAGTTTGTGTGTTTTGCATTTTCATCTTTCAATAAAGATGATAGGAATGCATCTGTAAATACAAAGCTTTTACCGAAATCATGAGGCATATTTTTCATGAATTCGATTAATAGGTCTCCCACTGTTTCAGATGTTAGGCCACTTCCCCATCTATTTATATGGGTTATTTCTCCAATTGTAGCACAGCAGATAGTGTGGTCGGCTTTCTGCTTGTAGGCGACTGTGTGTATATAATCGCCTTCGTTTGCGTTTATTTCATTTAGAACTGAAAACTTGTTGGTTGATGTATATAATATTGGGTCGTTTATTTCGTTAAGTCTTCCTTCTCGTGTGAGGTGCGTGGGTGGGGGGCCAAGTTCTGATGTGTTATCAAAGCCATTTTGGTCATTGCATTTTCTCGCGCGCCAAAACGCGCTGTCGTATTGGAATTCATAGTTTATGACTTGGTAGTGGTCGAGTATCAGGTTGAGTTTTTCACGTATGAACTCCGAGTTTGTACTGTTTAGTATTGAAGATGATAGCTCGTCAATGAGTGCAAGGGGTAATGTGCTGAAATTCATTGATGAGCTCTATTGATCTGGTAGCTGTTACTGCTCGTTAATCGATTAAGCGCAGGAATTTCCGCTTTGAAGAGACCAGCCAAGATAAGGCATGTTTCTGTAAACATAATATTTACGTTCTCATCATCAGACATGATCCCATCAAAATATGTGCCATAGGCGACGAGAATCATGTCAACTAGGTCGTTACGAAGTCTATCAGGCCTCATGTTGCGCATGCCTCCTCGTGCTGAGCGCGTAATGGCCATGACATAGCAGGCCAATGAAAATCTAAAAATCAGGGTGTTTGGTAGTTCTTGGGATGATGGGGTTTTTCTGACGATAGGCGCATTTTCAAATATCTGACCTGTGATTTGTAATAGTGTTCTGGCTAACCGTTCTACCATGGAGGGCGTGTACACCCGTTGCTCACGAAGAGTTGCCCGTTCTTCTTTTGTATACTCATTGCCTAATATCACGAATGCTTCGCGCATTTGCTCTGTGTCTATTAACATTTTATCAAGATGCTCGTTTGCTGATTTTCCCAAATCAATAAGTTGCTGGCGGAGGAGAATGTCTCCTAACTCAGCTTTGCGAAGATCGTGGGCGAACTTCGGAAATTCGGAGGTTTGTGCTTTATCTATGAGTCTTCGTTGCAAGTCTTTCTGTCTTCCACTCATGCCGCATATTTTTGCGGAGCCTTTTAGGATTACTACTTGAGAGGGGAAATCAGACACTACACTCATGGATTTAAAAATACTATTAAGTGTGTCGCCCTTATACGCCTCCATTGCGGAGAAGTCGGTTAGGATTGCACGATTTTTTGGGTTGGTCAGGAAATCTCGGAGGTTGGGGTGTTGCAATTGGTTACTATCGATTATTAAGTGCATTGACTGCTTCCCATGTTTTTTAATATTGTTGAACTGCTTCAACTACTTGTTTGAATGCAGGTTTATAGATTAATATTCGTTCGAAGGGGGTAGGGCCAATGCACTCACCTGCGGGCCAGTTAATATCCTGGTCCTGTGATGGGTCCCAGAACTCAACAATGAAAAGCAACCAGTAGATGTCGCACGGATTATATTGCTTGAGTTTATTAATTTTCTGCGCAACTAGTTCCTTTACTCGGGCAATTGATAGCGTCGGAACATCAAAGCTCTGCTGATGTCGCCAGTTACTATTTCGATACTCTTTTCCATCATGATAAATAAAACGGAGTTCAGGGATAAGTTCGAACGCTTTGTAGCTCGAGTACCCTTCATGTTCTGATGAGATTTCCTGAGCAATAACAGCTAGACCCTTGGCAATTTTTGTTATGTTGTTGCGCATGATTGGATGCTGGGGATCAAAGTCAATCGAAATCTCAATTTTTCGCCCGCCGCTTGATAGGTAAAGTTGCTCCGCTTGTGCAATTACTTCGCGACGCATAATGATTTGCTTTTGCTCGCATTTAGTGTTTTTTCCATCAACTTTGTAAAGATGAGCGATTTCGATACCTAATTTTATATCACCATGTATCAGTATGTCAGGCTTGTCGGAGTATTCGATTGCGCCGCAGGGTATGGGGTAATGTTGAGCAAATTGCTCAAAGTATTTTTGCTCAAGGATCTGCTGGTCAGTGAGTTTCATTGAGAATGCCTGATTTATTGACATTGAATAACAGTGTAGACCAAATATATGTGAGTTTATCTATACGCTTGATCTATTCCGGCCTAGACTTTCGTGCATTGCTGAAAGTTTAGTCAGTCTTGAAGCACTCGGTCGGCTCACCTTTGAGCAATATCATCTGTACGAGGCGTTCTTTTGGCGTGGCTTGGGCCAACTATTCTTTCGCCAGTTCCGGCACAAGTGTCGCTTTGCGCCGGTCGTGAGTCGCCCTGGTTTACATCTCCTCTACTTCGCTCTCCACTTCATGTTCAAGCTGATAACGCGTCCATTGCTGCTCAATCACCGGGTTTTCCTGGATCTGCTGCTCAATGCGAATGGTCTCGCGATATTCGTGAGCTTCAGCTGCCATCGTCCAAAGGGTCTCAACGCCAAGGCTTTCGAGCTCAGTTCGAATCTCACTGAGCCCAAGGCGGAAAAACTCCTTACGCGGATTGACCTTGTTCATCTGACGGCGCAGGAAGTGGCGGTGCAGGGTTTTTTCCAGGCTAGGTGCGTCATCGCTGAAAATCATCGCATGCACGTCGAATTCGAATGGAACACTTGCATCCCCGAGTTCACGAATGCGGTCTTTAGGTTCCAGGCGACGAGTCATGCCAATTTTGAAGACCTCCTCGCCAAACGAGCCGACGTTAGAAATAACGTAAACATGGCCGGTTCTGGTTTGCTGCGCCATTGAAAGAGCGCGCTGGTTTTTCTCTTCTGCAGCCTGGAGCTTGAGTTCAAGCTCGCGCAGCTTGGCTTCAAATTCCACGCGCTGGGCATCATTGGCATTCGCTGCTTGCTGAAGAACCTTATCCATCGCTTTTTTGATGGTGTCCTCTTCCTTGGCTGCGTCCTTCATGGCGCGTTCAAATTCACGGCGGGCTTTTTCTTCTTCGCGTATTTGTTCGCGCAGTTGACGCTGCTCCTCGCGGTCCTGTTCTTTCAATACGCGAGTCGTTGCGGCCCACTTCAGCTCTTCCAGCCGAGAGGTGAGATATTCGTCTGTGATGCGTGCGTTTCTGAATGCGGTGCCGTTATGGTTTACCAAGGCAAATGCATCGCGGATCTCTTGCTCCAGCTTGCCGTGGTTATCAGCTTTGTTTCTGGAAAGGATTGAGTCGACTTTGCCGTTGAATGCATCAATGACAAAGCGGATAGCGGTGTCACGTCGATTGGATTCTGCGTAGTCGCAGGTAGCAGCCCGTCCGGCCTTGACCATCCAGCGGCTCATCTCACGGGCTGCTTTGAGTTTCTGACCAGCTTCAGTGAAAGAAAACTCTTCAGCAAGGTCATCAAGCAAATTGTAGGTGGGCACGATGTAAGCATCACCGTAGCCTTCGATGATGTTCTTCATCGCTTTTGCTGTATCAGCAAATTCCTTTGCCCGGTTCATGGCGCTGTAAGCGTCACCTGCAATTTCTTCTGCGCGTTTATTTGCGGCTTCAACAATCCTGCTCGCAGTTGCGCGGGCTGAAGCTATTTCCATCTCGCTGGTTATCAGCTCTTCTTTTGCCATGCGTTTCGCTTCATGCAGCTCGACTGCAGCAGCTATTTTCGACTGGGCGAAAACACTCTCAGCTTGTGTGTTGAGTTCTCTGGCGTGGGCCTCAGCATCGATGATGGTTTGATACTTGGAAAGGGCATCGACGCGATTCTGTAAGGCTGTATTTTCCTGCCCCTGGCGGTCGACACGGCTCAGTAGCGCTAAATTTTCTTGCTGCTGGCGATCAATGATCTGCTCTCGTTGGCGGAGTTCAGCAGTCAGCTTGGCTATGAGCTTTGTGTTTTTTACTGCGACGACCAGCAGCGCAAGGGCGCATAAGCCGAAAATGATGAGGAACAGTTCCATGTGATCTCACTCGAGCGATTCATTAGATTCTTAAGTAGGCAGTGGCGTTTAGCCATCTCGATGCGAGCAGGGTATCCGCCATTCGCGCAAAGGGGTAGGAGAAGTATTTGGTACTGGGGGAGGAGGAGCGCTTGGAAGGGGCGGTTTTGTTGTGTTACACATGCCGCGTGAGATGGCATGATGGGTTTATCATTGCACAGTAAGGAATAATCATGGCGAGGAAGGCACCACCACCAACGGCGATCCAGCCTAAGCTTTATCTGGATGCCAGCCAGTTAAAACGTGGGATAGAGCGACTTCAGCAACGAATCACAGATTTAGATACTTTTGACCTAAGCACAATGCGGCGTTCGACTTCGCCTGAGCTCCAAGCTTTGGAGCGTAGTATTGAGGATACATTGGAGCGATGCTTTGGTACTAATACAACCGCCGCCAATCGATACAGCGAGGCGTACAAGCTCCATCATCGTACAATGATGTGGGTTTCCGGTATGCCCGATCCCGACTACAAAAGAATTACGGGAGAAAAGATAAGCAATTCGAAGGCATCACTTGGGCAGGCGATCAACGCTTTGAACACGGATCTTGAAGATCTCGACCTCATCGTGGAGCTCAGTCATCCTGTACGATCAGGCTCATTAGGAGGCTCGCCCCGAGTGTTCCTGGTTCACGGACATGATGAAGCGGTTCGCGAAACGGTCGCACGGTTCATTGAAAGACTGGGTATTGAAGTAATAATCCTTCATGAGCAGGCCAATGGCGGCCGTACCATCATCGAGAAAATAGAGCATCACTCCGATGTTGGAATGGCTGTGGTTTTGCTAACACCTGATGATGTTGGTAGTAAAGTCGGAGGGGAGCTTGAGCCCCGTGTCAGGCAAAATGTACTGTTGGAACTTGGATATTTCATGGGAGCGCTTGGTCGTGACAAAGTATGCGCGCTAAAGTCGGGCGATGTGGATATTCCTACGGACTTTGCTGGTGTAGTTTGGACGTCGATGTCTGGCGAATGGAAAACTGTTCTCGCGCGCGAGCTCAAAGTCGCAGGTTATGAGGTCGATTGGAACAAAGTAATGAGCTAGCCTGGGAGTTGTAGCGTATATGGTTTTTTGTATTGTTTCCAATCCATCTGGCTACCAAATGACTGCGGCCCAAAGCTGTGCTGAGCTAGCGTTGTCTCGCTAAGCGCTATGATTATCAAGTTTCACGCTCTATCCCTTGAGCGTACGAACAATAAAAACGGAACCCCCTGATGAGTATAGTTTTTTTGCAGAGTCACTTCGATAAGGTCAGCTACTTGCAAAACCTTCTTGCTGCGCGAGCAACTGGTAATGCGGCCGACCCAGCTGAGTATGCACAACTTAGGCGTCAACTACTAAGTGATCCTGAGATCGGGCAACGACTTCCACCATTTGTTAAGCAGCATGGAAGCCTCGATTCTTTTTGGGCATGGATCAAAGGGAAGTTCAGTTCTTATGCCGAACGTAGAGCCTATCTGTCTGAGCAGTTTACCCCGTTATTAGATTTTCTCGACCTGCCGAATGACGAAGCTTCTCTGCCAGTACAAACCTTCAAGGCGGAACACCCAAGTGTCGGAAATATAGATGAGTTACTTTCGCCGGTAGTTGCAAGGAACAAGCGAAAGGTGTTCATCGTTCATGGAAGGGATGATCTCGCTAAGTACGAGGTAAGTCGGTTCATCGAGGGGCTTGGCCTAGAAGCAATTATCCTGCATGAACAGGCCAATGCGGGTATGACCATTATTGAAAAGATTGAGCGCTATACTAACGATGCAGATTTTGCTCTCGTATTGTACACGCCGTGCGACCAGGGTAGGGGATATCACGAGAAGCAAGAAAGTCCAAAGGATCGGGCTCGACAAAATGTCGTATTCGAACATGGTTACTTGATGGCGAAGCTTGGTAGAGAAAATGTATGCGCCCTGGTCAAAGGCGTAATCGAGACTCCTAACGATATAAACGGTGTGGTATATGCGCCTTTAGACCAATCAGGTGCTTGGAAAGTAGAAGTGGTTAAAGAGCTTAGAGCTTGTGGCTACAGAATCAGCAACTGGTAAAGCGTGTGCTGCATCCCAAAAATGGCCGGGGATACACCAAAATCTGCGCAAAACCCACCCCACAGCCCCCGGTTTACCGTTTGCCTGCGCACGAATCGCAGTACATTTTGCCATCATGCAAAATTGTATTTTTCTTTTAATTACAATGGGTTGCGATATTTTACGAGGGAACATGGGGTGCTAGGGGTCGAGTGTTCGAATCACTCCGTCCCGACCATATTATTCAATGACTTGGCCCAGCCTAATCCGTTGGGCTTTTTCATGCCTAAAAAAAGACCCCTACTTGGACCCTTACCAACCGGAAACTTGTGCCTGTTATTGCTCGTGGCAATCAGGGCTTGAAGTTTGAGTTTGTGCCCAGGCGAGCATTGCTGCCCAGCACATACCAGCAGTTCTCGTCGTTTATCTGCCATCTTTTGCAAAGCAGAGCCTGTGCCGGGTGATCGCGAGAAGGCGGTCAGTTGGAGGGTATGCCCAGCGGTGTAACAGCAGGACGGGAGACAGGCACAACAGAGACGTGGTAGGTATCGAGATGGCTAGGACCTAGGACCTAGGAGATAAGGCTGCGTGCTGCTCGGCTGACAGGTAATCTGCAAAGCCTGCGTTAGCCTGTGCAAAGCGTCTTAGGGTTTGCCAGATGATCTTTGCCCGTTCGATTCTCAACGTCTTGTTGCGCAATACGCTACGGCCACCCAGGCGGTCACTGGGCCAAACACCACCGCAATACCACTCAGCACAATCAACAGGCGAGCAGCAGATCCTGACGCTTTATCGTTGCTCATCGCCTGATCGCCGAGCGGACCAACGTAATGGCTTGTGGTGTGTCCGTCGTCGTGCCGCCGCCATGGCTTAAACCCATGCAGTCCAGTCCCGGCGCTGATACTTCGAGTTAACTGTTGCCGAGTGTGCGCATGTGCATTTCGATCCCCCGATATTCGCGTTTGGGTGACAGCATGCGAGATGGCGCATGAGCACTAGATGGGTAAATTGGCAAGGGTTTATGAGGTTTATTCATCAGTCCGGTGGGCGTGCGACTTACTCGTCGCCAGTGCCTGCTGCGGTAGCCTGGCGGCTTGGTTGCGCAGGCAGCAGGTGGGGGAGGAGACAGGGGGGCAATGGCTCTACAACTCGCCCTCCAGATGATCAATGTCCTTGAAGCGCTCAACCAGAAAGTCGATCAGGCTGCGCACTCGTGTGGACAGGTGTAACTGCTGCGGGTATACCGCGTAAACATCGGCACGGGTCGGTGTCTGGTCTTCGAGTACTAGTCGTAATCGGCCGCTACGGACATATCTGGCGATGTCCCATTCAGCTCGCAGCAGAATCCCATGCCCCTCCAGCGCCCAGTTCAGGGCTACCTCACCGTCGTTGCAGCCCAAGGCGCCGCGTACCTTGATGTTTTGCGTACGGCCACCGTCGGTAAAGCTCCACACCCCGTAGGGCGTTTCGTTCTGCCGCAGGAAGATGCAGTTGTGCTGCTGCAAATCGCTCAGACGTTGCGGAGCACCGTATTTTTCCAGGTACAACGGTGAGGCGCATAGCAATCGGCGGTTGGAAGCGATCTTTCGCGCATGAAAAGCTGCATCCGCCAGTGTGCCGAAACGAATGCCAAGGTCAAACCCATGGGTCGTCAGGTCGAGCGGGTGGTCGCTGATCTCCAGTTGTACTTCCACCTGCGGGTGTTTCTTGAAAAATGCGCCAAGGGCAGGACCGATGTAACGGCGTCCGAAGCCCAGCGATGCGTTGACGCGAATCAAGCCTTTTGGCTCAGCCTGACTGCTGTTGATCAGCTGCTCGACCTCATCGATCTGCGTCAGGATCCGGGCCGCGTGGGAAAAAAGCAGTTCACCTTCTGAGGTCAGGCTCATTGAACGTGTGGTGCGATTCACCAGGCGTGCCCCCAATCGAGCCTCAAGGGCAGTAAGGCGCTTGCTCACTGCTGGCGGTGTGATGCCGAGCTCTCTGGCCGTGGCAGCCAGGCTGCCTTTGTTGGCCAGAAGATAAAAAAATGACAGATCCAGGGTTGGGCTCAATGGTAACTCAAAGTTATTTATGTAGTGATTCTGAGTAACTCACACTTATTTATTCACTACATATACTCCGTTCACACCCTGATTGAACAGACCGTTCGACAGGCAAAACAAGAACGTTTTGAGCGCGGAGTTGATCATGAGCACATACAAAATTGCAGCGGTTCCAGGTGATGGCATTGGTATCGAAGTCATTGCCGCAGGTGTCGAGGTGCTGCAGGCCCTGTCGAAAAAATCCAGTTTCGAACTGGATTTCAAACACTTCGACTGGAACTCGGATAACTACCTGAAGCATGGTTACTACATTCCTGAAGGCGGGCTGGAAGAGCTAAAAACCTTCGATGCGATTTTCTTTGGCGCCGTGGGTGCGCTTGACGTCGCGGATCATATTTCCCTGTGGGGCCTGCGTTTGCCGATCTGCCAGGGCTTCGATCAGTACGCCAACGTGCGTCCGGCTCGTGTGTTGCCTGGGGTAAAGAGCCCACTGGTCAATGGTGACCAGATTGACTGGGTAGTGGTGCGGGAAAACTCCGAAGGTGAGTACTCCGGCAATGGTGGTCGCGTTCACCGTGGCCTGCCGGAAGAGGTCGCCACGGAAGTGTCGGTCTTTACCCGTGTTGGAGTCGAGCGCATCCACCGTTTTGCTTTCGAACTGGCGCAAAGCCGCCCACGCAAGCACCTGACCATGGTCACCAAGTCCAATGCCCAGCGACACGGCATGGTGCTGTGGGATGAGATTTTCTATGAAGTCGCGAAGGATTTTCCAGACGTTAAAATTGATAAAGAACTGGTCGATGCCGTCACTACGCGCATGGTGCTCAAACCCTCCACACTGGACGTGATTGTCGCTACTAACCTGCACGCCGACATTCTGTCCGATCTGGCGGCGGCGCTATCCGGCAGTCTGGGCATTGCGCCGACTGCCAACCTGAACCCGTCGCGCAAATTCCCTTCGATGTTCGAACCTATCCACGGCTCTGCATTCGATATCACCGGTAAAGGTGTGGCGAACCCGATTGCGACTTTCTGGACGGCAGTGATGATGCTGGAACACCTGGGTGAGGCCGCCGCGGCAAAACAACTGATGTCCGCCATCGAGGCTGTGACTGAAAGCGGTTTGCATACTCCTGATTTGGGCGGTACGGCCACTACACGGCAGATCACGGATGCAGTCATTGCGTTGATCAACCGTTGAAGCGTCCCAGCGATTCAAAGTAGTACTGCGGCACTACGTCAAGGGGCAGATTATTGGGTCTGACTCCTTGGCATTTCCTGACAACAATAAAAATCAGGGCCCTGTCATGAAAAGAATATTCGGCAAACTTTATATACAAGTACTTATTGCGGTCGTTCTTGGCGCTATCGTCGGTGTGCTGGTTCCTGAAACCGGGGCTTCACTCAAACCCTTGGGCGATGCGTTTATCAAACTGATCAAAATGCTCCTCGCGCCGGTGATCTTCCTGACTGTCGTCACGGGTATCGCACGCATGGAAAACATGAAGGAGCTTGGGCGGGTAGGCTTTCGTGCCTTGATTTATTTCGAGGTTGTGTCGACGCTGGCGCTCGTGGTCGGCCTGGTGGTGGTCGATGTATTCAAGCCCGGTGCGGGCATGAATATTGATGTCGCAAGCCTCGATACGTCGAGTCTCGCCACCTATACCTCGGCGGTAAAGCATGATTCATTCATGGACTTCGCCATGAATATCATCCCCGATACCATTGTGGATGCCTTTGCCAAGGGTAATGTGCTGCAGATCTTGCTGTTTTCCGTCCTTCTGGGTGTCGCCCTGGCCCAAGTCGGACCGCGCGGGAAAATCTTTGTCGATGCACTGGATAGCTTGATGCAGGGCATGTTCCGCATCGTCAATATGGTCATGCGCCTGGCGCCTGTCGGTGCGTTTGGGGCCATTGCATTCACAATCGGTAAATACGGTTTCGGCTCACTGTTCTCCCTCGGCAAGTTGATGGCCTGCGTGTACTTGACCTGCGCGGTGTTCGTGATCTTTGTTCTGGGGCCCATATGCCGGTACAGCGGTTTCAGCCTGTGGAAATTCCTTAAATTTATCAAGGAGGAGTTGTTCACCGTACTGGGCACCAGTTCTTCGGAGTCGGTGTTGCCGCAAATGATTTCAAAAATGGAAAAGGCCGGAGTTTCCAAGCCTGTCGCCGGGATGATCATTCCCTCCGGCTTGACCTTCAATCCGGACGGTCAGGCGATTTATTACACCATCGCTGCGATTTTTATCGCCCAGGCAACCAACACGCCGCTTACCCTCACTGACCAACTGATCGTTCTGGCAGTTTTGATGTTCACCTCCAAGGGGTCGGCAGGTGTTACCGGCTCAGGGTTTATTATCCTGGCCGCCACCTTGTCTTCTTTGGGGACCATCCCGGTTGCGGGAATGGTGCTGCTGCTGGGAGTTGACCGCTTTATGTCAGAAGCACGTGCGATCACCAACACTATCGGCAATGGTGTCGGAACCATGGCAATTGCCAAGTGGGTCGGGGCGCTGGATACCGTTAAAATGCACAAGGCGTTGAATGGTGAAAGAGGGGAGCCTGAACCAGAGTTCGTACACGAAGAGGCTGCTCATCCCTCTGGTCCAGTGATGGGTAATGCCTTGCAGCCCAGCCTTGCAAGTGCCTCCCAGGTATAAATGTGTGTTGCTGAAGTGCTCGGGTAAGGGTATTCGTGCGGCCCAGGCGCACGAATACCTATGCAGCGAGCGCCTGTTGCTGGAGTCCCGTATTAACTGGCGCTGAGTGAGTCCAGCTTGAATGGGGTGCTAGGGTTCGAGTGTTCGAATCACTCCGTCCCGACCCTATTGATTTCACTGATATTCAGGGCCGGAACCATATCCGACCAGATCACATCGGCGTGGTCTGTCTGGTGGTTCTTGGTCATGTATCGCCACTCGTGGCAACACGGCTAACCACAAATATTGAGTGACCGAATCAATCGATGACCAACCAGGGGGCTGGTACTTGAAGTAGACGGCCACTGCACTGTGTTCTGCAGGAGCCCCTTAGAGCTGCTTCAGGGTTTCCTGGGTGATGGCTTCGAGTCCGGATTCGGTGATGGTTTTCCAGTCAGTATCTGTGGCCACTTTCACGTTCTCACTGACCAGCGTTTTTACGGTCTGTACAGGTGTACCAGGGGCTTTTATCTGCAACAGCGACTTGTTGCGTAGCACCTTATCGAGTACCCCCTCAGCCGAATACCATGACCAGAATTCGATGATGTTCACTTTTACTTCACTGACATCACGGGCATCGGGGCTACTGACCACCTCGTATCCGGCCTGCCGGTAGGCAGTGGCTACGGCATTACCCACCAGCTCTGAAACTGTGCGCCCTTCAGGCAGCAGCACGTCGCCGATCGCCATATTGAAGTTATTGCGCTTACGCGCGATGGCCCGCTCGGTAATCGACTTATCGTCGATCTCGTCGTACTTCAGTGAAGGTATGTCGGAGCTGGAAGGTTTGATTTGAAAAACTCGATCATCAACGGCGCTGATATAAACCTTTTTGCCATTGCTGGGGGCCGGTGTCTGAGTATCACCCGGCCGTAAAACATCCACTTCTGCCCTGTTGGTGGCGCAACCGGCTAACAGTACCAATGCCGCAACGGCCAAAATTTTTCGAACCATCATCCTTACTCCCTTTTATATTTGGCCTTCATAGACTTGTCCAAAAGCTGGCGAAAAAGAGTGTAGAAGACAATATGCAGCTCAACCGCCTGGCTGACTTGCGCGGTTGAGAGAGCAAGCAGCACGAAAGCAATCGGCTCTGGCCCTAGCCTTTTGCTCGTAATCCCTGAACCCGCATTTCGCGGTTTTTTTGTCTTGAGGAAATGATGATCAGCAAGACCGTCGCGGTCATCTGCTGCAGTCCATTGAAGATTTTTTGACCACGCCTCGGAGCTGACCCGACTTAAAGTCGTGAACGTGCTGCGCTGGCGTATCAACTCCGGGCACCTATCAGATGCCCTTATCTCTTCTCGAGTTGGGCCGCAATGTCTGTGGCCAGTTCGATAAAGGCACGTGCAGCTGAAGTCTGGTAGGCCCCTTTGCGCTGCATCAATACGGCGGTACGGTGCAGTCGCTGAGGGCTTAGCTCAATGGCAAACAGCCCCTGATGTGCAAGTGCGACGGTGGCCGGTAACAGGGTCGACAGTGTGGTCCTGCGCACCACTTCGATGACTGCACCGATAACATTGGCCTCCATTTTCACCCGCGGGGTAATGTTGTGCTGGCGACAGTAGCGGTCGATCTGCTCGCGAGTGGCAAACTCTTCGCTGAGCAGGATCAGTGATTCGGCACTCAGAGCGTCCAGGTCAATAGCACTCTGTCCAGCCAACGGGTGTCTTTCCCCAACCACCAGCGCGAGGGCTTCTATCAGAAGCGGCTGGGTCTCTATGTCCTGAGAGTGCCCGTCCTCGAAAGCGATACCCACGTCCAGCTCATCGGCCAGCAGAAGCTCCTCCATCTGTTCTTGAGCGATCTCACGCAGGTTCAAGGTGATATTCGGATATCGGCTGTGGAAAGCTTCGACCAGTGGTCCGACCAGATATGTGGTGAACGTCGGTGTCAATGCAACCCTGAGTGCCCCGCGACTCAAATCGCCCACGTCATGGATTGCACGTTTTCCTTCCTCCAGTTCCTGCGAAGCCCGGCGTGCATAGCGTAAATACACTTCGCCGGCGTCAGTCAGCCGCGTCGTACGTCCCGATCGGTCAAATAACTGGGCAGAAAGACTTTCCTCAAGTTGCCTGACTTGCTGTGACAGCGCGGGCTGCGAAACATGCAGCGCAGCAGCTGCTTTCGTGAAGCTGTGGTGTTGCGCCACAGCGAGAAAGTATTTGATGTGACGTGCCAGCATGCTCAGAGCCATAAGATTATCTGATGTACTCCATCATAAATGAGACTTTTACCTTATGTCACGGACTCCGTAATCTCTGCTCCAACGCATCGCGACCAAGAGGAGTCACCATGAAAGACATCATCGATGGTTTTCTAAAGTTTCAACTTAACGCATTTCCGGAACGCGCCGGCCTGTTCAAGAATCTGGCTAATCAGCAAAGCCCACGGGCGCTGTTTATCTCCTGCTCTGACAGCCGATTGGTTCCGGAACTGGTTACGCAGCGAGAGCCCGGCGACCTGTTTGTCATTCGCAACGCCGGCAACATCGTGCCGCCCTACGGCCCTGAGCCTGGCGGTGTGTCGGCCTCGGTCGAGTATGCCGTTGCTGCCTTGCAAGTCTCCGACATCGTTATCTGCGGGCACTCTGATTGCGGCGCAATGACTGCCATTGCCACCTGCAAGTGCCTGGATCACATGCCCGCAGTGGCAGGCTGGTTACGCTACGCCGACTCTGCTCGAGTGGTGAATGAAGCGCGTAAACATAAGGACCCACACAGCAGTGTTGAGGCGATGGTTCGAGAAAACGTGATCGCCCAGTTGGCAAATATCCGGACGCATCCATCGGTACGCCTGGCCCTCGAAGAGGGACGCGTAGCACTGCATGGCTGGGTCTATGACATCGAGAGCGGCCGTATGGATGCTTTCGATAGTAACACCGGCAAGTTTGCGCCCCTTGTGGACAACCCCGGCGCACGTGCCGCTCCCTATCAACAGAAGCAATCTGCTTGAACTCGTTTATTACCCCAGGAGATAACACCATGATCCAGTCCCAAATCAATCCAGGTTCGCGTCTGGCCCTGACCGAAGTCATTTTGCTGGCTAAAGCCCGGAATGACCTGTCATTTGCCCAGATCACCGATGGCACAGGGCTCAGCGAGGCGTTCGTCACTGCCGCACTGCTCGGTCAACATCCCTTGCCTAAAGCAGCGGCCACAGTAGTGGGTGAAAAGCTCGGCCTCGATGTTGATGGCGTGGCGCTGCTGCAAACCATCCCGATGCGCGGCAGCATCGACAACGGTATACCGACCGACCCCACTATCTACCGCTTTTACGAGATGCTGCAGGTCTACGGCACCACGCTTAAGGCGTTGGTCCATGAGAAGTTCGGTGACGGCATTATCAGTGCTATCAACTTCAAACTGGATATTAAAAAAGTCGAAGATCCAGAGGGTGGGTCGCGCGCAGTCATTACCCTGGATGGTAAATACCTGCCCACCAAGCCTTTCTGATAGTTGAGTGTCTCGGCGTCGTAATACGATGCCGAGTCATGAAGCGCTACATTGACCCTGTAAGTATTGAAGGGTATTTGCGTCACGCGATACCCCCAGGTGTTTGAACATGAAAATTTTATTGTTGGCAGGGCTCAGTAGCTTGTGCACTGTGGCTTTGGCTGGGCAGCCTCTAGCAGATAACGACATTCAGGTAGAGCAGTACAGTTATTCACAAGACCTTGATATCGCAAAAGTCATTTCGATGGGTGAAGTGCCAAATGTCTGTGAAGTGGTGCCTGCGCGTATGATGTATGAAGACTCCAAGGGGCATAGGCATATTCTCGAATACCGCGTAATGGGGAATGGTTGTTCTAACGGTTAGTGTGTGCTTCCCATCCATATCGCAAATATTTAATACGTCTTTTAATTTTTTCCTGCTGATTCTGGACACTGTTGCGTTCCTTTGCAGCTCTGTCGCGCGTGCTCATGGGCAATGTGCTGGCAGTCATGAAGCAGGCGCAGCATGACCTCCAGAGGTCGATGCTCGAGAAACGGAAGTTGTCTGAATTGAGGAGTGAGGTTTATGGATCTGATATTTCGCAATGTACGCATTGCCGATGGAAAGCCTTTAACCGACGTCGCCGTACACAATGGGAAAGTTGCCATTATTTCCCCGGGAATTACAGTGCGGGCACGGCAGGAAGTCCAGGGAAATGGAAATGTATTGATGCCGGCTTTTGTCGAGGGGCATCTGCATCTGGAAAAAGCCTATGTCATGCACCGTAAGGTCAATCGCACCGGAACCCTCAAGGAGGCGATTGCCGTTACAGCTGAGCTTAAACCGATGTTGACCCGGGAGGATATTCTCGAGCGTTCAACGCAGGTATTACGCTCACTTGTGCAGGCCGGTACTACCCATGTACGCGCACATGCCGAATTTGACCCCTCACAAGGTTTCACAGGATTTGATGTTGTCCTGGAGCTACGCAAGAAGTTTCGCGACATGATCGACATTCAGGTAGTTGCCTTCCCACAGGAAGGCATTTTCAAACTACCGGGAATGAAGCACATGATGGTTGCGGCGATGGAAAAAGGTGCCGATGTCGTCGGCGGTATTCCCTATAACGATCGTTCACCCTTCGAACATATTGATTATGTTTTCAGCCTGGCTAAACAGTTTGGAAAAGATATCGATTTCCATCAGGATTTTGCCGATACGGCAGAGAACATGACCATTGAATACCTCGCGCGCAAGACCATCAAGGAAGGGTATGAAGGCCGCGTCTGCGTAGGTCATCTTACGAGCCTTGGAGCCGTAGCAGCGGAACAGCGAGTGGGTATTATCAGCCTGATCCGTGATGCTGGAATCAGCGTAATGTGCCTGCCAGCCACCGACTTGCATCTCGGTGCTCGAGGCGACAGCCATAACGTCCGCCGCTCACTCACGCCCGTTCGTGCGTTGCGAGACGGTGGTGTAAATGTCTGTTTGGCCACGAACAATATACGCAACGCTTTTACCCCGTATGGGACAGGCGATCTGCTGAATATTGCGCAATTGGCAATGCCTGCATGCCACCTGGGTGGGGCCGATGATCAGGCCACAGTATTGGGAATGCTCACAACTAATCCTGCAAAAGCCCTGGGGCTGGATAACTATGGGCTGGAAGCCGGCAAAAATGCAGACCTGGTGCTGGTGGATACCCAGTCGGTCGCCGGGGTTATCCTCGACTTGCCGGCTCGTCTTATGGTGTTGAAGCGCGGGAAAATAGTGGCGACATCAAATTACAACCGTTCGATAGCCTTCTGATCGTCCCCGCCTGCCGGATCAGTAACGGATACCCATGTGACACTCAGTCAATCTGTCGTCTTTTGATGATCGACGACAATCCCGTGTGGACGGGTGTAACGGCTGCGGATTTATCGCCTAGAGATTCAGGCCTCGTGCCACTATTTCAAGCGGGAAGGTCGGCAATATGTCGTCGCTTGCTCTGTTTCAGCTGGGCGAGAAGTCGTGGATGCATCCATTGCCCGCCAATGGCAAAGGCATGGCTTTTATGCGGTCATGCCTGAATCCCGATCTTGCCTGCTGAAGCTTGCATCGCGCGCTTCTCTGTTAAGGGGGCAAAATAGGGCGGCGTACCGGTTGCCTGGAAATAAAGAAAGTAGTGCCCGGTGTCGGCCAATACAATTCGGTGCAGCTCTGATAGGCGCATGCCGTTTCTAATCCAAATGCTCTCTTTCAGGATTTCGTAAGTCCGGACCCCGTGTTGTTGCATTGTGCTTTCGAAGGTTAGGTAGAGTTCTTCTCTGATACGCCGGTCGTTTTGAACACCCGCTCGCAACATAAAAAAGCTAAGCACACCCACAACTACAACCACAACCAACAAAAAAGTCCAGCTGGCGATTGCTCCCATGCTTTGCGCTCCCTGCGAGCTCACGTGGTATGAGCATCAGTGTAGACAGGGTTTGGCACTTGGCTTAGCTGCGTGTCAGGCTGCGTTATGCAGCCTCAGGTTCGGAGCAGGCAAGATTTACGCCTGCTCTGCCTCGTATCGCATCACAACGTGTCGTTGCACACCAAGGCCGCAGATCGACAGCACCACTTCATCCCCCGGTTCCAGCCATTCCGGATGTGGCTTCATTCCCATCGACACGCCAGGCGGGGTGCCGGTGATGATCACATCCCCAACATCGAGGGTCATGTAGTGACTGCAGTAGGAAATGATCTCTGCAACGCTGAAGATCATGGTCTGGGTGTTTCCTTCCTGTCGCCGTTGGCCGTTGACTTCCAGCCACATTGGCAGGCTCTGCGGATCCGGGACCTCATCACGGGTCACGAGCCAGGGACCCAGCGGCCCAAAGGAGTCGGAGCTCTTGCCTTTGTCCCATTGCGAGCTCTGAAACTGGAATCCACGATCGGAAACATCATTGGCCACGCAGTAGCCCGCCACATGTTCAAGTGCCTGGGCAACCGGAACGTAACGGGCGCGCTTTCCGATGACGACCCCCAGCTCAACCTCCCAGTCCAATTGCCTTGAGTGGGGAGGTTGTACGATGGGGTCATCGGCCCCGCTGATGCAACTGACCGGTTTGAAGAACACCAACGGTTCGGACGGGATAGCAAGACCGGCCTCTTCGGCGTGGTCCAGGTAGTTCAAACCAATTGCGATGAACTTGCCGATATCGCTTATCGGTGGCAGGTAGCGAACCGGGGTCGAAATAAGCGGAAGCCGGTGTTCGTCAAGCTCACAAAGCCGGGCAAGTTCCGTATCGGACAAGCACGCGCGCGAGACGTCATCCACATGGGCTGATATGTCCCGCAGCTGTCCCGATGAATCGACCATGCCCGGATACACGCCATCATGCTTAACATAGCGAAAGAGCTTCATTGTTGTCTCCAGTTGCAGTATCAGAATATGCACAGGAACCGAGCGCGCCAGGCACCAGGCTGGTTGCGGGATACAAACCCGCAGCCACTGTCAGTCATGCTTCATTGCACGCAAAGTGCGGGGGAGGGGCATCTCGGTTTGCATGCCACAAGGACCCAGTGGGTTCGCGGGATCAATCACGCTTTTCGGTGAACAATCGCACTACGCTTGTCATGTTCCGGTCGCCCATTCCGCGCGCTGCTGCGCGCTGGAAAACGTTATGTGCTGCGGCAATTGTGGGGGCGTTCTCTGCTGATCCTGCTTCCTCGAGCGTGTAGCCGAAGTCCTTTTCAATCAACGCCACGGGGAACTGCGGGGCGAAGTTCTCCGTCATCATGCTCCCTGAAAGATAGGCAGCAACCGGTGGCCAGACGGAGGTGCCTGCCATGGCTGCCAGCACTCGCGATGCATCGGCTCCGTTTCGCTCCAATAACCCGATGACCTCTGCCAGGCCCGTCACCTGTATTCCCAGCATGGCGTTGGTGGCAAGTTTCGCCAAAGCGCCATGACCCAGGCCGCCGACGTGATGGACTGAAGAGCCCATGACGCGTAGCAGAGGCAGGCAGCGCTCCAGGACTTCTTCCTCTCCGCCTGCCAGATAGGCCAGCTGCCTCGCATCGGCCTGAGCACGGGATCCCGATACCGGCGCTTCCAGCAGCGCCACCCGGGCATGCTGCATGTGGGTGCCGAGCTCCTGGATCCAGCCCGAAGTGAGTGTCGAACTCTCGATGGCGATTGCTCCCGCTGCCATACCAGAGAGGGCGCCGATCTCGCGATCCAGCCAGACATGGCGAGACGCATCATTGTCACGCAACATTGCAATGACGAACTCCGCACCTGCGCTGGCTTCTCTTGGCGTGCGCGCGTGGAAGGCCCCTTGCTTGACAAGCGCTTCTGCTGCATCGGGGGTTCGATTCCAGACAGTGACTGTGTGACCTGCAGCAAGCAATTGTGAGGCCATGCGCGACCCCATGGCGCCGAGGCCCAGGACTGTGATTCTGCTCATATGCTTTGTTCCATTTCAACGTGTAAGGGGGGAGGGGCTGACAGAACTCGGTGGTTGTCAGAGGTTGCGCGACTATGAAGATTGGCGACTCACCAGGATCACCGCCAAGCCTGCAATGGCGAAGCAGGCGGACAGGTACGCAATGGGTTGCGGTCCGGCAAGATTGATCAGCAGTCCGCCCAGCAGCGAGCCCAGGCCGATGGCTGCATTGAATACAGATACATTGATGGACGTGGCTGCGTCGGCTCCGCCTGGAATCCTGGAGGCCTCCTTGAACACCAGGGTCTGCAGCAGCACCGGAAGTGCGCCATATGCAGCGCCCCACGCAGCAAGCACAGCGAAAATGGCGGCATGACTGACCGCTGCCGCGTTCATGCATGACAAGCTTGCGGCAAGGAGTGCTGTTACCAGACCCAGGCTGGTTCTTGGTGCCCTGGACGCGAACGGGCCCACGGCGAAGTTGGTAATTACACCTGCCGCGCCATAGACCAACAGAAGCATGCTGACCTGTGCAGGGCTCTGGCCGGCAATCTGCTCAAGGTACGGAGACACGTAGGTGTAAGCCAGAAAGTTGCCGGTGACGACAAGGGCGGTGATCCCGAAAACCACAAGCAAGGGGCCACTTTTGAGCACGGCTGACATCGCCCCTCGCTTGGCAGCCTTCGAGATGCGTACCGCCGGAACTGACCATGCGATCAGCGTGAAGACGACCAGACTGAGTATCGAGAGCGCAGCAAACACGGAGCGCCATCCATACATTTCACCGAGCATTGTGCCAGCCGGAATCCCCAGCACCGTCGCCAGCGAGACACCGCCAAAGACAATCGATGTAGCTCGTACTGCGTTTCGTGCAGAGACCATGTGCACTGCGGTGACCACCGCTGTCGACCAGAACACGCCGATTGCACCTGCGACCAGAATGCGTCCAAGGAAAACGACGAAGTAGTTTGGCGCCAGGAAGGTGATCAGATTGCCGATACAGCAGACCGCCAGCAGACCGGCCATCAGTGTCTTGCGGTTGAGCGATCCAAGCAGGCCAGTCAGCGGCGCTGCGGTCAGAGGGACCATAAATGCAAAAATTGTAACCAGATAACCTGCGGCGCCGAGCGAGACATTCAGGCCAGCGGCCATCGCTGGCAGCACCCCTACGGGCATGAGCTCGGTGCTGACAAAGGAGAAGCAACCGAGGCTCAGGGCAAGAACAGCCGCTACCGCCTGTGCCCTGGATACAGTTACCCCATGAGGGTGTGGCGTTACGGGCGCGTGGGCACTTGCCGACGTAGTATCGGCCTGATGCCTTATGACTTTCGATTGCATGGGCGTATCTCTGTGAAATTCAAAATAAAGGTCGCAAAGGTAAGGTTTTTCAAGGCCAAGCCGTGCGTGCACCCGGTGTACTGTGGTGACCGGCATGCCGACTGATGGGCCATGCGAACTTATCGTGGGGGAAACTCAATGCCTGAGAGTTGCGCACAAGCGGCCAGGTATCGCTCTTGAAGCGCGGGGTCAAACGCAGCGCTGTGAACCTGTGCCGACCGCTGGTGATAGAAGTAGTCGCCGGTTACGAGCGCTGCAGTGCCTGCAGCGAGCCACGCCTGGGTGCGGGGCGCGAGGTCAAGGTCATCCGTAGCCTCAGGGCCGCCCATCTTCGTGGCAACCCAACCTGGTTCGACGCAGTTGGACAGCACATCTGGCCAGTGACGCGCGGCGGCAAAAGCAAGCAGGACCGCGTGAAGCTTGGAGTCCGAGTAGGCCTGCATCCCGGACCAGCGTCGCGATTCCCAGGTCAGGTCGCTGAGAGAGGGATTACCCTTCAAGTGAAGCCTGGAGCTCATGTAAACCAGGCGCTTGGGTCGCTTGACCATGGCGGTCAGAATGTAGGGCGCCAGAGAGTTCACGGCAAAGACATGGGGCAGGCCATCCACTGTGGCGATGCGCTCGCGCTCCTGGAAGCCGACAGCGGCATTGTGAATGATGGCATCGAAGGGGCCCAGTTCATTGATGCTGGCAGCAAGCGCCTTGGTTTCTGCGATGCTGGAAAGGTCCCCGACGAGTGCCGTCTGCGCGCCGGGAACTTGAGCGATGGCATGGGCCGCCCGGGCGTGGTTTCGGGCATGCAACACGACCTGATGACCGTTGGCCACGAGCAGGCGTGCCGCCATTTGGCCCAGGCCGTCGGAGGATCCGGTAACGAGGATGCGCGTCATTGTCATTGCTCCGGTGAATGCCACGTCGGGGGTGGCCTCAATGGGGTGTAGGGTCGGCATGGGGTAGCCGGCTCAGCGTTGGAGCAATGTTGGGATTTCGGGCCTTATAATGCGATAGCATGGAACGCATAATATTCATGCGCGGGAGTCATCAATGAGGGCATTAAGTTCCCGGTTGCTGGAAGGCGTCGACGTTATGGCGGCTGTCGTTGATGCGCGCAGCTTTGGCGGGGCTGCTGAGGTACTGGATATGTCTCAATCTGGCGTGAGCAGGGCAATAGCCCGCCTGGAGACAAGATTGGGCATCAGAGTGTTCGAGCGCACGACGCGATCAGTGAGGCTGACCGACGAAGGGCGCAGTTTCTACGAAGAGGTGATGCCTCTGATCGATGCGCTTGCCGAGGCGACAGGCAGCGCCGCCAGTGATGCGCAAAAGGTTCGTGGCCGGCTGCGCGTCAACGTGGACCCGCTATTTGCGAGACTGATCCTCGGTCCCCGATTGGGCGCGTTCATGGATAGCCACCCTGAGCTCGAAATGGAGCTGCGCAGCAAGGAAGACCTGGGTGATTTGATCGCGGATGGTTTCGACATTGCGATCCGCTTCGGCCATCCTCAGCCGTCGTCGTTAGTGGCGAGAAAACTCCTCGATACGCGAGTTTTGGCCATGGCATCGCCAGCTTATCTTGAGCGTTTCGGCCATCCCAAGGACCCTATGGAGCTCGAGACTTCGGACCATCGCTGCATCCTGTTCAGGGAGCCAGTCACCGGCCGCCCGTTTGCCTGGGAGTTTCATCAGCGCCGCAAGAAGGTCACAGTCAAGCCGAAGGGCATGTTGACCGTCAACGACCCGGGTACGGTCTATAGCACATGCTTGGCCGGGCTCGGTATTGCGCAGTTGTTCGAGTTGGGAATTGAAGAATATACCTCTTCAAGGCAACTTGTTCAGCTGTTTCCCGATTGGTCGGAGCAGCGTTTTCCACTCTATGCATACTACCCGTCGCGACATCATGTTCCCGCAAAGACTCGCGCGCTTCTTGATTTCGTCGCAGGCCTGGTTCGCTGATTGAAACGGGTTGGGCCTGCATCAGGAGTAAGCAAGCCGCTGCGTGCTACTTCAGTCTTGCAGACAAAACCCGTTTTTTAAATCACTTACACAAGTAACTACGTCTCCGAAGATCGTATTCAGATGCAAAACTACTGGCTCGATCTTGAGTGAAGAAAATTGGAGCGATGTTTATTAATTATAGTTTGAATATTTAGGTGTAACTGTCAGGTGGTGTTCAGGTTGTCATGTTTGAGTTACAGTGTTTTCTTCCTTCGAAAAACGTATGTCCCGGTAAGTGCTGGCAATATATATTGAATTCGCCCGACTTGGGTGGGAAGGGGCAGGGGAAGTGCTGCAAGTTACTTTTCAATTGCACCCGGTTGAGTACTGGCGTGCAATTAAATGACGATATCCATGCGCGGGCCGAGGCCGTCGACGAGTAAAGAGATGTCGGCACGTATCTCGCAGCACGCTTTATGAGCGTCGACTACGGCTTTCACTTCACGACAGACAAGGCCTCTTGCTTCCTCTCTTTTTTCACAGACCGTTTCAGCTGTCAGTGTCAGCCGGCCGGAGAACGTGGTTTCAACAGTGGAGAGTTTGTTCCAGTCAGAATTTTCTATATTGGCAATCCCTTTTCTGACTTTGTCAGCTGCTTTGGCTGCAGTGTCAGTATCTCCTGTCGGAGAAATTGAATAAGTGAATAGGAAGTAATATTTTGTCACTTTGCTTGTCCTTGTGAGAAGTTCGATTTACAAGTCGTGCGCCGTGCTCGACTTATAAAGACAGTAGCACTTCAGGTGGGGAGGGGAGTACTGTTCTTTAGCTTGGCTGGGTGGAATAGTGTGTGTGATTGTTTATGCTGTTTTATCGCCAACCATGTTCCGTCAATAGAATCGGTTTCCGAGATCGGTATTGAGCCAGGAAAAGCCAGGCTGCGCATCATTGGCGCTTCCGATCCGCAGTGGGTGAAGTTCATCTTGCAGGAGTTACTGCGATAAGTGCCTCACCTGCGGGCGCTCATACTCGATCTGATTTGGGAGCAAGTCTGCTCGTGATGACATCGAAAAAATTTTCGATGTTCCCCCGATTTTTCTGGGTATTTTGCGGCTTTATGTCGGTTTTAAAGCTTGATGAAACGTTTCATCAAGTCTATAAAAAGGCACAATTCCAAGAAAGGCTGCTGCCATGACCCCGCTCAAACTCTTTGTTGCCCTCACTACACTGACCGCAGCCTCTCACGCCATGGCCTGGGATTACGTTCTGCTCGACACCGACCATGGCGCCCAGAACTGGCAGATCACCAGCCAGCAACTCGGCGTAAAAACCGATAAACCCTTCAGCATCACCTTGCGCACCTTGCACGGTGGCCGGCAGGAGGGCGTCAGCATTGTGGACATCGATAACGGTACGATGAAACTCTCGGTAGTGCCTACTCGCGGAATGAACGTCTTGCAGGCCTCGGTAGGTAATGTGCGCATGGGCTGGGATTCGCCGGTCAAGGAAGTGGTCAACCCGTCCTTTATCGAGCTTAATGGTCGTGGTGGTCTGGGCTGGCTGGAAGGTTTCAATGAGCTGGTCACCCGCTGTGGATACGAATGGGTCGGCCACCCAGGAGTCGACAACGGCGAACTGCTGACCCTGCATGGTCGGGCCGCTAACATTCCTGCAAGTAAAGTCACCCTGCATATCGATGAAAAACCGCCGTATGCCATCACCCTGCGCGGCGAACTGAAAGAGCAGGCGTTCAAAAAAGTCGACTTTTCCGTCGCTACCGAATTGGTCACCGAGCCCGGCAGCGTAGTGTTCTCCCTCAACGACACCCTAACCAACAACGGCGACTATCCAAAGGAATACCAGGCGCTCTATCACAGTAACTTCAGCACCCCGTTCCTGGAGCAGGGCGCTCGTTTCGCCGCACCGGTGAAACAGGTGTCGCCGTTCAACGACAAGGCCAAGAACGATCTGCCCGACTGGCAAACCTACCGTGCACCGACCAAGGACTACGACGAAACGGTTTACAACGTGGTGCCGTATGGCGATGCCATGGGCGATACGTTGACCGTGTTGCATAACAAGGCCGGCAGCCTGGGCGTTTCAGTCGGCTTCAATACTCAGACACTGCCGGTGTTTTCCCTGTGGAAAAACACCGATACCCAAGGCCAGGGCTATGTTACCGGCTTGGAACCGGGGACAAGTTTTTCCTACAACCGCCGTTATCAGCGGCCACTGAATTTGGTACCAACAATTGGGCCGAAGGAACACAAGCAGTTCCACATTAGCTATAGCTTATTGGCGGATAAGGTGGCTGTTGATAAGGCTTTGAAGCGAGTGAGCGACATTCAGGGTGGGCGGGAAACTGAGGTACGGCAAACGCCATTGGTTGATCTGACCAAGTGATAGCACCGGCTAGAGCACCGTCGGCCGATATGGCGCAGCCTCGGCCAAATGTTCGCGCCTTATTCCTCGGTTTGTTCAAGGTCCACCGGTGTGTGCGACCTTAAACAGCCACAGATGGGTTTATGTGCCTTTACAATGCGACTATTCGCCAGGCCCTTTGTCTTGGCTGTTGTCCCAATAAAATGTGAACAGCACTAACTGCTCCACTGGCTCATAGAACATCATTATCAGATCCGCCCCCCAGCTCTGGTAATGGTGTGCCGGTACGCTGGCCACGTGGTGAAATGGGTGGCCAGCGTGGCTGAATGGATATCCTGCGGTGATACCGCTTTTATCGTTTACTTCGTAGCCAAGCGTCAGGCAGGAAGTTGTGAGCTTTGAGTCGTCGGCTACTCCGCCAATCTGGTTAACGAAGGTCATCCGCTCAACGTCGTACAGGGGGACTCTATGCGCCAAGGCTGATGGAGAGAATAAACGACCTGAGTCGTTATACATTTTTTTAGCCGCATCAAAGGCCAGTTTTTGATCCGCATAATGGATAATCAAGTTCTTTCGCGCGTCCTCATAAGGGTCGCTCAATTGCTCGTTATCCCCATGTAGGAAAAAAAAGCGCGGATCGCCCATCAGGCGGTATCGTCCCTCCTCGAGCTTGAAGCCAATCCAGTTTGTGTGCAAAAGAGGAGAATGCCACGGGGTCTCTTCGGTCGCTTGGCCGACTAACTGATGTTCTGTCGGCTCCAACGGCCCTAGCATGGTCAAATACCCAGACCACTCGGGGTTAACCACGTTGAGATCAATGCTAAAGAACGGCTGCAAGTGCTCGATGAGGTCAGCTTGATCGGGCACGAAAACTGAATCAGGGTCTGGGAAGGGGTGCAAACCGTATGGCACCCTCAAAAAATCAGGCCATCGCTGTTCAATATCTTGGAGGGCATACCTGGCTTCATCTTGGAGGGCATACCTGGCTTCGGGATCATTCTCCAATCCGTCCTTGTACACGTTCAGCAAGACTTGAGCCGCTTCAAAATGCTCCGGGCTTAGTTGCGCCAGATCATGCGCGCCTATCGTGTAGCGGCATGGGTTGAGCATTGACAGCAAGATCGACCGTAAGCATGTGGCGGAGGCGCTGTGATCATTGATGAGCACGTCTTTGTATTTGAGAAAGGGGGATTCAGTCATTTTTGCTCATCCGTTGCCAAGGCTATAGATACCCTCCATATGCCTGCCAGAGAGATTCATGTCTGACTCTACGTGCTGTGGCAGCGGTGCGGCAACCTTGAATGACACTCCTTAACGGTCAGTTGTACTTCATGCATAAACTATTCGAGAACATTGCGAGGCCAGACGATTTAACAAAAAGCGGCTCATTGATCGAGAGGCTGATCCTGTGTCAATTGCTATTCTGTACCGCTCCGTGCATGCCAGGCAGATCAAAACAGCTGCGTGGGTCGATCTGGCGGTGAGTGGCAGCTACTTTAGTAGTGTTTTGAAAGGTATCGACTAAGATCGAAAAATCTATTTTGGAGTACGGGCTGTGAGTGCAGTAGACGCTAAGAGCTTCAAGGATTGGATGATCATGTCAGGTAAAGCCGTAAACACAGCCAATAATTACTTGACGGGTGTGAACCTGGTGAGCCGGCACTGTGGCAAGGATATTTTGCTGATCACCGATCTTCCTGAGTTACACCAACTGTGTATGGATTATGGGCCGCAAGGTAATCATGCTGCTATGGGCGACACTAATAGCAGCAATGTACACAACGGTCTGAAACAGTGGTTGAGATATCAAACTTTTCTAGCTCAAGGGGGAGAGGGGGGTATGGATAGCTCGGCTGTAACACCGCCTCTCAACCAGATCCTGTTCGGCCCTCCTGGAACCGGAAAAACCTATGCAACCATCGAAACAGCGCTAAAGGTTCTTGATCCTCAGTGGCTATCGACTCATTTTAATGATCGAGTCGAGCTAAAAATGCGTTTTGATGAGCTGGTCCAGAATGGCCAGATCCGGTTTGTTACGTTTCACCAGAGTTTCAGTTACGAAGACTTTGTAGAAGGTTTGCGTGCGGAAACCGGAGCGGACGGTCAACTGCGTTATGAAGTAGTCGATGGTGTGTTTAAAAGCCTCTGTGATGTAGCCGCCGTGAAGGTGACTCAGCAGGCGCAGGCACCGATTGAGATCAGCGGTCGGCGCATTTGGAAAATGTCCTTAGGCAATACCTTGGGCGATGATGCCTATATCTATGATGAGTGCATCAGCAATGGCTATGCGTTGTTAGGGTATGGTGATCAGGTGGATTTCACCGGTTGTGAGAACCGCCATGCCATCCATCAGCGCTTTGTTGAGGACGGTTATACGCTGGCCCCCGATGCCTACAACATCACAGCGGTCGCTACGTTTCTGCTGAAAGTTAAACCAGGCGATTTGGTTGTGGTGAGCGATGGCAATCACAAATTTCGCGCCATCGGTGAGTTCACCAGTGATTATCAAGCCATCAAGCGGGCCGATGCGGATGAGGCTTATGGACAGTGCCGCCAGGTCAATTGGCTGAGGGTTTACTCACCGTCATTGCCGTGTGAGTTGCTAATGAACAAGACCTTTAGCCAGGCGACCATCTATCAGCTACGTGAGGGGTCGATTGACACCGAAAAACTGAAGGTTTTATTGGGCGCTGATGCATCCGTTGCAGGATTTAGCGTTCAAGCGCCACCGTTTAAACCAGGGGACCGATTCGGTTCAGGCTATGAAGTGATCCGCGCGTCGGCTGATGTCGTGGAACTACGAAAGCCCAATGATAACGTCTTGCCCATAGGCATGAGCGTGGTGAATACGCTTGCCGACTATGTGCGTGGGCAACGTATAACGCTGACCGACATTCGTGAAAAACGCGTATTTGAACGGGTCGCGGATACTAAGCTAGAGCCTTTTTTGGTTAACGGCTATAACACCCTCTTGGCAGCTTTGGTCGAGGATGTGTTGAATCGTGTGATACCGGGAGAGGCACCACTCCCCGGTCATGAGCCTTCCAATGCACGTGTCCTGATCATCGATGAAATTAACCGCGGGAATATTTCGAGAATTTTTGGTGAACTGATCACATTGATTGAACCCTCCAAGCGGGCCGGTGCTGGCGAAGCGCTGTCGGTTGTGCTGCCCTATTCGAAACACTCGTTCAGCGTGCCCTCCAACGTGTATTTGATTGGCACCATGAACACCACGGACCGTTCGCTGGCAGGCTTGGATATCGCCCTGCGGCGGCGTTTCACCTTCCAGGAAATGCCTCCAAGGCCTGAGTTACTGGATCATGTGAACGTGGAGGGGATCAACGTTGGTCAACTGCTGCGGGTTATGAATCAACGCATTGAGGTTTTGTTGGATCGCGACCATTGTTTAGGCCATGCCTATTTTATGCCGCTGATTGATGATCGGCGCCTTGAGCGGCTTGCTTCGATCTTTCGGCAACAAGTGCTGCCACTGTTGCAGGAATACTTCTTTGACGACTGGTTACACATTCAGTGGGTCTTGAACGATCACCGCAAAGCTCTGCAGTATTGCTTTCTGACCCAAGCGAACCAAGTTGTTGAGTCCTTATTCGGTGCTGAGGTCAATCTGACAGCACATAATCTGCCATGGAGTATTAATAGCGAGGCGTTCGAACGTTCCGAAGCCTATCTGGGCGTTATTGATCATCACGCTACTGATGCCAAGCCGAATATTGTGCGCCAGGTGGAGTTTGGTGCGCTGACGATTCGACAATTGAGCAGTGGCACCATGGAGGTATTGCAAGGGGGGGCATGTTTAGCCGTGGCAATGCCATCGCTGCGGGATGTCGCGGGCCAGTTAGGGGTGCCCTTGACCACGAGTGAGGGCTCTGAGCACAACACCCGCACGCTGGGACGCAAGGTGATGAAAGCCATCGAGGCCGGTAACGCGTGAGCACGTTAATCACGGTGCGCGAATATGCGAGGCTAACGGTGGATGCTGTGGAGCCAACACTCGACAGGGCTCAAGTGTCTGCCAGTGCGTTTGATTGGTTATGTCAGCAAAGTGCGTCGTTTAGTCGAGCTGGCGCAGCCTTGGTGCAAGTGGAAGGGCGTCGCTGGCTCAAACTTGATAGCTATGTCGGGGTGCTGGAAACGCCTTGCGGCACGCGTTTGGAAATTTTGCCCAAGCACTTTGACAGTGGCGACTGTGAGGTCCAAAGCCGAGCGTTGCTGCGACGGTTGATCCAGCGATCACTTAACTTGAAACCCCGCGAAGTCAGTCCTACTGCGCTGGAGGTTTACGACGCGCCCCTGTCCGAATGGGTGATGGGACAGTTTCTCGCCGCGCTAGATCATCTGATCAAACGCGGCATGCGTTTTGATTATCAGCGTGTCGAAGAAGAGCAGCGCTATCTTCGGGGGCAACTTAACGTGGTTGCGCAGATGCGTCAGCCACCGGCGCGCCAGCATTTTTTTCAAGTGCGCCATGATATTTTTGTTGCCGATCGTGCGGAGAATCGGTTGCTCAAGCTGGCCCTTGAACGCGTTTGCCACACGACTCAGGATCCCGCCAACTGGCGATTGAGCCATGAGTTGCGTGGTGTCTTACACGGGGTACCTGCTAGCCAATCAGTCTGTGATGATTTTCGGGCTTGGCGTACTGATCGGTTGATGGCCCATTACCAGCCCATTAAACCCTGGTGCGAGCTAATTCTTAACCAGCAGATGCCGATTGCAGTCGCGGGCGAGTGGCAGGGGATTAGCTTGTTATTCCCAATGGAGAAGCTATTCGAGCGCTATGTTGAGGCCTGGTTACGGCGTTCATTGCCCCCTGGCGCAAAGCTCACGGCTCAAGCGGCCAGTGAGTTTTTATGTGAGCATCAGGATGGGCGAATGTTTCGCCTTGAACCGGACTTGCTGGTGCGCAAGGGTGGGCAAAGTTGGGTGCTAGACAGCAAATGGAAACGACTGAGTGCGACCGACCGTGACAAGAAATACGGATTAAGCCAAAGTGATTTCTATCAATTGTTTGCCTATGGCCAGAAATACCTGCAGGGACGCGGCGAGTTAGTCTTGATCTATCCACGTCGCGCGGATTTCCAACAGGCGTTGGCCCCATTTGATTTTGGCGGTGGCTTAAGGTTATGGGTACTGCCGTTTGATATGGAGGCGGAGTGTTTGCTTGATACTCATGTACTGAGTTTGTTTGCTGAATATTGAGATGATGAAAATCATCTTGCAGCAGTTACTGCGATAAGTGCCCCACCTGCGTGTACTCGTAATCGGGCTTCCTTGGTAGCGACTTGGATCTACCGGAGCAGTCCGTATATCGTGACGTCTAAAGACCCGTCGAATGGAGCATCGGATAGCTTACTTTTGGCAGTGAGTGCGAACGTAGAACAGGCAATATCCTGCCAGTAGTCAAAACGCGCCTCCACCTGGATAGCGCTTGTAGGATAGACAAAGGCCATCTACCGACTCCACGAAACAAGTATGCAACCGCCAATGTCGCGTTCGAGGTTGGGCAGCCCATGGGCGGTATTGTGGACCGCCATGGACTACCCGTGCACCTTCAAGCCTCGTAGCTCAAGCATCGATCATGGCCCCGGAAAGGGGTCGGTATTTATGCAGTTCAACCTCAGCGAGGCAGGCTCTAAAAGTCGATGGATTCAATAAACCCACTTGACTGTCAGCGTGGCGTTGCGTGGGGCGCCATAGAAGTTGTTGCCGCCACGATGGCGGTTGGACACAGGTAGGTAGTAGGTCTTGTCGCCAAGGTTGTTGCCCACCAGGCTCAGGGTGGTATGCCGGTCCAGGCGATAGGCGACATTGGCATTGAACAGGGTATAGCCGCCCTGATAGATGTCGCGGGTGGTGTCAGTGCTGCTTTGTGTCGTCAGGCCTGCGCCTATGCTCCAACGCTCTCCAGGCGTGTCCAGGCGGTAGTCGGTGTACATCCGTAGCAGGTGCTTGGGAAACCATTGGCTGTAGGGATCGCCCGCCTTGATCGTGTCGGAAACATCGTCCAGGTACTCGCTGCGGGTAAAGGTATAACCGGAGTACATCTGCCAACGCTCGTTGAGTGCCCCCGAGACCTCCATCTCCCACCCCTGGCTGCGAACCTTGCCGGTGGCTTCGTAACAGTTTTCAACACAGCCTGGATTACCGTTATCGATTGCGCGGTTTTCCTGAATGATGCGAAACACCGCCGCTGAAACATTGAGTTCGCCACCGAGGTAGGAGCCCTTGATACCCGTTTCATAGTTGGCACCAACAATGGGCTTGAGCGGTGAATGGGTCTCGTCTACCACGTTTTGCGGTTTGAAAATGCGGGTGTAGCTAGCGTACCAGGACAGGTGCTCTGTGAAGTCCCACACCAGCCCGCCGTAAGGCGTAAGGGTGCCGTTTTCGCTGTAGGGTGAGCGTGTTTCGTTGCCTGTCGTGAGGTTCTTGAAGCGTGAATTGAAATAAAAACTGCTGTAACGGCCGCCCAGAATCAACTTCAGATCGTCGTTCAGGTTGAAGCGGGTAGCTGCGTAAATAGCGCGCTGGTAGTTGTCATAGCGATAAAGGTTGCGGTATGGCACCTCCGCCTCAGCAATGGCGGCCGGATCAAAGGTGTAGACATTGACCAATGACGTATTGGACAGAGTGCCCACCCGGTTGTGGTAATTCTCCCTCTGGTAATCGGCGCCTAGTACCACTTCATGCATGTGCTCCAGAAGGGAAAATTTGCCGGTCAGGTTGAGATTGGCGGCGTATTGGTCGCCTGTGTTGTCCCGGTGAATGTAGTTATTCAGCCGCGCAGTCCCGTCAGGGCCGACGCCTGCAACACCGTTGCCGAACGTGCCGATAAACTGGCCGTCGCCGTGCGTGCCAGTGAAGTTAAGAGAGCCGCTGAGGGTCCAGTCATCGTCGAAGTGGTGTTCAAGTTCGGCGAACAGGTTGTTTTTCTCATAGGTCATGTTGTTCCAGCTGGCACCCAGAAAGGTCGAGCGCGACAGTCCCAGGCTGGCGTGGTCTTTCGACATCGGAACACCATACAGGTTGGGCACTGTGTTTGTTTTCTGCCAGGTGTAGCCAGTGGTCAAGGTTGTGTAAGGTGAAAAGTCATAGGCCAGGGTACCGAAGAACAACTGCCGGTCTGAGGCCACATAGTCGACGAATGACTGGTTGTCTTGATAAACCGTGACCACTCGGCCGCGCAATGAGCCGTCGTCATTGAGCGCTCCCGATACGTCGATTTCGTTGCGGTACTTGTCCCATGAACCGGCACTCAGGCTGGCCGTGGCCTGAAAGTCACGGGTCGGCGACTTGCGCACCAGATTGACGGTGCCACCGGGTTCGCCGGTGCCCTGGGTCAGGCCCGAAGCACCGCGCAGTACTTCAACGTGGTCGTAGAGCGCCATGTCGGGCGAGTCGCTGGAGGCTTCAGCCGAGCCCATGCCCGGCACACTGCCTTGAAACGAAGAACTGGTACCGTTTTCCTGCACACTGTCCATGGCAAACCCGCGAGAGTAAAAACGCACCTGGTCGGCGGTTTCGTACATCACATTCACCCCGGTGACCTGCGCCAGTGCATCCTCGAGGCGCGTCATGCCCTGATCGTCCATGCGCTTGCGCGTGACCACACTGACCGATTGCGGGGTTTCGCGTATCGACAGGGGCAAGCGCGTCGCCACCCCCATGCTGCCAGTGGTGTAGGAGCCGCTGTGCTCGGTGGTAGCGCCCAGGTTTGCGCTTGCCCCTTGAACCTGGGTGTCCTCCAGGGTCAGTGCCGCGCGGCGATGAAGTTGGAAATTGTTGCCGCTGCCGACCAGCTCCAGACCAGTACCGCTGAGCAGATGCGAAAAGCCCTCATACAGACCGTATTGCCCGTGCAATCCGGGGCTCGACAAGCCTTCGGTCAAGCGGGTGTCGTAGATGAGCGCCACTCCATTTGCCGCTGCAAAGTTTGCAAGCACCTGGCTCAGTGAGCCTGCCGTGATTGCAACCTGTTGCTCGGGCTGGGTTGAGGTATTTTGTTGCGCGCTGAAGGAGTCGAGGGGAAGCCCTAAAACCAGGCAGGTCAGCGTACTGCGGGTCAGTCTGGAGATTTTAAAAGGGGGTTGTGATGTTTGGGGGGTGACCACCAGAAGCGCTCCATTAAGTGATAGGCACTATGGAAGCCAAGCGAAAATTCAAAAGTGTCAGTCCGGCGCCGATTATTTTTTCAAACATCCGCAGAAAGGGCCTCGACACGGACCCAATAGCGGGAAAAGTAGCGAACCTTGACGGGCAGGATTTCTGGCAGGCGGGCCAGTAGGCGATTACTCTCAGCCAGTTTAAACACGCCGGAAACTTGTAGCGTGGCGGCAGTCGAGTCACAGGAGAGGATGCCAGGGCGATACTGTGCCAACTGCTTGAGATAAAGGCTCAAAGGCATGCCGTCTGCAAAGATCAGCCCTTGCTCCCAAGCTGCTGCATGGGGATTTCGAGGGTGAATCAACGAGGTTTTATTGCGTTCCAGTCGCGTGGCGTCACCCGCATGCAGACGTTGCACCGCCGCCCCGAATGGCTGGACTTCAAGTGCGCCCTCATCCAATGAAACCTCAACATCATGATCGCGCACGCTGACCATAAAGCGAGTACCCAGCGCCCGGATCAGGCCGTGTCCGGTTTCGACCCGAAACGGGCTCTGTGCCAAGGGCAAATCATGGCCGGTTTGGATCAGGATTTCCCCTTGATAGAGACGGATCAAGCGTTGCCGGGGTTCAATCAGTACATCCACAGCGCTACGCGCATTGAGGCTCAGGCGTGTACCATCAGCCAGGCTCCATGAGCGTACTTCGCCTGTGCCAGTGGTGAGGTCAGCGAATTCACGGTTCCAGGCTGAACTGTTCATTCCCGCAGCCAGTGCACCGCCGCTCACACACAGAACACCCAGTAATTTAAGCGCCGCACGACGATCCAGTGCCGGCGTGTCCAATGCTGTTTGCGCCAAGGCAGGTGGCAGCCCTTGAAAACGCGAAACCACTTCCTCTACCAATGCCCATGCCTTTGCATGCTCTGGCGCAGCGTCAAGCCAGGCTTGCCACTCACTTTTTTCACTATCGCTGACTTCACCCGACGATAAAACGGCGTACCACTCGGCAGCCTCCTGTTGGCTGGGAGCGGTTAGTGGGCAAGTTGTATCAAACATCAGAATCTTTCCTGAGCTACAGCTGTCATGCACTGTAATAATGCACGAGCGATGTATTGGCGTACCGAACTTTGGGATACGCCCAATTGCTCGGCGATTTGACGATGGGTAAGCCCCTCAAGCTGACAAAGCAGAAAAGACTTACGCACCTTGTATGGCAGGCCGTTGAGCATGATGTCGAGCGCATCAAGTGTTTGCAGCAGTTGTAAACGTTCTTCTGGCGAAGGCATCAGCGCTTCAGGCAACTGGGCCAGCGCTTCAAGATAGCTCTGCTCCAATTGGCGCCGACGTAGCAGGTTTACAAACAGGCTGTGGGCGATCGTCGCGAGATAGGCGCGCGGTTGTTCTACTTCAGACAGCGCGCGCTTGTGCAGTACCCGTACAAAGGTGTCCTGTGCCAGATCCGCCGCCACTTCGGGACAGCCCAAGCGACGATACAGCCAACGCTGCAGCCACGTGTGATGTTCACCATAGACGGCGGTAAACAATGCAGTGTGCTGGGCGTCGCTCATCCAGGAATTCCATAAGTTTGGCCGCGGGAGCGACCGCGAGACGACTCCGCTACGGTCAGAGTCAGACTTCTCTGAGGATGTGGTATCGTTTCGCAAATAGGAATGATTATTACATGCGCTTGTCGTAGATGGAAACACTGGGTTGCCAATGAATGTGTAGGGCAGCTTGCAGGACGCATCCAAAATCCAAAATGGCATGCTCAATGCTCATTCGCTGGGGAGTGAATGACAGTTTTCCGGTTTGGGCCTGATATACCAGTTCACTGGACAATTGATGCACAAGCGTGATGCTGCGCTCAGCGTCCGCTTGGGTCGATCGCATGATCCCGCTTTACGTGATGATCAGCGCTGACGCCATCAGGGTGTTCAAATTCCTGGCATTTATGCTGGTGTAATCGTTGTCCGGGCTCGATCCGATGCAAATGTTCACGGGGGTACTGCTCTTACTGTTGATAAACAGTGTGGCGGCACAGTTTTTCAACCCGTCTCGCCAAGCGATCATGCAAGTGGTCATCCCGTCTGAACGTCGGGTGGAGGCGTCCGCCAAGGCCATGTTTTCCCTGACAGGCATTTCAGTGCTCTCGGTTTCCCTGGGGCCTGCGTTATTTGTGTGGCTTGGGCCTGTCTGGGCCGTGTCGATCAATGTGCTGGTCTTTACCTGCTCGGCGCTGTGCATCGCGTCTACCCGAGGTCTTCGCACGAGGTTGCTGGCGGTGCAGGAGCGGCCGCCATTCTGGAGTGGGTTACTGGCTGGCTTGCGGTTTTCCTGGGGCCACGCTTCGATACGAGCCCTGCTGATGGGTGTTGCGCTGTATGGTTTTTCACTCGGGGTCAATAACGTTGCGCTGTCTTTGTATGCCTTCAAAACCTTGGGGTTAACGGCCTATGAATACGGTCTGGTTCTCGCCGCATTCCCTGTAGGCGGGTTGATTGCCGCGTTGTTGGTACACCCATTGTTCAAGGGCCGATGCTTCAGGAGCCCGTGCCCGCAGGCTATATGGGCCGTGTGTCGGCGACGCTTACACCGGTGCTGGCCATTGCGTGCGTCGCTGGCAGGCACGCTGTTGTGTTCCCAGACCCTCAACAGGGCGCAAGATTGGGTGGAGTTCTTCGCCTTGCCTGTGAGTGTGTATGGGATTTACATCTTCTTCGCCGCCGGTTTGCTGCTGTTGGGCGGGGGGCTGATGCTGATGTGGCAACGCGCAGGCAGAGGCCAGCGCGTTGAGGCTGTCCCCGTTTCAGGACGCCAGGCACTCGGCGCAGGTAAGGGGTAGCGAGGCATCAAGCCTGTGGCGTACAGGCATTTACGGGTTCAGGTAAGCACTCAAACGCTCTACCGCAAACCCCTCGAAACCTTTCAGCGCATCGCTGGCCATCAATTGCTCCTTGCCGTTGAACTCAACCACGGGCACGTAAAAGCAGGCATGCTGGCTGATCTGGTCGACAGGGATTTTTTGCTGGCCCACAAAGGGAAAGCCGCAGCCCATGCCCAACAGCTGCAAGCGAACCACCTTGAGTTTCTGGCCTACCACCGAGGCGTCACACATCTCCCAATCAATGTTGCGTTTTTCCAGTACATCGGCCACCGGCTTGTTACCCATTCGGATAAAACTCTCGGCCTCCATCGCGAAGTTGATCGGGTTGTCCGGGTCAGCGCAAACGCTGGCCACACGCGTCACCTCGAACTCGCCGCTGCCTTCAAGTTGCGCCGGAAACTTGCTTTTCTGGCCTTCAAACCCGGGGTACGTCGTTGGGAACGGCTTGCTGGGCATGAGCTCTTTGACCGTCATACCCTTGGGCATTTCAGGGGTGGCAGCCATGACCACAGAGGGCAAAACGGCAGAGAGGAGGGCGAGGAGTGCGTTGCGTCTCAGGGCTTTGTTCAACATCTATTCCACCTTGGAAAGTCAGAAGTTACATCCTGTTGCGTAATCTGAGTCGTCCCGGCCTTGAAGGCAACCCCCACCCAAGCGTCTCTCAGGTTGTTTGCCTGACCTGAGCCCTCTCTGGCTCAGGCACTCTGCGCAGCCGAGACGCGTAAGGCAGCAGGAACGCTACCGTGAGTGCCGCGAGGGAGAGGTTGCCGAGCCAGGCCACGGCAGCCATGGGCCCATCCCAGGCTTGAATACAACAGGCCAAGCTGGCCAACAGGGCAATCCAGCCGGTGCAGCGTAATGTTCGCAGGACGACAGGGGCGGGCGTGGGTTGCCTGAGCTGTTTGTAATACCGCTCCAGCCCAAGGCACAAACCCAACATGCCGCCACAGGCCAGCAACATACCCGCGATCAAGGCAAGGTTCATTTCAATGCTGCTCCAGGGTTTTAGAGGATTTACGCGGTACTGCTTGTCTGGCCGGTTGTCCTGTCTGCCAGGCTGCCCAGGCCAGCAGCGCACCTATCACTACGAGGGTGAGTTCCAGGTAGAGCCCGTCCCCTCGATTGACAACAATCAGATTCAGCAGGGGCAAGTTCAAACACATCAAGGCCGCGAGGCCCAACTGTTCGCGCCAGGCAGCGAGTCTGGGCCTGACGATGGCATGGCCCAGACTGGCGAGCCACACCAGAAAGAAAACCCGCACTTCCCATTGGTCACGCCCGGCCCATTGCAACGGCAGCAACCGGTTGGCCCACAGCAGTGCGATAGACGCCAGCACCAGCCCGGCCACGACCGCTACGTTGAGGCGTTCGGCAGCGTGATACAGCATCGCACCGATCACCCCTTCGCTATCGTGACGACGGCGCCGTTTGACGGTAAACAGCACCACACCGGTGGCCAGCATGGCGCAACTGGCCAGGCCGCAGACAAAGTACAACCAGCGCATGGGATAACCGCCGAACTGGGCGAAGTGCAAGCCGGACATGACTTTCTGGGTCAGCAGGCTCGGTCGGCTCTGCGGCGGTTGCCGCAAGACTTTGCCCGTAACGCCGTCGAACACCATGCTGGCGCCCTTGGTCAGCTCGATACGATTACCCAGCAAGGGGCGCGCTTCAATACGAGCATCACTGCGACCGGGATGTTTAATCGACAGTCCGGAAACCGGCCCCATGCTTCGCTCGGCTTCGGCCAGTAAAGGTCCTATGGCGGTCAGCGGTGCAGGCTGAGAGACGGGGTGAAGAGGCTCGCCACGCCCTGGCCTCTGTCCCTCACGGCGTGCACCCGCAGTGGCGATGTCTTGCTTGCCGGGTGCGTGATTGTGTTCTGCACGCTGTTCAGCAGGCGCCCCGCGTAGCGCTCCACTGGCCGCGACACGATCGCCATCGAACAGTGCGTCCATCGCCGCGGGCATGTAGGTCAGGTAAAAAATCACCAGGCCGGTGTAGGTAATCATCAGATGGAAAGGCAGTACCAGCACACCGGTGGCGTTATGCGCATCCAGCCAGGAACGTTGGCCCTTGGCCGGGCGGAAGGTGAAAAAATCCTTGAAGAATTTTTTGTGAATGACGATGCCGCTGACAAGTGCGACGAGCATGCCCATGGCGGCCAGGCCCACCACCCAGATGCCGATATTGCGCGGCAGGTCGAGGGTGAAATGGAAGCGAAAAAAGAACCCGCCACCTGCTGTCTTGCGGACGTCAAGCGGGGCGCCGCTTTCCGGATCCAGGTTCACGCCACCGCCACGCCGTTGTTCACCGCTGGAGACGGTCAGCCCTGATGATCGCTCGGTGGGCAGGCCGATGTTCCAGGTGCTGGCGTTCGGTTGTTGCGCGTGCAGATAGTCGAGTGCGCGTTGTGCGGCTTCGCTTGGCGTGAGCGTGTGGGCCGGGATTTCCGGCCGCATCCAGCTATCAATTTCCTTATCAAACACTGCGAGGGTGCCGGTGAGGAAGATTGCAAACAGGATCCAGCCGAAAATCAGCCCGCCCCACGTGTGCAGCCAGGCAAGGGACTGGGTGATGGTTTTGCTTTTCATCCCGGTATCTCCATCCACTGCGGCCAGAAACCGATCGCCGCCAAGGGCACAGCCAGGCTTAGCCCGGCCCATGCGCGGCGGGCACTGCGGCAGGCAAATGCCCAAAGAATCGCCAGGCTGTAGACCGCAAATGACACCAGGCTGGCCGTCACCAGCGCATCGACTTTATTCATCGGCAGCAAGCGCGCAAGTGCCGCAGTGAAGGCGTAAGTGAACAGGTAGCCGCCGCACAGCGCCGCAAGGATACGCGACACTGTCGGGCCGTAATGGGGGGGTGTTTTCATCTGGCATGCTCATCAGTTCCCGGCACGATACCGGAGTATTTTTATCAAGCTGTACGCCAACGCCCAGCCTGGTCAGCGGCTGAGCGTTGGGTGGGTGATCAAGTGCGCCTGTGAGCGCCGGGATCAGAACGAGGTGCTGATCGACGCGTAGAACGCGCGCCCCGGCTCGTTGTAAGTGCTGGCCCCGGCAGTGGTGCCCGAGCCCTCGCGGTACACGCGCTTGTCGAACAGGTTGTTGATGCCGGCACCGAGCGACAGGTTCTTGTTTACCTGGTAGGTCCCGCCAACACCCCAGATATGGTAAGGGTCAAGGGTTTGCAGCTCGTTTGTGGCGATGACGGCAACATCACGTGTCGGGTTGAATACCCGCGGCTCTTGCTTGCCGTAATAGGTCCCGGTCAGGCTCAGGGTAAGTGCCTGCGTAGCCTGCCAGTCGAGCATGGTGTTTACCGTGTACTTGGGCACCACCGACAACGGGTTGCCGTCGCCGTCCTTGTTGGACTGCATATAGGTGAAGTTGGTGTTCCAGCTCAGCGTATTGCCATTCTCACCGAGCAATGGAATGCCGACGTTTCCTTCCCATCCCTTGACCACGGCATCCTTGGCGTTATCCCATTGCAGGATGGCCTCGTTGGCCAAGGTCTTGTCGACCAAATCGTTCGAAGCCACGATTTTGTTGTCGTAATCATTACGGAAGTAGGTGATCCCGGCGGTCCATCCATCCCGGGCAAAGCTGATGCCCAGCTCTTTGTTAATGCTGATCTCGGGCTCGAGGTTTTTATTGCCCAACACATAGCAACCCGTGCTGAGCAGTGTGGGTGCACACCCGTTGCCGTTACTGCGATACAGGTAGTTGGGGTTCAACTGGTACAAATTCGGCGCCTTGAAGGCGCGGGCAATACCGCCCTTCAACGTGATGTCGTCGGTCAACATGTAGGAACTGTTCAGGCTCGGGCTCCAGTTGGCGCCGAATTGATCATGATGGTCCAGGCGCAGCCCGGGCGTCAGGAACCATTTGGGGCTCAACTCGATATTGTCTTCCATGAACAAGGCCATGATCGTCGCGTCCATATAGGACGAGCGTGCACCCAGCGCCGAGTTGGGCAACGTGGTGCCGACGGCGCGGTCGAAGGTGCTCGGGTCGTCCAGCTCCTGGCGATTCCATTCCGCACCGAGGGTCAACGTTTGTGGCAGCAGCACTTGCAGGGGAATGTTCAGTTCGCCCTGGAGCAAGTAGCTGTCATAGGTACTGGTACTCTTGTCTGCGTTGGCGCTGATGTCACCATCGACCGCACCGGTCTGGCCTTCTTGCAATCGGTTGTTGCGGGTTTTCTCGTATTGCGCCAACACCCGTGATGTCCCGAACGCCCAGTCACCCCGATGGGTAACGGAAAAATTCTGCCGGTACATGGTGTTGGTTTCACGCCCCAGCCATTGGTTGATCGTGCTGCCGGGCGTCTGCGAGTCTGTTCCCCCGGTGCCGACATCCCCGGTGTAAATATTGCCTTGCCGGCTAAAACCGGTCTCGAAATCGAGGGTCTGCTGATCGTCCAGCGCCCAGCTCAACAACGCGTTGATATCTTTATTTCGGACCCCTTCGCGGCCGGCAGCCAATGCAGAACCGGAGGCGGTGTCGGTGTGCGCGAGGTTGATATCGGAGTCGTCGGCGTCAGTCTTGTTCAGGTTGCCGTAGACACGAAATGCCAGCGCTTCGCTCAGCGCGCCGGAGAGGCTGAACGTGGTGCGTTTGGTCATGCCTTCGGCATCGTCCTCGGGCAGGTTGGTGTACGCCGAGAGCGAACCGCTGAGTTCCTGTGTCGGGCGCTTGGTGATGATGTTCACCACACCCCCCATCGAGCCGGAGCCGTAGCGTGCGGCCGCCGGGCCTCGCAGCACCTCGATGCTCTCGACTTCGTCAGCCGGCACCCAGTTGCTGTCGCCACGGGTATCGCGCTCGCCGGAACGGGTGTAACGCACGGCGTTGCGTGAGGTCACGGGCTTGCCGTCGATCAGGATCAGGGTGTTCTCCGGGCCCATGCCGCGCAGGTCGATCTGGCGGTTATTGCCGCGTGTACCGCTGGCGCTGTTGCCGCTCAGGTTGACCCCCGGCATCTTGCGGATGATATCGGACAGGTCATTGACGGGCGGGCGTTTCTTGATGTCTTCGGCCGTGATGATCGATGCCCCGGGGGCTTGCTTGAGCTCTTGCGCGGCAGTGGCCACAACATGGGTATCATCGAGTTGCAAGACATTGTCTGACGCCGGCGCCGCCAGCAGTTCGGTTTCGGCCAGCGCAGCGCCGGGCGAGCAGGCCATCAAGGCGAGGACAAGATGATTGAGCTTGAATCGCGGGTACATCGACAACACTCCTGTTAGTGGATGAGCCCAATGGAGTGTCTGAGCATCCTGTCAGCAGGGGGCTCGGTTAAGCCTGAATCTCCATGGGCGGCGCTAATAGAAGTGATTCGCAAACGTGAGTAAATCTTATTTACATTTTATACATTTGCAATTTCAGATTTATGCGCAATCCACTGTCAGTGTTTTCTGCCCAGATTTCGCCGCCCTGCAATTGCACGACGCTGCGGGCAATCGACAAACCGAGGCCGAAGCCACTGCCGCCGGGGCGTGCGGCGTTGAGTCGGGTGAAGGGCTGAAAAATCTGTTCGAGTTTGTCGGGGGCGACGCCTGGTCCCTGATCTTCAATCCACACGTACCAATAGGCGCCCTTGCTGACCCCGGTGAATGTCACTGCGCCGTGTTGCGGCGAATGGCGGATGGCGTTGCGCAAGATGTTTTCCAGCGCCTGAGCCAGGCTGTTCAAGTTGCCCATGACGCGACAGTCAGGAGGCAGATCACAGCGCAGACGCTCGATCGGCCAACCGCTCTCGAAGCTGGCGTCGCCACTTAACACCTCCCATAGCTGGTCCAGCTCCACCGGCTCCAGCGCCAGGGCGGGGCGCTCGGTGTCCAGCCACACCAGCTCCAGCGTATCGCCGATCAATCGGTCCATGCTCTGTACCTCACGTTCGAGGCGCTGGCGCATGGCATCCATGTCCGGTTCACGTTCACCGGTCACGCGCAGTCGGCTCAACGGCGTACGCAACTCATGGGACAAGTCACGCATCAGCCGACGCTGCAGCGCCAGGGTGTTTTCCAGGCGCTCGGCCATGTGATCGAAGGTTCGCCCCAGGTCGCCCAGCTCGTCGCGCCGCCGAGCCACCTGCGGCCCTGCGCGGGCCGACAGGTTGCCCGAGCTCAATGCCGCCGCCTGGCGGCGCAGGGTCACCACGGGGGCGATCAACACACGGTAGAGCAGGAAGCCGAGCAGCAGCGCCAAGCCCGCCGGCAGTACCCATTGCAGCAGCACCTCCCACACCCGCAAGTGCTCACGCGGGTTGAAACGATGCGGCAGCTCCATGACCAGACGCGCTTTGTCGTCGCTGAAAGGCACATAGAACGTTGGCCAGCCGTTTGGCCGTCCTACGGTCCAGTGAAGCGGACGGACAAAGTCGAGCTTACGACGCTCATGTTCATCCAGAGGCTGCGAAGACAATGATTGCTGGTGCTCATCGACGACGGCGGCCCACACCCTTTCCTGTTTGCGCAAGCTGCGCAGGAACTCGTCAACGCCTTGCGTGCCGCGTTCCCGCCACGCCGTTTCGGCCTGTCGTGCGTAAGCGATATGGCTCTGCTTGGCCGGTTCGGAGAGGAGGGCGGTGGCATCCTTGAGACGCTTGCTCAGGTCGGCCTGCAAACTGATCACCAGCATGCACAAAAGCGCGAGCACGCCGACCAGTTGCCACAGCAGCGAGTGCCGGTTCGGCAGCCTCATGACTGCAACGGCGCCAGCACATACCCCATGCCGCGTATGGTCTCGACGCGCCCGGCGCTGTAACCGATAGCCTGCAATTTGCGACGAACCCGACTGACATGCATGTCCAGGCTGCGGTCATGTTGTGAGTGCGCCCGATGCATGACCTGTTGGTACAGAAAGGCTTTGCTCAACACCTCGCCGGGATGCTGTATGAGGATTTCCAGTACCCGGAATTCGGTGCTGGTCAGATCGGCCCAGCGGCCGTTGCGGCAAACATCCATGGCCTGCTGATCAAGTTCCAGTTGCGAATCGCTGCGCACTTTTACCTGGGCCTCGTGCTCGTAGGCCACGCGCCTCAGAATGGCATCGATGCGTACATCCATCTCCTGCATGCTGAATGGCTTGGGCAAGTAATCGTCCGCGCCCTGGCTGAAACCGGTTATCCGGTCCTGCTCGGCACCCAGCGCCGACATCAGGATGACCGGGACACGCTGGCACTGGCGCACTTGGGCGAGCACCTCCAGGCCACTGCTGCCGGGTAACATGATGTCCATCAGGATCAAATCGAAACCCTCGGAGCGCACCAGATGCAGAATTTCGTCTGCGTCGTGACGCAACGTGACCGAAAAGCCCCGCTGGCCCAGATGGCTATCCAGGTCGGCGGCAAGCACCGGATCATCCTCAATAGCCAGAATACGGATGGGCATATGGGAAGCAGAGGCGAATTGCATGGAGGGGCAGACCTGTGAATGAGAATTATTATGCATAATTCATTCTGACAAAAAATGTTGCACATTCCTAACCAAAGCAAGATTTTCGTCATGCAGATGTACGAGCTTTAAGCTTTCGGTCGCTCTGAAGGCGTCAGTACGTATGGACATGCCCGGGCGCTCCAGCATTGAATGCAACGCCGGCAAGCAGGGCAAAGACAGGAAGACAGCAGGGCAGTTCAAGCCAGGTTAGCTCAAACAGGATGATCCTCTTCAACGTATGGGAGCGGCGCTTATTATCGATGCAGGCGGATTTTCTGCCTGGTCAGGTCGCAGCGAAAAGTGCCGCTATCACCGCGAACCGCATACAGGGTTGCTCTGTAAAACGACGATAGCCGTGAACAGTGCAAGTCGCGTAGTTTCCGGTACGCCCACGCCCAGCCGCGTTTGGATACCTTGGCCCTGTCCATGTTTTTACGCCTCCATGATTGGATCCAAAACAATAGCAAATAGCCATTAGCGGGTGATATAAGGACTTGAGTAAAAGTGTGTAAATTTTTCAGGCATCCGTCGGCAAGTCTCATGCGGCTCAAGCCAGCCGGGGCCCCTGTATGTACTTGCGTGTAGCCAGTGGAGCAGGCGCGGAACAGGCTTTTCAGTTATTGAGTCCAACCTGAGCTCCGGGTTATCCCGGGTCTGATCAACAGTTTCCTGCCTGAGCCCCTATTGTGGCCGGAGTAGCCATATCAATGATTTTGGTGGTTGAAGGCATCAGCGCCAGCGGTAAAACCACGTGGTGCACCCGGCATGGAGGGCCGCATGTGATTGCTGAGCACGGCCGTCTTGACGGTGTGCCGGAGCGTGCCAGTGATCCCGTCGCAGCCGCAGTTTTCTGGGCCGAGCGTAACGTCGATCGATGGCAGGCCGCGCTGGCCATGGAAGCCAGGGCTCAATGGGCGGTGTGCGACAGCGACCCGCTCAAGCTTCATTACCTGTGGTGCCTCTGGCAGATCGGTGAGGCCAGCACAAACGACTGGCTAACAGAACTGGACGCCACCCGTGACACTGTCGCACAGGGGCATATCGGCTTTGCAGACGCTTACATTGTCGGGCGCATAGACCCGCAACTGGCACGGCAGCGAGCCCGTGCAGACACCACCCGGCGCAGGAGCAATTTCGAGCTGCATGTACGGCTGCAGCAGGCTTTACTGACCTGGTACGCAGCGATCGAGCACGTGCTGCCCGGCAGTGTGCACGTGGGCTTTCCTGCAAAAATGCCCGTTGCGCAACCACGTAATGACAGGTACCCGTTGGCGGCCTTTGACCGGATGATCGCATTGCTGCCCGGTAAGTAATCAGAGCTAACGCAGCAATGCCCACCACGCCCGCAATGCTGCTCAAGTGTGGGAGCGGGCTTGCTCGCGATGTTCTTGATGGCGCCGCATTTACTCAGCTAATACGCGTCATCGTTGACGACCATCGCGAGCAAGCCCGCTCCCACAAAGGCAGAAATCGTTTAAATGAACAACAATGCCCACCACGCCCGGTCACTTACTCGCGTGCATCAAACGCCGCAGCGTATTTCACTACCCCGACAGGCAGCTCGCCAGTAAAGGACAGGGCCTGGAAGTATTCAGGGGGAACGTCGGGCAACTCAAGGCCGGGGTGGGCTTTAAACCCGAAGCGGCCGTAATAGGCAGGGTCGCCCAGCACGACGCAACCCGCTGCGCCCTGTTGCCGCAGCTGTTGCAGTGCGGCCCTCATCAATGCCGAACCGATGCCCTTGCCCTGACGGTCAGGCCTTACACTGATCGGCCCCAGGCCATACCATCCGGTTACCCCGGACGAAATGTTGACAGGGGAAATGGCGACATGGCCGAGGATTTCGTCATGTTCTGCCGCCACCAGGGAGATGCTCAGTTGCCCGGTGCGCCGCAGTGCATTGACGATGAAATGCTCGGTGTGGCTTGAATACTCTTCGTTCCTGAACGCTGCCTCGGTCAGGCGACTGATGGCTTCGATGTCTTGCGACTGTTCGTTGCGAATGGTCATGTGCATGTTCAACGTTTCGCTGCCCATAAATACCTCGGGTGGAGTCGGCAAGTGGCTGCCAGCGCATTGTGCATGCGTTCGTTGGCCCGTGCTGAGTGTGAGCAGCTTCGCTGCCTTCGGTGGGTTTCTATGGACGGTATGGCTTCAGGTGCTCAGGGGACGTGGACGAGTCGGCGGGGCTGGTGTACCAGCCGATGGAAAAGACCATGCCGACACCGCCCGCGTCTGCGCCGCAGGCAGGTTGATTGCAGCAGCTACCGGCCGGGGTTTGTATGAACTTACGGCGAGTGGCGAAAGCGCCCTGGGCGAGCTTGGCCCTGAGCCGCAAATGGGTAGTCCAGGACCTCGACAGCCGGGCGCTTGCAGTGACGCCCAAGGGGCGTAAAGCACTGGCTGGCCAATTTGGTTTGCAGTCTGAAATCCACGATGATGCGCTATCAGCCGCACAGGGCAGGGCTGTTAACGCCATTTATGGGGTGTTCTGACTTTTGCCCGTGGGAGCTTGACTGCGTCGCGGTTTTTTTCTGTCGAGGCTGCGTGGCCTGACAGCGGCCAGTTTTTTCTGAAAGGCAGGGCATTCAATATGACGGGGAGCGGGGCAGGCCGCTGCTCGCCTGAGCTCGTCGCGAATTGTGCTCAAGCGCTGGATGGTGCGATCAAGCTCGTCAGCTTTTTCTGCCAGCCGCTGGTGATCAATTTCGGGCTGACCGTCCGCCTTCAGCATGGCGGCGATATCGTCCAGTGAAAACCCCGAACACTGCCCCAGTGCGATCAACGACAGGCACTGAAGTACATCCGCACTGAACACACGGCTCAGACCCCGACGGCCTGTCGAGCGGATCAGCCCTTTTTCTTCGTAGTAGCGCAGGGTTGAGGGCGGCAGGCCGCAGCGCCGTGCCACTTCACCGATCTCCATTTCTTTCATGCTTGACCTCAAGTCGACTTGAACTTGCAGACTGCTCTGACCAGGCCGACAAAACAGGCTTAATGCAGAGGGTACAACATGCAAACAAGTGAGATGGTACTGCGTATTCTGTTGGTTGGCGTGGGGGCCACCTTGATCATGGACGCAGGCGCTTTAATTCGTGCACGGGTCTTTGGTATCCCGTCCCTTGACTATGGGCTCATCGGTCGTTGGCTGGGCCTCATGCGCCAGGGGCAGTTTCAGCATGCCTCGATTGTGGCTGCGCCGCGTGTCAGGCATGAGCGTCTGATCGGCTGGGTTTTTCATTACCTGACGGGCATTGTCTTCGCGTTGCTGCTGGTTGTACTCACGGGTGTGGAGTGGTTGTTCCATCCCACGCTGATGCCTGCATTGGCCGCTGGCTTGATCAGTATGGCGGCACCGTTTTTTATCTTGCAGCCCGCCTTCGGCTTCGGCATCGCTGCATCGAAGACGGCGGCTCCCTACGTGGCAAGGCGCCGAACCCTGATCACCCATCTGACGTTTGGCCTGGGGCTCTATGTCGCCGGGTGGCTGGTACTGCTGCTCTATCCGACGCCGCATGCCTGAGGCGTTGCCCCGACCCGGCAGCGATGCGCCCATGAGGTACACAGCCACCTGAGCTGCCCAATACTGGCGCATCCGCTTTGCACCAAAAACAGACCTGCCCGACCTAAGTAGAAGCATTTGGCCGTATCTGTTTTGCAATCTTTTCTCTGGTTGCGGTTTTTTCTCCCTTCGTTAATTCATGGCATAGCGCTTGCTCTGGGACATCACCGGGCGCAGACATTTCTGTGGTCGGGCGATGCCGCATGCCGGGTTGTTCGTCATTCATTGCCTGCGTATTTCCCTTCGATGCAAAGGACTGGTCATGCAAGAGAAAGCAATGGTTGTGAGCCGACGCAAAGTACTCAACTGGATCGGCGTGACAGCAGGCGCCGCTGCGATGTATCAGGCGATGAGCTCATTGGGCTTTGCCGCAGAATCAAATTACCAGCGTGACTTCGCCTTGAGCGGCGCACCGAAAGGCACCCGCGTACTGATCCTTGGGGCCGGGCTGGCCGGCATGACCGCCGCCTACGAACTGCGCAAGGCCGGCTACCAGGTCAAGGTGCTGGAGTTCAATGCCAAACCCGGTGGGCGTTGCTGGACGTTGCGTGGCGGTGACCGCTTCACCGAGCTGGGCGGCGCTACCCAGCATTGCGAATTCGACAAGGGCCTGTACCTCAACCCCGGCCCTTGGCGCATCCCGTATCACCACCATGCGGTGCTCGACTACTGCCACAAATTCGGCGTCGCACTGGAGCCCTTTATTCAGGTCAACTACAACGCAATGGTGCACTCCACCAAGGCGTTTGGCGGCAAGCCGCAGCGTTATCGTGAAGTGCAGGCGGACTTTCAGGGGCATGTGGCCGAGTTGTTGAGCAAGGCCGTCAATCAGCACGGCCTGGATCAGGCACTGACCCGGGAAGACCGCGAACGCCTGCTGGAAGTGATGCGCAAATGGGGTGCGCTGGATGCCAGCAACGCCTACAAAAAATCCTTGGAGACCAGCATGCGCCGTGGTTTTGCCGTGGACGATGGTGGTGGCCTGATGCCCGAGGCGGTGCCGTCCGAGCCGATCGACTGCAAGGCGCTGCTGGATTCGAATCTGTGGCAAAGCATCGCCAGCGGCCAGGAATATGAATTCCAGAGCAGCATTTTCCAGCCCGTAGGCGGTATGGACATGATTGCCCAGGCCTTCCAGAAGCAGGTCAATGACCTGATCCATTACAACGCCAAGGTCACGCGCATCCAGCAAAACGACAAAGGCGTGACCGTGACCTATCAAAACAGCGACGGCAGCGGTGGGGCACAGCAGGAGCAGGCCGACTGGTGCGTGTGCACATTGCCGCTGTCGATTCTCGGGCAACTGCCGGTTGATGTCAGTGCACCGATGATGAGCGCGATCCGCGCCGTGCCCTACGAGTCTTCGATCAAGGTCGGACTGCAATTCAAGCGCCGGTTCTGGGAGCAGGATGAGCATATCTACGGCGGCATCAGCTACACCGATACCCCGATCAGCAAAATCAGCTACCCGAGCACCGACTACGGCAAGCAGGGCAAGGGCGTATTGCTCGGTGCCTATATCTGGGGGCCGAACGCTTATGAGTTCACCGCCATGAGCCCGCAAATGCGCGTGCAGAAAGCCGTTGAGTACGGTGCCCAGGTCCACCCCCAATACCCGGCAGAGTTCGAAAACGGCATTGCTGTCGGCTGGCACCGCGTGCCCTGGACCAACGGTTGCTATGGCCTGTGGACCCCTGAAACCCGCCAGCAGCATTACAAGAACCTGTGCCAGATTGACGGTCGCATCGTCCTTGCCGGTGAGCATGCTTCCTATATCCCGGCCTGGATGGAGGGCGCGATCCTGTCCTCCCAGGATGCGATCAAGCGTCTGCATACCCATATTATTGCCAGCGCGAAAGCGGCCTGAGCCAGGAGTTAGCCATGAGAATGACTTTAACCACCGCTACCCTGGCAGGCCTGCTGGTCAGTGCCACTGCGCTTGCTGAAGATGCACCCATGCTGTCCACCTCCGGCAAGTTCGATCAGGCCAGCGGCGAAGCTCTGTTCAATCAGGTCTGCCAGGGCTGCCATATGGCTGAAGGCCAGGGCTCCCACGGGGCGGGCGCCTACCCGGCGCTGGCTGCCAACCAGAAACTGGGGGCCAAGGTGTACCCGGTGTATATGGTGACATCAGGGCAGGGCGGTATGCCGGGTTTCAAGAAGTACATGGATGACCAGCAGATAGCCTCGGTGGTCAACTATGTACGGACTCATTTTGGCAATCACTATGCTGACTCCGTGACAGTGGAGGATGTTCAGGCGGTCACCCGACGCTGACAAGCAACCATGGACTGCGCGCTTTTTTCATGACCCTCAAGGAATACAAAAATGTCTAAAAAATTGATCCCCGCTTTTGTGTTGACCTCGGTGCTGGCCGGCCTGATGACTACCCAGGTCAACGCCGCAGAAGTGATCCGTCACAAGCTGCCCAACTCGGACTTCCCGATCTCTCTGGCCGTGGAAATTCCACCGGGTGTGACCCTGGTCAACCTCAGTGGCGTGGTGCCGCCTATTGCCGACAGCAAGGCCGATCCCAAGACCCTGGCGGCCTATGGCGACACCGAAGTGCAGACGGTCAACGTGCTGAAAAATATCGAGGCTACCCTCAAAAGCCTGGGCCTGAGCATGGGCGATGTGATCAAGATGCAGGTGTATCTGGTGGGCACGCCGGAAACCGGCAAAATGGATTTCGCCGGATTTATGAAGGGCTATACCCAGTTCTTCGGCACCAAGGCCCAGCCCAAGCTGCCAACCCGCTCGGCTTTCCAGGTAGCCGGCCTGGCCAACCCCAACTACCTGGTAGAGATCGAGGTGACGGCCGCCCGACCTTAACACCGGGCCAAGGGGCAGGCGCGAGCGCGCCTGCCTGTCAGGCTAGAAGCTGACTTCTCCAGTCAGGCGCAGCGTCCTTCCTTCTCCCCAACTCACACGCCGGGTGTTGCCGCCCGAAGCCACAAAGTAGCTGCGATCGGTCAGGTTGCTGGCGTTGAGCTGCAGTGAGGTTTCCTTGCCCAGCAGATGGCTGGTCTTCCAGGATGCAAAAGCATCCACCGTGGTGTAGTCCGGCAGCTCGAAAGAGTTGCTGATATCCCCTGCGCGCTTGCCCACATAACGGGCCCCGGAGCCCAGGCGCAAGCGCCCGGCGAAAATATCGGCCGGAACTTCATAGGTCAGGTAAGCCCCGCCCACGTGACGGGCCACGTTGAACAGGCGGTTGCCCTCGGTTTGCCGGGTGTCCTTTTTGATCCGTGCATCGGTGTAGGCGTAGTTGGCGATGACGCTCCACTGCGCGTTCAGGCGTCCGCTCATGCTCCATTCCAGACCGTTTGACTGCACTTCACCGGCAATACGCTGGATCATATTGCCGAACGCGTCGAGCTCGCCGGTGTTCTGTTGTACGTTCTTTTTCAGGATGTCGTACACCGCCAGCTGGCTGGTCCAGTCGCCGTTGTCATACTTCATGCCGACTTCGTACTGGCGGCCGGTTTCAGACTTGTAGGTGCCTTCGAACGTGGTGCCGGTTTCCATCTCATTGGGTGCGAATGACTGGCTGTAGTTGCCATACAGCGAGAGGTCGTCACGCATCTGATACACCAGCCCCAGGAAGGGCAAAAGCCTGGATTCGCCCTCATCGGTGGTTTGCTTGAAGTCCAGGCCCGCGCCAGAGTCGATCGAATAATGCTGATAGCGCAGGCCCGGGGCCAGAATCCATTTTTCGCCCAGGTGGATAGTGTCTTTGACGTACAGCGACTGGCCCTTGATATGGCTTTTGCCGTTGGTGTTGGACGGGTTCACCTTACCCACCGGCGGCAGCAGGCCATACTGCGGATCGGCCGGGTAGAAACCGCCGACATTGCTGCTTTGCAGGAAGTCGCCGTTGGCTTCGCGGCGGGTTTCATAGTCGACACCCGTGACCAGGTCGTGATCGATACCGAGCCAGGTCTTGTTACCAATCCAGTCCAGCGACAGGTAAGCGTTCTCCCGGTTGGCGCCCACGTTACGACGAAACCGCCGGGTCAGCTCGCCTGTTGCCGGGCGATATTCACTGGGGTCGGCCTGGTAGTCGTTGTAATGGTCATACACCCAGCCCGTGGTCAGGCGCACCCTTGAAGTGGGGTCGAGGCGGTACTCGGTGGTGGTGTTGAGCGACTGGCGCTGGCCTTGGGCGCGGGTCCATTTTTCGTCCAGGCGTTTGTCGCGGCTGCCCACATGATGGCCGTTGTAGAACAGCGCGCCACGGTCCAGGGTATTGCTGTAGTCGTTGTATTCATAAGCGGCGAGAAACGACAGATCGTCAGACTCGTAGGACAGCGAAGGGGCGACCAGTTTCGACTTGTTCTGACCAAAGTTGCGCCAGTAATCCTCGTCGCGGTTTTGCCCGATCAATCGAAAGGCGAACCCGCTGTCACCCAGCGGCCCGGTGACATCGAACCAGCCATCGCCACCGCCCTGATCGCTCAGGGTGCCGCCCAGTGTGCTGTTCCATTGGTACTGCGGTTTTTTCGTGATCACGTTGATCACTCCGCCGGGTTCCTGCATGCCGTAGAGCAGTGAAGCAGGGCCCTTGAGCATCTCCACGCGCTCGGTGGTGACACGTTGAAAGTTGCGGCCGATGGGCATGCGTACACCATCGCGCAATACGCCGCCATCATCGGAATTACCGAATCCGCGCTTGATAAAACTGTCCTGGGTACCGCCGAAGTTATTGCTGACCACCACCCCGGGCATGAACTTGATTACGTCTTCGAGGGTTTGCGGTGCTTGATCCTTGAGTTGCTGGCGGGTCACTGTATCGACCACTTGCGACTGCTGCAGAAAGGGCGTTTCAGTCTTGTCAGCCGTCGAGCTGTAGCCCGCACGGTAGTCCGTATCGTCTTCGGCAGATTGCACGCCGTCGACCTGAATACTGGGCAGTTGCATGGGCGCGTTTTCACCCGCAAGCACCGTGCAACTGATCACCAGGCCGGTACATACACCCAGTGGCACAAAGCCTGCCCGTTTGAATCCATGCTTCCTTTGCAACATCCGTAACACTCCACACCAATGACGGCAGATAACTGAACGCGCTGCCGAGAACCGGGCAATAAACGGTGCGAAGTTGTTGATGCTTCGCTGTTCAGTGCGTTGGTTGAAACGTCTATGACGCGCGTTTCAGACTCGGCAGCGGGGCTGAATCGTATCAGCAGCAGGAATGTTTATCATTTACTTTGGTGTTGCAGGCAGCGCACTACCACCAGTACTTGGGGTAACTGCCGCGGTGGCGTGTGTTATTCAGGCACCAGGCAACCACCACGATCACGATGGAGCCCGCCAGCACCGGGGTCAGCAGAAAAGACAGCGGCGCGCCGGTCATCAACACCACAATCGGGTTGGCCCCTGCCGGGGCATGCAGGGTACGGGACTGTTGCATGGCAACCAGAGCCAGCCCGACGGCCAACGCGCAGGCCCACCACGAATTGCCCAGGGTATGCAAAATAATCAGTCCGACCAGGGTGGATATGACATGCCCGCCGATGATGCTGCGTGGTTGAGCCAGCGGCGAGTCGGGGACGCCAAAGGCCAATACGCAACTGGCCCCCATTGAAGCCATAAGCCATGGAGTGCCTGACAGGTTGCTCAGCCAGCCAGTAGCACCAATGGCGATGACTGCACCCATAAACGATGTCAGCGTAAAACGCAGGGAGGGTGCGGCTGGCGCACCGGATGTGAGCAGGCGACGTGCAGACATGGGAGTACTCGCGACGGGGGATGTGACAAAAGGATACCGATCGGTATACCTGCAAGTCAACCGATCGGTATACACTGTGTTGCATTCCACAGGAGGCCAGTACCCATGAGTACGTCTGATGCAATCACCCGCGCCGCCCTGCGCCTGTTCTATCGACAGGGTTTTCACGCCACCGGGGTGGAGCAGTTGAGCCAGGAGGCAGGCGTTACCAAGAAGACGCTATACCGGCATTTTTCCAGCAAGGACCATCTGGTCGAGGCAGCTCTGGAACTCCGCCACAACGAGTTCATGGCGAAAGTGCGAGCGGCAGTGGATGCGGTTGCGGTCTCACAGCGCCCGGCTGGCTACCTTGACTTCATAGCATCCTGGGTTCAGGAAGCGGATTTTTACGGCTGTGCCTTTATCAATGCATCCGCTGAATATGCCAGTCTGTCAGAGCAGCCGCACAGGCTGGCGCACCAGCACAAGCAGGCCCTTCAGGCCTATCTTGAAGAAATATGTGCGCAAGCGGGCTATATGAATCCGCGCGTGGCAGCCATGCAGTTACTGCTGATCGGCGAGGGCCTGATCGTGTCCTGCCAGGTCAATGGTGCGTGCCCTGAGCTGATCATGGCGGGCAAGGAGATGCTGGTTTTGCTCAGTGCTCAACGGGCTGCTGACCCGGCGCAAAGAGCTCATCCAGCAAGCTGAACACGGTGCTTTTCACTGCGCTGTTGAGCTCCGTCCATGCCAGCCCCGTCGTTGCCCGGTAGTCCTGCAGTTCCAGCGGCCTGGAGATGACATTGGCAGGTAATGCGCGGCCGGCATTGGCCGGCAGCAAACCGACCCCCAACCCGGCAGAGACCAGCGCAAGCATGGTGGTGAACTCGCCCAGCTCGGTTGCATTTTGCAGATGCGCGCCCCGGTGGGTGAGCGCCTGCATCACTTCATCGTAAAAACCGGGGGCGTAGCGCCGGGCCAGGATAAACACCGGCAGCTGGCTCAGGTCGGTTGGGTGCAGGCTGGTGCAGGCCACCAGCGGATGGTCGCCGGGCAGGGCGACAATAAAGCTTTCCTGCAGCACTTCGCGGGTCTGGATGCCCGGGATGGTGGCCGGCAGACGCATCAGTCCGAAATCAAGCTGGCCGTTTTTCAGTGCTACGGCCTGATCCGGGCCCGGCATGTCCTTGAGTTCCAGTTCGATGCGCGGGAAGCGGGCATGCAGCGAGCGGATCAGCCTTGGCAGCAATTGGGGCAGTACCGAGGATACAAAACCAAAGCGTACCCGGCCGATTTCGCCGCGCCCGCACGCCCTGGCTACATCCGCGGCATGGGCCGACTGGTAGAGCGTGGCCCTGGCTTCGGGCAGGAAGAGAGTGCCCACTTCGGTCAGTGCCACCGAGTGCCGGTTACGCTCGAACAAACGCACCCCCAGCTCTTCTTCAAGCATTTTGATCTGCATGCTCAGGGCCGGTTGCACGATGGACAGCCGTTGCGCGGCGCGGCCGAAGTGCAGCTCTTCGGCCAGGGTCACAAATGATCGCAGGTGTTTGATTTCCACAGAGCACTCCAGGCTATGCAACGACGTCATGGCGAAGCGCATGGTAATGGATCACGGGCAGTTTTAGCCAAGCACGACAATGTGCTGCTGCGCAAAAAGACGCGCACGGCGCGAGCGGACGTTGGACAATGGGTGTTTTAACTCAAGCGAGTGATCACTTATGTCGCAACACGACCTGACTTTCATCCCCGATCCTGATGCGGACTCCATCTCTTCGGATGTTGCCGGCTTTGCGGGTTTGCTGGTTTCGACGCAGATTCCAACCCGTGCGGATGGCAGCCTGGAACTGGGCGGGATTGTCGAGCAGAGCGAGTGCACATTGCAGGCGCTCAAGCTGGCGCTGGAGAAGGCGGGCAGCTCGATGGAGCGGGTGTTGCACCTGACCATTTACCTGACCGATATGGCTGATCGGGCAGCGTTCAATGAAGTGTACAAGCGATTTTTTGCCAAGCCTTGGCCGGTGCGGGCAGCTGTGGGCGTGGCCGAGCTGGCCGTTGCGGGGATGCGGGTTGAAGTGACGGCCATGGCGGCCAAGGGCTGATAACAAGGCGAAGGGGTTGAAAGCCCCTCGCCCTGACCCTCTCCCAAAGGGCGAGGGTCAAACCCAGTGCACAGGCGAGTCGAGGTAAAGGTGTGTTTGCTTTTGTGCCACAAAGGGGCTGTCGAGCGTGCCCAGTGCTATGGAAATCCAGTCGGCAAATTCACCTTCGCTGCGTGACCAGAACAGGGTCGAACCGCACTGAGAGCAGAACTCGCGCAGCACTGACGGCGAAGAAGAGTAGGCCGTGATCCTGTCCGCCCCTTGGACTATCCGCAATGCGCTGCGCGCAATGCTGGCATAGGAGGCGAATGCTGCGCCATGGCCTTTGCGGCACTGTCCGCAATGGCAATGACTCACTGCTTTTGGCGTTGTGAGCAGTTCATAACGGACCGCTGCACACAGGCAGCTTCCTTGATATCGCCCTGTCATGGGTCGTCCCTGTGTTTGAGCAAATGCTGACTTTAGCACCTCGATGCAATCCGTTGGATGTCACTGTGAGAGAAGTGGGCGTCCGGATTTTGACGCCAAAAATGCCACATAAAATGGTAATTTGGCCATTGCTTTGCTATCAGGCTATGATCAAGGCGATTTTCAAATCGGACACCCTGAGCTATGGCCGTTGACCTGCAGGCGCTCTATCCCAAACTGATCCACCTGATGCTGGACACGGTGTTTGTGGTCGACAGGGACAACCGGATTGCCTTTGTCAGTGATGCCTGCCAGACCCTGCTCGGCTACCGTGCCGACGAGCTTACGGGGACCTTGATCACGGACTATATACACCCTGAAGACCTGGCGATTTCACGGGCCTCCATTGTTCGGGTGATGAATGGCCAGGCTCATGTCGATTTTCGCAACCGTTATGTGCGCAAGGATGGCGCTGTCGTGCATATCCTCTGGGCTGCCTTCTGGTCTGAGGATGTCGGTGCGCGGATCGGGGTTGCGCGGGACGTGACAGCCTTGAGGGCGGCCGAGGACGAATTGCGTTTTCTGGCCCATCACGACCCGCTGACCAAACTGACTAACCGCTCGCTGTTCAATGACCGCCTGGAATCTGCCCTGCGTGCAGCACACCGGCGCCAAGGCACCCTGGCCCTGCTGTTTGTGGATATGAATGACTTCAAGGACATCAATGATGTCTATGGGCATGCCATGGGCGATCGCGTGTTGTGCATGGCTGCGCAACGCCTGCACCGTTGTGTGCGCGAATCGGACACGGTGGCGCGCATGGGCGGTGATGAGTTCACCGTGCTGTTGACCGACATCCAGTCCGCGGATGACGTGGCCTGGAAAATCGAACAGATTACTGCGGCGATGGCCGAGCCGCTCGGGGCTGAATTCGGCGGGATCAAAATGCCGTCTTGCAGTATTGGCATGGCCTTTTACCCCGTGGACGGAGAGGATGCCGATACGTTGCTCAGCCATGCCGATGGCGACATGTACCGGATAAAAAGGCACGGTTCCAGAGCCGGGTAACAAGGGGGAGGGTACCTGCGTCAAAATGGCCTGACAAATCCCGGGCCGCGCTCTTCAACTTGTACCTGTCTGCGGCTACTATGCGCGCCCTGATTCTGCCTGGTCGATGCTTGTCTTGAGCCCTGCCTGTCACTCGCCGGCCACGTCCGTGGCGTCGAGGATGCACAATCACACACCCCGGTTTTTCTGTCTCGCCCCGGCCTTTGCCGGCAGGTGCCGCTGTGCTTTTGCCCGAGCGGGTTATCCATTGATCAATGAGGTCTTGAGTCAATCATGTCTGTCCAATTGCTGGCGATGGCGCTGGCGCCGTTACTTGGGCTGTTTATCATCAGTATCGGCAACGGCATGCTTGCCTCGTTGACCACACTGCGCCTGGACACCATGGGCCAGTCGGCGACCATGGTCGGTATCGTGTCTTCCGCTTATTTTATCGGGCTGACCCTGGGCTCGATCTTCAATGACCGGCTGATCGTACGCATCGGCCATATCCGCGCCTACAGCTGCTTCGCGGCATTGATTGCCACCTCGATCCTGTTCCAGGGCATGTCATCCGAGCCCTGGACATGGTTTGTCCTGCGCCTGGTCAACGGTTGGGCCAGCGTCGGCGTATTCCTGGTGGTGGAAAGCTGGTTGTTGATGGCCGCCGACCCCAAGATTCGCGGGCGCCTGCTGGCTTTGTACATGATTGCCCTCTACGGTGCGGGGTTGCTGGGGCAGGTCAACCTGGGCGCCATTGCCCTGACCGGTGACACGGTGCCCTTTATGATCGCCGCCATATTGGCCTCGCTATCGTTGTTGCCCATTGTCATGTTGCCGCGGGCAACCCCGATTGTTGAGCGCGCAGAACCGCTGATGCCCTTGCAGTTGCTGCGTGCCACGCCCACCGGGGTGATTGGCTGTTTTGGTTCGGGTATTGCCATTGCCGCGGTGTATGCGTTGCTGCCCTTGTACCTGCAACGTATCGGCCTGGACGTGACCGAGGTCGGGCATATGATGGCCTGGGTCATTCTTGGCGCCATGCTGTTGCAGTACCCGGTCGGGCGCTGGTCGGACCATCAGGACCGGCATCTGGTATTGATCGTGCTGGGCGCTGCCTGCGCAGTGCTGTCATTGATCATCCTGATGCTGCCAGCGGGTTCGCCGCTGCTGGTAGTGGCGTTTTTTCTGCTGGGGGGCGGTATCTTCGCGATTTACCCGGTGGCGGTCAGCCATGCGGCGGATCGGGCATCGTCGGGGGCGATTGTGAGCATGATCCAGGGCCTGTTGCTGATCAACTCCCTGGGCTGTGCCATCAGCCCGCTGGTGATTTCGCCGCTGATGACCCGGGTCGGTGAGGCCGGGCTGTTCTGGGCCCTGGCAGCGCTGAACGTGGGCCTGGTGCTGCTGTTTGCCTGGCGTCGTGCCAAGGGCTCGGAGCCAGTGACCGCTGCACCCTTTACCGCGGCGGCACAAATGTCGGCCGTCGGGGTCGAGATGCGCGTCACCGAAGACCTGGCCCAGGCGGTGCTGGAGCATGAGCGCGAGGCCGATGGTGAGGTGTCAGACGAGCTGGCTGTTGCTACCGGCAAACCTTGAGGTCAAGGACTGCCGGTGTGGCCGCAGGGAAGGGTGTCGCGGGTGACCGATTGACGGCCCCTGGAATGCGCTCCCGCAGGGGCGCAGCGATCAATTGAGCGGCATTTGCGGGCGACGTTTGACGCGACGCTTGATAAAGATGGCAATCACGATCAAGAGCAGTGCCAGCACGCTGAAGAACACCGTGTTGAACCAGGGGAAAGGCTCATCCCGGCTGTTGGTGGCTTCGATCGCGGTGATATTGGGAAATACCGAGAAGATCTTGATACGCCAGCCGTAGTAGCGGATCAGCGCCAGCTGGTTGGCATCGCGGGAGTAACCCTGGGCCTTGGCCTGGATATCGGCAGAGTCGAACTTGAAATACCAGGGGAAGGACCAGCCGGTGTCTTCGTTGCGATAAACCATGACCTCCTTGGTCACCGGGTCTTCAGTGTTGATGAAATACACATCCCGGGTCGGGCCGTCAGCCGGGTTTTCTGCGCTGATCACACCGTTGTGATCCATGCGCTTGACCTCAACCCCCGTGACCATCACCACATCGTGCTGGGGCAGAAAGTAAAACAGCCCCAGCCCCACGGCGCCGACTGCCAGCAGGATGACCCCCAGAATGATGCCTTTGAGCCATTTCATGCAAAAACCACGCACATATCAATTATTCCTGATGACTGTTGATTGAACTTGCGGCGCAGCTTATCGCAGCCTGCCCAAGGGACTACAAGGCCTGCATGCGCTGGCTACATAATTTGTAGCATTTTAGCTGTGCGTTTGCTCGCAGGCCTGCGCACCTCTCTTTGTGGCAGCGAGCCTGCTCGCGATACTGACGACACGGTCTGTGAGGTAGATCGTGTCGATACCCTCGCGAGCAGGCTCGCTCCCACAGAAAATCAACGGCTGGCCGCTGCCCGGCTGATGCAACGCTGACGGCGTTCATCAACCCGCTGGGCAAACCAGGCGGTGGTCAGGTTGCGGGTGATTTTCGGGCTTTGCAGGGTGATGCCCGGTAATACCGCACGGGGCAGCGGCTTGCCTTGCTGGCGGTCGGCGAGGGCGAACACGTCCTGGTACAGGTCGGTTTCGTTGAAGTCCAGGCTGTCGCCTTTTTCAAGCTGACGGCGGATAGCGTTATTGCTCAGGCCCAGTTGCTTGCCCAGGGCGCGTACAGCCCGCTCGGTGGAGCCAACCGCGTAAGAGCCCGGAATAGTCAGGTCGCCATCCAGTGCCAGCGGTATGCCAGATGCACGGCTGACGGCATTCTGAAAAGCGGCATTGCGGCTGGCGTACCAGCCCGCGTTGAAGTCGGCAAAACGGTACAGCGACTGGTTGTAGTCCACCGGGTAACCGAGCAGATGGGCGATGCCGAAATACATGCCACCGCGGCGGGTGAAGACTTCCTGGCGGATCGAGTGGGCCACCGGGTAGGGATAGTCCCGTGCACGCTTTTCGGCAAAAGCGATGCTGACCTGCATTGGCCCGCCGGTATGCACCGGGTTCAAGCCGCCAAACAAGCTTTTGCCCAGTGGCACCATGCCGATGAAATCATCAAAAATGGCGCTCAACTGGCCCTCGGTGCGGGCCGCATCCAGGCGTTGGTTATAGGTTTTGCCGTCGGGCGAAGTGATGCTCAAGGCACTGCGCACTACAAATTCGGGGATATGCAGCTTGCCGGCGCGGCGGTTGATTTCGCTGCGGGCGATCTTGCCCAGGCCCGGTACCGGCGGGTCGGCCTGAAAGGTCGATTCCTGCTCGGTCACAGCCAGCACGGAACAGAGGTTTTCATCGGTGGCCGCCAGGCCTTGGGCAGTGAATGCGACCTGGATATCCGTTGCCCAGCCGGTGCGGTCTGCAACCTTGGCCGGGAGCAGTTGCACAATGCGGGCGCGGGTCTGGTCGGGAGTCCGGCTTGGCAGTGTTTGTGTGCTCTGACTGCTGCAACCTGCCAGTACCATTAGCGGAATAATCGGTAAACAACACCTGAAAAATCGATTCACCAGCATTTAACTCCCTATTAGTGCGCAACCTGCAGTCGCGCTCAATCGTCGCGTGTAAGCACTTCCAGCAGTTCGATCTCAAACCGCAGGTTGGAGTTCGGTGTGATATGCGCGCCCATGCTTCTTTCACCATAGGCCAGGTGCGCGGGTACCTGCAGTGCGCGCTTGCCGCCGACCTGCATGCCCATCAGGCCGATGTCGCAACTATTTCTCTTGTGGCAACACGACTCAATTTCCCCCGGAATTTCAGTTTGGCATTTCCGATCAATCTTGCGGATTGGCAGGTGGGAAATCCTCAGTGGGGATAGGAGCAAGGCTTAACCCCTCGGACATCCTGAGCAGACCGTGCGCTCTGACAAATGCCAAATCCCTCTTTGTTACCGGGCTGCATCATCAGGGATCGATCAATAGCCTTTGTTTCAACGGCTACAGCGCTGTTAAAGCGGCGTTCACCACACAACCCTTACAACCCCATTGCTTCGGTGCTGGCGCGTCTGATTGGCCCAACAGTGGGTTATGTTCTATTCCAGTGGCGCTTAACTGTGGCAATGCCGATTCTAAGCTCTGATGCCACTTCTGACTGTGACATGCCTTCGGCTTTGAGGTTCTGTACGGCGGCTGTGGTGTCGTTAGCTTTGGGGCGACCTAACGTCTTACCTTCGGCCTTGGCACGCTTCAAACCTGACTGTGTGCGCTCGATCAGCAGGTCACGTTCAAACTCAGCCACTGCACCCAGCACCTGCATGGTCATCTTGCCCGCTGGGCTGGTTAGGTCTACACCGCCGAGTGCGAGGCAGTGAACACGGATACCAGTGGCTTCAAGGCTTTCAACTGTCTGGCGCACGTCCATAGCGTTGCGACCTAAGCGGTCAAGCTTGGTGACGATCAGCACGTCTCCACCTTCCATGCGCTCAAGCAGCTTTTGGAAGCCAGCACGCTCCTTAGCGGCAACACTGCCTGACACGGTTTCCTCAATCACTCGACCGGGCTGTACGTCGAAACCTGCGGCTTTCACTTCCTGCACTTGGTTTTCGGTGAACTGTGTTGCGGTACTGACTCGGCAGTACAGGAAGGTGCGTGACATGGATATCTCCTTGAAAATCGGTATCGCTTAAGGTGGTATCACGATAATGGTATCGCAAAGTATGGTCAACCCTTATTTTGCGATACCAGAATGCACCCTGTTTCACTGGTGTCGTTAAACGGTCGTTTGTTGATACTGGGCACTCCCTCGGCTTGAGAGTGCCTGTCGTGACATTCATAGTGATGTACTGCACTATGAGGTCGTGACTCTGATGACTGGGATAACGACAATTGCACAAGATTCTAATGCTGCCTCTAACCCTAATTGTCGTTGGGTGTGTCGCTCAAGAAAAGATAGCTGCCAAGCCTTACGACAATCCTACAAAGGGTTATGTCGTTTACACACCTGAAGCTGGATATCAGCGATGGGATGGCATATTTCTGGAAGGCTTTCACTCAACTGGCCTACAGTACCTAGACAACTGCGTTGCTTCTGGATCATTAACGCCCGCTAAACGCCTGCAAGGTTATTTGCGGTATGACGAAAAGGATGGCGTAGTTTACTTGGCCTATAACGGTGGCCCTTCTATGGCTCGTTGTGACATCAACTACGACATCATAAGAGCAGAAGTTGAACAGCACATTGGACGGCAGAAGTCGGTAGCCGAAGCAAGGGCCATAGAAAGCAACAGAAAGAGAGAGCAGGCAGAGCAGCGAAGAGCTGACAATCCGAAGGCTGCAGCAACCGAGGATTCAATAGAGCTTTTTGTAAAGTATTGCGAGTTATTGAAGGACGCCACAGGTAATGCTTCGCACATCGATGATCTTAGAGCAATGAAACATGATTATATTGGTCCAGTAATGAATGCTATTACCTATCGATATTCCCTGAATTTGTTTCGGAATACTGGCGGGAATGTCTACTGCCAAGCAGTAGTGCCGCAATTCAAAGAGCAACTGTATTCGTTAGGGATTGATCCCACACAATGAGCGGTGGTTCAATCGGCTTTGTACTGAAAGCTTGTGTTGATCTATCAGGAGTTCAGGTAGGGCTGGTTGCCAAGGCTGTGAGTGGCGTATAGCCAAGGAGACTGTCAGTGGATTGACGGCAAAAGCATCAAGAGCTTTCTCGCTTATCGCTCACTGGCTTAAGAGCAACGGCAAAAGCTGCCGGACACTGTGCGCTTGATCAGGATGATCTGTGGTGGGAACAAGAGCGAAGCGATTGTTCTTTTCGTTCTTGTTGAAAGATTGATCTTATTATTCACCCATTTTGGGTGTCACTCTGTGACCCATCGTGGGTGTCAAGGGAGCAAAAACCGTATTGCACAACCTATGGTGTAGTGCAGGTCAAAAGTTGTCTGGTGCATCTGTGATCGGCGTTTTGTGTTTGTACTGAAGGCTTGGCTCAATCAGTGGCTTGTTAAGCACACTCCAGCGCCTTACCTTGCTCATTTCAAAGAATTCAGCCAGATTGTGGGCGGCTTCACGTTTGATTGTGGCAGCAGCGCCATCACGGCGACTATCAGGCAAGCCACGACCAAGAGTGTTCATTGGTTGCTTGAAAGTCTTGCAGGCCAGCTCAGTCAGTCCATGAACTTTACCAGTTGTGTAAATAACCAAGATGGCTTGTAGCTCTTCTTTATCCAGCAACTGGATGCGGCAAAGGAAGGGTTGATCTGGTGCATGTTTCCTCAGAGCCTCCTTGAATCGCACCTGATCGGTTAGGAGGCTCACGCTGTCTTCAGGGCTGGCGTAGAAGATACTGTGTTGGTAGCGCCACTGTGTGCTTAGGTGGAGTTTTAGGTACTGCCGCACCGTTCTGTCTGATGGAGATTCGCTCAATTTTCAGTCCTTGTTCATGTATACCTATAACTGCATCTCACTCATGATTTTTGCGTAACCCCAAAGAATCGAGCAAACGCCCGCCAGTAAAGGCTGGGGGTGGTAAATTCCAAGAGGTTTTCGGGATGAGAATTTGAGGTGATTTTCCGTAGTATGACGGTAATCAATGTTTTTGGAAAGATCGGAGGGCGTGCGTAACCATCAGCATGACGACAACCAATGAACATCGAGGTTTGAGGCGCTTCTACGTGAAGTCTACGGTGTTGGCAGGGTGGTTGGCGGCGTGATTTCACACCTGATTACGGTCAGGCTTCAGGGAAGACCAGCGGTGAATAAGTCTGATCAGCCTGACGCTTCAAGTCAGCATAAACCTTATCTTTCGCAGTCTGAGCTTTGGCAGCTTGTTTGGACTCTTCAGCCTGCACCAGTTGCTCGTACAATCGTTGTTTGTAGTCTTCGTGAGATGCCTCCAGTTCTGCCCTGTAAGCATCGCGAACATCATTATTGATGATGGCAATATCAACTTCCTGCAATGCAGGGGGTTTCACTAAGTGTGCTGAATAATTCAAAATTTCCATCGTGATTGGAAATTTTGAGAGAGTGTACCCTGTTGCCATTTTGTCAGAAACTGCTTGCAGGAATTGCTGGGGAATTGCTCCTCTAATAATCTCGCAACATTGGCTTGTTTGTTGGTATGCAGCTTTATGTTGTTGCTGGCGACGATTTAGCTCGCGTGCATCAAACTTTGCCGGGATGCCTTGGATAGTTTTCTTGGTGTTGGTCATTAAATGTTCTCCTTCTTTTGTTTGAGTTTGATTAGTGCATTGGTAATGATGTAGGTGCGATATTGTTCTAGCGTGATTTGAGGCTTGTTTGGTTTGGCAGTGGTTGTAGTGATCTTGTTTGGGTGTTGTTTGTTGCGTTCACGGGCGTAGTTTATTCGCTCTTGGAAGGTCATTTATTTAACTCCATGTGTGAGAATGGTTGAATGGTTTGCGAAAAAACCGCATGTAGGTTCCTGCGAGAATATTTAAGGGTTCTTGCGGCTTAGCTAATAGTGTGGGTGAATCTTGATATGTCAGCGCCCTGGCAGCCTTGTATGAGGTCGTGAGTCGATATCACTTTGTCTTTGGCTTGGGCTTCGATAGATCGAGTTCAAAGACATTGATCATCTGCGCCACCACAAAGTTGGCATTCTGCTTGCCAAGCAAGTACATGATGTTATTTAGTTGCGCAGAAGCTTTATCAGAAATTTTGATGTTCATGCTGTTGCTCCTTGATTGGTGTTAGTGATCTTGCTCAGCAAGAAGGCGTTTATCAAAAGCCCGCTAACATTAGCCTCGGCCTTCCACTGAATGAACTGGGCGTTCGTCACGGCTAGTTTGATTGAAACACTGCGCTCTTGATTGACGCGCCATTGAGCAACCCTGTGAACAGCATTGCAGTACTTGGCATCTGCTCGTTTGTTGATAAGACTTTTGCCGCAATGCAGGCACAGTTTGTTGTTGGCCATGTATGATCCTCCTTTGAGAAATTATAGGTATGGGGTTGGTGTACGGATGTTCTTGCAGGCAAACAAAAACACCACAGCATTGCGCATGTGGTGTCTTATGTATTGATAGATTGGGAAGGAAGGCCGTAGCTGACAAAGAGGGTAGTGCCAACTACAACAATGACCACATGTTTGGGGTCATAACTCTTCAAACCGCTCATGCACCAACTAGAAGGGAAATGCGGAGGGTCTGAAGTGTTTCTTCCTTATACGTGTATTCTACTACGATTCATTGATTTTGTCAATTGATATTTGCATATTGATAGAAATTAACCATCATGCGTATGCAATGTTAATCAAAAAACTCGGCTTCGACTTCCCTGCCTATTGACATCAGCTTGTGGTCGCGCCGGAGTACATATCTGAGCTGCTCCATTCTGTCATCTGTTGACTTGCCCCAAGTTGGTATATTGATTTCAGGGGAGATTATCGGCTCCATTGCAAGGTGTTGCACCTTGTACCCGAATGTGCGATTACCCTTCCGCGCTACCCCGGTATATAGCCAAGGTTCTAAATAACCAGCCACAACAATCAAGCCATCAGTGTATGTAGTTATGGTGTATCCAACTCCTTTCAACATTGAGTTAAGTCTGATAGGGTCATTTGCAAGTAAGTCATCTTCTGCAAGTGCGCTAGTAAAGTTGAGCGGGTTTTTCTCGCTGTCATCTACTGTGCGATCCAAGATTAATAGCTCGTTTTGGAAGCTGTCACGCTGAGAGTTTAGTTCTCTAATAGAACTAATCAGCTCTGGCATGTCAGGTAGGTTGATAAGCGCGCTTACTGCTCGATCAATCCTAACTTGTAGTTCTTCTAACTCTGCCGTCACTGTTAGTTTTCTCTTGTCAGTGGCGGTTAGCTCGACTTTCTCCAAAGCCATTTTGAAGTGCGAACTGGATGTAAGTGTGTATACATACCATATGACACTGTGCGGGAATGATTTGTTATTGGTGCATCCGTTAGCGCCGAGGCGGTGATTGGTCAAACACCGCATGCTATGAGGTTTGCCGTCTTTGTTGTGGAAGACAAGGTTGCCATCACACATTCCACACTTTGCTAATCCAACTAGAAAGTTCTTTGGTGTTCTGGATGGTGCTGCTGTAGCTAATTCCTTCCGTCTGTTCTGTGCCTGTAAGAACACCTCTCGCGATACTACTGCAGGGTAAACGTTAGGTATGTCATCCCAATAACCGATGGTAGTGGTGTTCTGCAACCAACTATCGACCGTAGGGCCAGAACAAGTTTTAAACTCAGGGATGCCTGATGCTCTGAGTCTGTTGGCAATTGTGTTCTTTCCTACCCCATTGATATACAACTCAAAGACTTCTTTGATGTGGGGGGCAAGATGGTCTTTAAGCTCGCCATCGGAAGTTAACCAGATTGGAACACCCCTTTTGACTTTTTCACCTCTGCGGGCTTTTTCCTTTCTGATCTGGTAGCTCTCTTTAGTTCGCTCGCTGAGTATTTTGGAATACCCATGTGCAGCTTGAATCTTTGCTACCAGCAGGAAAATCTGTGGCCCGTTTAGACTATCCTCATCAAACTTGTTGTTGTCATCCAGCGTTATTATTGCAATACCGGCTTGTAACACTGGTCTGATGATTTCAATCATCTGAAGAGCCGGGAGGCGTCCCGTGCGATCCATCGCCTCAACTAGTACAACATCACCAGCCTTGATGTGACCTGCCTCAACAGCCAGCAGCAACTTTGCCCAGCCACCTCCGTCCTTAATGTGGTCTCCGTGAAACCCTGAGACGCCGAGGTCTTCAAAGTTCATTGCGGATGCGGTGTAGGAGGGGTTGTTGATCAACCAGCGTTGTGCAGCCTCCATTTGACGCTGGTGACTGTTACCGTCCGATTGCTTGGAGCTGGAAAACCGAATGTAGCTGATGGCGCTTGGCATTGATCACACGCGGGAAATGGCTAGTTGCGTGGGAGTGTAACAAACAAAGATCTTGGTCCCAGCCCTTGATCACTCGCCCGGTGCCGATCACGCACTGGAACGGCTTGCCGCGCTGATGTGAAGAGTCGAATACCGTGCCGTCTTCGAGCCAGCCGGTGTAGTGCGTGGTAATCAGGGCACCTTTGACCACCGCTTTACCGTCTCCGGGTAACAGGTCAGTGATGTGCAGTTCGTCAGTCATGGCGATAAGGCTCAAAAAAGTAGGATGAAGGATTGTACAGGGCAGGGGGATTTGTTGATCCAAAGGCATTGTTACATTTTGTATTAATTATTTTATGTAGGAAAAGGCTCTAAAACAAAGGGATTGCGGAACTTCCAAATGAGTATTGATGTCATTTGCGCTTTACTCTCAAATGAGAGTCCCTATCATCGCAGCCCTGGCAGTGCCGGGGAAAGCTAAACACGTAGGTCCTTTCGAGGTCGTGCGTCAGCAATTACCAGCCTTTGGCCTGCTGAGCACACTCCATTGTTAAGGGATCAACTGGACATGTCGTCTCGATTCAACCGCAGTCATCTTTCACTGGCTCTCATGGCCGCTCTGGCTTCGCCCACCCTGCTTGCCGACGCACTTGAGCGTGAGCGTGACGAAGTACCGGTAGAGGCCACCGATTTGCCGGTGGATGGCACCCGCCAGGCGTTGCAACTCGAAGAAACCCGTGTATTGGGCACTGCTGCCCAGGAGCTGAAGCAGGCACCCGGCGTGTCGATCATCACCGCCGAAGACATCAAGAAACGCCCGCCGGCCAATGACCTGTCCGACATCATTCGTCGCGAACCCGGGGTCAACCTCACCGGTAACAGTTCCAGCGGCGCCCGCGGCAATAACCGGCAGATCGACCTGCGTGGCATGGGCCCGGAAAACACCCTGATCCTCATCGACGGCAAGCCGTCTTCTTCGCGCAACGCTCAGCGCTATGGCTGGAGCGGCGACCGTGATACCCGTGGCGAAACCAACTGGGTACCGGCCGAAGAAGTCGAGCGCATCGAGATCCTGCGCGGCCCGGCAGCGGCGCGCTACGGTTCAGGGGCAATGGGCGGGGTGGTCAATATCATCACCAAGCGTCCATCGGACAAGCTAAAAGGCTCGTTGACCGCCTATTACCTGGCGCCGGAAGACGACGCCGAAGGTGTCAGCAAACGCACCAACTTCAACCTCAGCGGGCCGATCACGGATGATCTGGTGTTTCGTGTGTATGGCGGCCTGAACAAGACCGATGCTGACGATCCGGGCATCAATACCGCTGCCCAGGCCTCCCCCGACAGCGTCGTGGCGGGGCGCGAAGGCGTGCGCAACAAAGACATCAACGGCCTGCTCAGCTGGCAATTCACCCCTGAGCAGAGCCTGGACCTGGAAGCCAGCTACAGCCGCCAGGGCAATATTTTTGCCGGCGACACCATGCTCAACAGCGGGGGTGACTTCGTCAACAGCCTGACCGGCAAAGAGACCAGCGTGCTGCAGCGGAGCACCTTTTCGGCTACCCACAATGGTTCGTTTGACTGGGGCTCGACTTCGGCCTCGCTGACCCACGACCTGACCCGCAACGCGCGTCTCAACGAAGGCCTGGCCGGTTATGGTGAAGGTGCACCTTCTGCCAGCGCCGGCAGTTTTGAATCGCGTCTGCGCAATACCCGCGCTACAGGTGAGGTCAATCTGCCGCTGAACATGGGCACCGCCCAGGTACTGACTCTGGGTGGTGAATACCTCTACGAGTCGCTCAATGACCCGGGCTCGTTGCGTCCGCAAAGCTGGGATCCGGGGGCTGACGGCACACCCGGCCTGCCGGGTACGGACCGTACGCAAACCAAAACCACGGCCAACAGCTATGCGTTCTACGTCGAAGACAATATCGAAGTCGGCGCCAAAACCATCGTTACCCCCGGCGTGCGCTTCGATCACCACAGCGAATTTGGCGGCAACTGGAGCCCGAGCCTCAACGCCTCGCATCAGCTCACCGATGAGTTGAGCATCAAGGGCGGTATTGCCCGGGCCTACAAGACCCCGAACCTGTACCAGTCCAACCCCAACTACCTGCTGTACAGCCGCGGTGGTGGCTGCAGCTCGGTTGAAGTGAATATCGGTGGCTGCTACCTGGTGGGTAACCCGGATCTCAAACCGGAAATCAGCGTCAACAAAGAGATCGGTCTGGCGTTCGACAAGGGCACCTGGCGCACCAGCGCCACCTATTTCCGCAACGACTACCAGAACAAGATCAATGCCAGCAACGAATCGGCATTCCGCCTGCCCAACGGCCGTCGCGTGCTGCAATGGGAAAACAGCGGCAAGGCCATCGTCCAGGGGGTGGAAGGCAACCTGTTTGTCAGCTTGCGTGAGGATCTGGACTGGAACACCAACCTGACCTACATGATCGAAAGCAAGGACAAGGAAACCGGCGACCCGCTGAGCATCATTCCCAAGTACACCGTCAACACCATGCTCGACTGGTACGCCACCGAAAAACTGTCGTTCCAGGTCAGCGGGACTTACTACGGCAAGCAGGAAGCGCCCAAGCGCAACAACCGCGCCAATGAAGCACTGGACAAGTCGGTGCAGCAGCCCGTCGATCCTTATGGTCTGGTGGGCTTGAGCAGCGGCTATGAGTTCAACAAAAACTTCAGTGTGCGGGTGGGCATCAACAACCTGTTCGACAAGCAACTGTACCGCAAGGGCAACTCGGACGAGGCGGGCGCGCAAACCTACAACGAGGCAGGCCGTGCGTACTTTGCGTCTGTGACCAGTTCGTTCTGACAACACCGCGGCCCATGCAGGCGCGACATCCGTGAAAACGGGTGTCGCGCCGTTGTCGCATCTGGCGCAGGAAAAAACCGGAGCTCGATAGAGGATTGAACACATGAAACTTGCAACGTCGGCCTGGGCGCCGATCGTGTCTCGCACACTGGCAGCACTGGTCGGTGGTTATGTCTTTACCTATGCCTTTACTGCGGCATTGGCGCGGCTGCTGCCGCTGGACAATGTAGACGCGATGATCGTCGCCAGCCTGCTGTCGTTTGTGATCTACACCTTCGCCATTTTGTGGGCATTTGCTGCCCGCCACCAGTGGTCGGCCTGGATGGGCGCGGTGCTCGCCGTGCCTCTGGCCGCCATCGGTTTTTGGCCGCAACTGCTGGAGCGACTGGGATGAAACAGACCCTGACCCAATCCATGGCCTGGCTGCACACCTGGGGTGGCCTGATCGTCGGCTGGTTGTTGTTCGTGATCTTTTTGACCGGCAGCCTGGCCGTGTTCGATCAGGAGATCGACAACTGGATGACCCCCGAGCTGCCGGCCCACCACCTGACCGATGAGCAGGCCGCGCAACGCGCACTGAGCTACTTGCAGACGCACAAGGCTGACGCAAAACAGTGGGGTATCAGCCTGCCCTATGAGCGCTCGCCGCAATTGCAGGCCTCCACCGGCGGGCGCCGTGATGGCGTGTCGGTGACCCTGGACCCGGATACCGGCGAGGTGATGCCGGTTCGCGAAACGGTAGGAGGGCGGTTTTTCTTTCTGTTCCACTTCACCCTGCACATGCCGCGCATGATCGGCATTTACCTGGTGGGTGCGCTGGCCATGGGCATGCTCGCGGCTTTGGTCAGCGGCATCGTGATCCACAAGAAGTTCTTCAAGGAATTCTTCACCTTTCGTCCCGCCAAAGGCCAGCGCTCGTGGCTTGACGCGCACAACGCCAGTGCCGTGCTGTTGCTGCCTTTTCACTTGATGATCACCTACACCGGGCTGGCGATTTTTCTGGTGATCTATATGCCGGCGGGCATGGATGCATTGTTCGATGGTGACCGCGAGGCCTTTTTCAAGGCACAGGACAAGGCGCCGGCCAGCGTTGCCGTGCAGCGCCCGGCAACCGCAGAGCCTGCACCGCTGGTGGCCCTGGGGCCGTTGCTGAGCCAGGCCCGGGCTGTCATGGGGCCGTTGGGCGGGATCAGCATCAGCAACCCCGGCATGAGCAATGCCGAAATCCAGATTCGTCCGATCCTGGGCAATCGCATTGCCCTGACCAAGGGCCAGGGCATGCGCTTTGACGGCGTCACCGGCGAGCAGTTGTCCGGCCCCACTGAAATGCGCCCAACGGTGCTGACCCATCGGGTGATTTCCGGGCTGCACTTTGCCCAGTTCGGCGGTTACCCGATGCGCTGGCTGTACTTTATTTGCGGGCTGATCAGCAGCGCCATGATCGCCAGCGGGCTGGTGCTGTTCACGGTCAAGCGGCGGCGCAAATACGCCAGTGAAAGTCGCGTCGCCCAGGTGCTCTACCGTCTGGTCGAAGCGATTAACGTCACCGTTATGGCGGGCTTGAGCCTGGCCTGCATCAGCCTGTTGTGGGGCAACCGGCTGTTGCCGTCGGGGATGACCGAACGGGCGGATGCTGAATTGAATGTGTTCTTCGGCATGTGGGCGTTGAGCTTTGCCCATGCCTTGCTGCGCCCGCGCATGCAGGCCTGGCGCGAGCAACTCGGGTTGGCGGGAGGGTTGTGCCTGGCCTTGCCGTTGTTGAGTGTCTTCACCGTCAACCGGCCTTGGGCACTGCACAGCAGCATGGGCGTCGAGCTGACTGCTATGGCCCTGGGCGCTTTGTTGCTGTGGGCCTGCTGGAAAGTTTCGCAACCGGCGGTTGAGCGGGTGCCACGTAAAAAAACCGCCGTCATGGCCGAGGTAAATTGAGATGCTGGCTGATTATTTTGCTGCACTGGCGTTCGCTTACATCGGCATGCTTACCTTGTGCCAGGGGTTGGAGCGTCATTACAAACAGGTGTGGGGAAAGCCGCCTGCGGCCCGCTTGCGCCGTGTGCTACGGGTTGCCGGTTGGCTAAGCCTGGGGCTGAGTTTCTGGTTTTGCGGGTTGGCCTGGGGCTGGGCGATGGGACCGGTGGGCTGGTTTGGCATGATCTCGTTAAGCGGTTTTAGCCTGCTGATGCTGTTGCCGTATCGGCCGCGACTGGCCGTGTGGCTGCCAATGGGCTTTGTGCCGGTTTGGGCGGTGATCGCAACCTTGCACTGATCGTTGTGGGAGCGGGCCTGCCCGCGATTTGGACAACGCGGTCTGCCAGGCAAACCGCAGTGATGCCATCGCGAGCAAGCCCGCTCCCACAGGTGAGAAGGTGGTTAGCGCTTGACCCACCGATTGGCCATCCAGTCCAGGCCACTGCACAACACAAAGTACACCAGCGCCACAAACAGGAAGATTTCCGTCGGGTGCACCATCACCCGGTTGCTGATCTGGGTGGCAACAAACGACAGCTCGCCGACCCCGATCACGTACGCCAGCGAGGTGTCCTTGATCAGTGAAATCCATTGGTTGAGGAAGGAGGGCAGCATCATCGGCAGGGCCTGCGGCAGAATGATCAGACGCAACACTTGCCAGCTACCCAGGCCGAGAGCCTTGCCCGCCGCCCATTGCCCGGCCGGCAGGCTGCTGATCCCGGCATACACCGAGTGGGCCAGGTACGCACCGCCGATCAACGACAGCGCGCACACCACGGTGGCCAGCGCGGGTACATCGACCTTGAACAGGATGGGCAGCAGGAAGTAACTCCAGAAAATCAGCATCACCACCGGAATTGCCCGCAAAAAGCCCAGCACACCCAACAACAGCCAGCGCACCTTGCCGCGAATCATCACCAGGGCAATGCCCAGCACCAGCCCCAGCAGTGCCGAGATGATCCCCGACAACAGGCTGAGCAGCAGCGTCAGTGCTGCACCGCCCAAAGGTCCGTTGGGCCAGGCGCCGAGCATGAAATACGAAAAGTTGTCGCTGATAACCGAAAAATCCATGACTTACACCCCTCCCTGGCGATACCACTTGCTGCGTGCAATCAATTGGCCAAGTACTTCGAGCAAGGCAATGCTGGCCACATACAGCAGAGTGGCAAAACCGAAGGCCTGAAAGGTCTTGAAGGTTTCGGTCTCGACCTGACGCGAGGCGTAGGACAGCTCGGCCAAGCCAATGGCCATGGTCAGAGACGAGTTTTTCAGGGCGTTCATGTACTGGCCCAGCAACGGTCCCAACGCCGTGCGCAGCGCCTGCGGGAACACGATATAGCGCCACACCTGTGCCGGCCTCAAGCCCAGCGCCAGACCTGCCGCCCGTTGTTCCACCCGCACCGAACTGACACCGGCGCGAAACTCCTCGCAAATGAAAGCGGCGGTGTAGAGCATCAGCCCCCAGAACCCGGCGAGAAACTCAAACGACGGCCAATCCACTTCAAACAGCCCCAGTGACAGGCTGCGCGGCTGGTTGAGCCACATCACCAGCCCTTCGGGCAGCATGGCCGTGACCCCGAAGTACCAGAAAAACAGCTGCACCAGCAGTGGCGTGTTGCGAAACAGGGCCAGGTAGGCCCGTGCCGGCCACGACCACACACGCAAAGGCGAGATGCGTGCCAGGCACAGCAAAAACCCCAGCCCGGTAGCCACCAGGCAGGTCAGCAGGGAAAGGATCAGGGTGAGGACAAAACCATCGAGCAACCAGTGCAGGTATTGCGGGGCAAGCAGTTCACCGAACATAGAAACAGCGTCCATCCAGAAACGAGCAAACCCGTCCGGTTGACCGTGACGGGCTGAAGGAGACAGGAACTGTGGGAGCGAGCCTGCTCGCGAAAAGTCTTCGCGAGCAGGCTCGCTCCCACAGAGGCAGTGGCTTAGCTCTTGTCGCCAATCTTGTACAGGCGGGTCAGCGGGGTCTTGGTGGTCGGGCCGAACCAGGCGTCATAAATGCCCTGGGCCTTGCCCTGGGCTTCGAGGTCGGTGAGGGTCTGGTTAACCACCTCGGTCAGGCGCGCTTCGCCTTTAGGAATACCGACACCGATCAGGTCATTGGAAATGGTGAACGGCGGCACTTCGTACTTGTCCTTGTCCGGCACATTGGCCAGCAGGCCGATCAGCTTCGGGCCGTCCTGGGTGATGGCCTGGACGTTGCCGTTGCGCAGGGCAGTGAAGGCGAACGGGGTGTCATCGTAGGCCACCACTTTGGCACCGGGGAATTTCTCGCGCAGCACGCCTTCATTGACCGTGCCCTTGTCCACCCCTACGCGCCATTTGTTCAGCTCCTCGGGGGATGTGAGGGTGCCTTTCTTGACGATAAATTGCTGGCCCGAAGCAAAGTACGGAATGCTGAAATTCACCTGCTCGGCGCGCTCGGGGGTGATGGTGAAGTTGGCCAGTACCAGGTCCACCTTGTTGGCCACCAGTAGCGGTACGCGGTTGGCCGGGTTGGTTGGCTGCAACTGCAACTTCACGCCCAGCTTGTCGGCGATGGCCTTGGCGTAGTCGACGTCGAGGCCTTCGATCTGCTTGCTGTTGGCATCGACAAAACCAAATGGCGGGTTGCTGTCGAAGGACGCCACGCGCAGCACACCGGATTTTTTGATGTCATCCAGACGATCGGCATGGGCCAGGCCAGACAGGACAGCCAGGGTCAGGGCGGTGAGGGCAGTGAATTTTTTCATTTCGTTCTCATCATGAGTTGGAAGAGTTATGACGAGAGTCTTGCAGGAAAATTAGCTTTTAAAAAAGAATATAAAATGATTTATATATTCATTTTAGGAATAATAAAGAGCATGTCTTTACCGCACGCGACTCATCGCCATCACACTGGCTAATATGATGGCTGCGCCGGCCATCACCCCCATCGACACGGTGCTGCCCAACACGACGGCCGCCATCACCATTGCCACCGGCGGGATCAAATACATAACTCCTACTACGCGACTGACCTCGGCGCGGGCCAACACAAAGGCCCAGAACAGATAGGCCAGGGCGCTGGGGAAAATCCCCAGCAGTAACACCGCCCCGTTCACCCGGGCCGGCGCATTCAAGACTGCATCCACGAGCCCCGGCACGTATACACCCAGCAGCAAGGTCCCGCTCCAGATCGTGTAGCACACCAGAGTCAAAGGGCTGTAGCGGTTGGAGTAATGTTTTTGCAAGGCGAAATAGACGCTCCAGGAAAACGCCGCGAGCAAAACCAGCAAGCCCTGGGGCCTGAACCCTGCGAGGCCTTTATCGCTGATCACCACCACCAGCGCGCCCAGAAACCCCACAGCCACCCATAACCAGCGCCAGCCGCTGACAGTTTCTTTCAAAAACACCCGTGCGATCAGGGTGCTGAACAGTGGTGCGGATTGTGCCAACACGCTGGACGCGCCGGGGCTGATCCAGCGCTGGCCGAAATTGAGCGCCACGTGATGCAGCACAATGGCGAAAAAGCCCAGCACGATCAGCCAGGGCACATCCCTGAGCCGGGGCAGGCCAATGCGCAACACCAGCGCAACAGCCGCCATAAAGACCGAGGCAATCAAAAACCGCAGCAACGCCAGATGCCCCGGAGAATAATCCTGCAGGCCGATGTTTATCCCGATCGGTGAATAGGCCCAGCACAGTACGACAGCGGCCAGGGCTGCGATTATTTGCTTCCTTGTGTGCGAACACTTCAAATGTTTATTTCCAACGTCTTAGCGTCTTCAATAGCTCGTGCTATTCCGTTCCAGTAGTTTTCTGTGATGTCGAGAAAGCGTTTGAAGCCAATGGTTAGTTCGGCCAAATCAGCTTCGTTGCTGCACTCAAGCGCTGCTGCTATTAGTGACTGAACTTTATGCTCTTTTTCAGCTTCTCCAATATGGATGTAAAAATATTCACACCACTCGTGGAATTCATCATTGTTGGAATACAAGTTTTGATAATTTCGTGCGCCCTCGTATAAACGTGTCAGCATTGAATACGCAAGCCACTCTTGGGCAAGCAGTGCTCCTAGAGCATGACTTGACGGTCGTCCTTGCTCAGCGGGTGCATACAGTGCTTCCTGCTCTGCAATAAAGAGATGTGTTGAGGGTAAGACCTCTCCCGCCTCTAACTCGTCCAAGGTGTATTTTCTTCCGGCTAGACGACTTAACAGGTCAAGTAAGTACTTTTCTAAAAGCACACTGTGTGCTTTTTTTGCATCGCCGTTGCCTAACTCAGAGTATAGGTTTTTGACGATTTCTGCTCTTGCTGAAATGTGCTTTGCATGTAAAAAAGAAAGCGCGACCATCAAGGCTGTACGACATGTCCTGGCCCAATAATTTTGCGCAAATATTTCTACCTCCCGGAGCTTCATTGGAGAGCCTAACCAGCGTTGATAGAATGCGTTGTTCAGCGCGCCATGGTCAAAGACGGAATGTGCCAATGCTTCAATAACTGCCTCTTTAGTGTCCACGCTGTCCACTCCATTATGGTTTTTATTTTTTGGGGGGCACTGTCTTGATTCAACAAAGCTATTTACAGACCTCAAATTTTGTCAGTTTATTAATTCATGACAAGTGATATATAAAGATTTCTGTAATCATCAGGAGTGAACCATGGAGCTTAGCCAGTTGCGTATGGTCAAGTCGGTGGCAGAGTGCGGCAGCATCGCGCTGGCGGCTCAGCAACTGCATTGCGTGCCGTCGAATATCACCACCCGGATCAAACAGCTGGAGAGTGAGCTGGGCACCGCGTTGTTTACCCGTGCGGGCCGGGGGTTGTGCATCAGCCCGGCGGGCCAGGTGTTTGTCGGCTATTGCGAGCAGATCCTGGCGCTGGTCGACCAGGCCCGGCGTGCCGTGCAGCCCCATGCCGTGCCTGCGGGCAAGCTGCGTATCGGCGCGATTGAGTCCTGTGCCACAGGGCGGTTGCCGCCGATGCTGGCCGAGTTCCATCAGCGCTATCCGCATGTGACCCTGGAACTGGTCACTGGGCAATGGCGGCAACTGATTGATGATGTGCAGCACCACCGGCTCGACGGCGCCGTGATTGCAGGGGGCATCGATCAGCCAAAACTTACAAAAACCCCGCTTTATCACGAGCCCCTGATAGTGATTGCCAGCCCGGCACTCGCACCGCTTACGGGTCTTGGGGATATGCATCAACACACGGTGTTCGCCTGGCCACCCGGTTGCCCGTACCGCGCCGTATTGGCGCGAGGGTTGGCGGTGCAGGGGCTTGAAGTCAACTGGATCGATTACGCCAGTTGGGGCAGTATTATTGGTTGCGTCAGGGCGGGTGCGGGTCTGGCGTTGGTGCCTGAAGGGCTACTTGAGCATTTTGGCGTTTGCGTTCAGTTGGCACGCTACCGATTTGCCGAACTGGAGCCGGTCCCTAACCAGTTTTACTGGCACAGTGAAACCGGCCATCACAGTGCCCGGGAGGCGTTTGCCGAGTTGTTGGCCGAGCTTGTAGACCCTGCCGACACCTTGTAGCCGCTGACGAGCGGAGCGAGGCTGCGATCGGCTGCGCAGCAGTCGCAAAATCTGATACCGCGGAGTGCCAGTTGAGTCCGCTGCCCAGGTTTTACGGCCGCTGCGCAGCCGATCGCAGCCTGCGTTCCTCGTCAGCGGCTACACCGCATCGGCAAGCGCAGTTTTCCGCATCTTCAAGCTGCTGGCCTGCAGCAGTTCCCGGGTATAGGGGTGTTGCGGGTTGTCGAAGATGGACTGCGCATCCCCTTGTTCCACCACCTTGCCGTCCTTGATCACGATCATGTCGTGGGCCAGGGCATGCACCACCGCAAGGTCGTGGCTGATAAACAGGTAGGTCAGGCCATGCCGGGCCTGCAGGTCGCGCAGCAGGTCGACCACCTGTTTTTGCACCGTGCGGTCCAGGGCCGAGGTGGGTTCGTCGAGCAGTATCAGCTCCGGTTCCATGACCAGCGCCCTGGCAATGGAGATGCGCTGGCGCTGCCCGCCCGAGAACTCATGGGGGTAGCGATGACGGCTTTGCGGGTCCAGGCCCACTTCCTGCAAGACCCGGATCACCGCCGCCTCGCGTTCTTGCTCAGTGCCAATGTCATGGGCCAGCAAGCCTTCGCTGATGATCTGCTGCACCGACATGCGCGGGCTCAGGCTGCCAAACGGGTCCTGGAACACCACCTGCATTTGCCGGCGCAACGGGCGCAACAGGTTCTGGCTGAGGATGTTCAGTTGTTTATTACCGAAGCGGATTTCGCCCTCTGAGTCCACCAGCCGCAAAATAGCCTGGCCAAGGGTCGATTTGCCCGAGCCGGACTCGCCGACGATGCCCAGGGTGCGGCCTTTTTTCAGTTCAAAACTGACCCCATCCACCGCCTTGATAAAGTGTCGCTCGCGACTGAACAGCGGTTTGGGCAGGGGGAACCAGACTTTCAGGTTGTCCACTTGCAGCAGGTTGTGACGGTGCTCTCCCGGTACCGGTCGGCCACTGGGCTCGGCCTCGATCAGCATGCGGCTGTAGGGGTGCTTCGGCTCGTTGAACAGGGCCTCGCAACTGGCCTGCTCGACAATCTCGCCACCGCGCATCACGCACACGCGCTGGGCAATCTTGCGCACCAGATTGAGGTCGTGGCTGATCAGCAACAACGACATGCCCAGGCGCTGTTGCAGGTCGATCAGCAGTTCGAGGATTTTTTGCTGCACCGTCACATCCAGCGCCGTGGTCGGCTCATCGGCGATCAGCAGTTCCGGCTCATTGGCCAGGGCCATGGCGATCATCACCCGCTGGCGCTGCCCGCCAGACAGTTGGTGCGGATAGGCATTGAGGCGCTTGGCCGGTTCGCGGATGCCCACCAGTTCCAGCAGCTCCAGGGTGCGTTGCCGCGCAGCGCGGGTTTTCAGGCCCTTGTGGGTGATAAGGATTTCACTGATCTGTTTTTGCACGGTGTGCAGCGGATTGAGCGAGGTCATCGGCTCCTGGAAAATCATCGCAATGCGGTTGCCGCGCAAGCTGCGCAACTGGGCTTCGCTGGCATGCACCAGATCGACGCCGTCGTAGCGGATACTGCCTTGGGTCTCGACAGCCTTGCCGGGCAGCAGGCGCAGGATCGAATGCGCGGTCACCGATTTGCCCGAGCCCGACTCGCCCACCAGCGCCATACACTCGCCACGGCGGATATCGAGGTTGATGCCGTGAACTACTTCTGCCCCGGCAAAGCTCACGCGCAAGTCGCGGATTTCTATCAGTGTGTTGGTCATGTCAATTCTCAGGTCCGGGGATCGAAGGCGTCGCGGCAGGCTTCGCCGATAAACACCAGTAGCGACAGGATCAGCGCCAGCGCACAGAACGCGGTCAGGCCCAGCCACGGCGCCTGCAGATTGTGTTTGGCCTGGCCGATCAGTTCGCCCAGCGATGCGCTGCCCGGGGGCATGCCAAAGCCGAGAAAGTCCAGGGCGGTGAGGGTGGCAATGGCACCGGTCAGGATAAACGGCAGGTAGGTCAGGGTGGAGGTCATGGCGTTGGGCAGGATATGCCGGCGCATCAGTGCGCCGTCAGTCAGGCCCAGGGCCCGCGCAGCCTTGACGTACTCCAGGCTGCGCCCGCGCAAGAACTCGGCGCGCACCACATCCACCAGGGCCAGCCAGCTGAACAGCGCCATGATGCCCAGCAACCACCAGAAACTCGGAGCGACAAAGCCGGACAAAATGATCAGCAGGTACAGCACCGGTAACCCGGCCCAGATTTCCTGCACGCGCTGGCCAAGCAGGTCGACCAGGCCTCCGTAGAAGCCTTGCAGGGCACCGGCGGTAATGCCCACCACGGTGCTGATGGCGGTCAGGATCAAGGCAAAGAGGATGGAAATCCGTGCGCCGAAGATCACGCGGGCCAGTACATCCCGGGCCTGATCGTCAGTGCCCAGCCAGTTGGTGGCGCTCGGTGGGCTGGGTGAGGGCTCCTGGAGGTCGTAGTTGACGGTGTCGTAGCTGAACGGAATCGGCGCGAAGAGCATCCAGCCGCCCTGATCGGCAATCAGCTTGCGTACGTAGTCGCTGCGGTAGTCGGGTTCAAAGGGCAACTCGCCGCCGAAATCGGTTTCGAGGTGACTGCTGACAATCGGAAAGTACCAGCTGTCCTTGTAGTGAATCGCCAGGGGCTTGTCGTTGGCAATCAGTTCACCGCCCAGACATACCACGAACAGCCCGATAAAAATCCACAGTGACCACCAGCCACGGCGGTTGGCCTTGAAATGTTTGAGGCGGCGACGGCCAAGAGGAGAGAGGTTGAACATCAGGCAGTCCTCGCCGAGAAATCAATACGGGGATCGAGCAGGGTGTAGCACAGGTCGCCGATCAGCTTGATCAGCAGGCCGAACAGGGTGAACAGAAACAGGGTGCCAAACACCACCGGGTAGTCCCGTGATACCGCCGCTTCGTAGCTCATGCGGCCGATGCCGTCGAGGTTGAAGATGGTTTCAATCAGCAGGGAGCCAGCAAAGAACACCTCGATCAACGCCTGGGGAATCCCGGCTACCACCAGCAGCATGGCGTTGCGCATCACATGGCCGTAAAGCACGCGGCGCTCGGTCAGGCCTTTGGCCCGCGCGGTAACCACATACTGTCGGCTGATTTCGTTGAGAAAGCTGTTTTTGGTGAGGATGGTCAAGGTGGCAAAACCGCCGATCACCAGCGCCGACACGGGCAGTACCATATGCCACAGATAATCGCCGATCTTGCCGAAGAAATTCAGGCTGTCGAAGTTGTCCGAGACGATGCCCTGCACCGGGAACCAGCTGACATAACTGCCGCCGGCAAACACCACGATCAACAGAATGGCGAACAGAAAGGCGGGCATGGCGTAGCCGATGATGATCGCCGTGCTGGTCCATACATCGAAGGCGCTGCCATTGTGTATGGCCTTGCGGATGCCCAGCGGAATGGAAATCAGGTAGGTGATCAGCGTCGCCCACAGGCCCAGCGAGATGGATACCGGCAGCTTCTCCACGATCAGGTCAGTGACCTTGGCCCCGCGAAAGAAACTGCTGCCGAAGTCCAGTTGCGCGTAGTTCTTGAGCATCAGCCAGAGACGCTCGTGCATGGGTTTGTCGAAGCCGTAATGCTTGGTGATTTCTTCAATCAAGGCCGGGTCAAGGCCGCGACTGCTACGGCTGGCCCCGCCGGCGGCCGCGGCCATTTCGCCACCGCCGCCGCCGACCGCAGCGCCACCGAAGCCCTGCAGGCGGGCAATGGCCTGATCCACCGGACCACCGGGGGCGGCCTGCACGATCATAAAGTTGACCACCAGAATGCACAGCAGGGTGGGGATGATGAGTAACAGGCGACGGCTGATGTAATGCAGCATCTCAATGACCCTCCGGCTGTGCGTTGGCCTGGCCATACGCAGCATTGGTTAATGGGGTTTTGCTGACTTCCCACCAGGTGTCCAGGCCTTCGTCGAATTTGGCCTCCCTGGCGGGCTGGCCGAAGCGGTTCAGGTACACCGTCGGGGTGCCGACCGAGTAGTAGTGAGGGATCATGTAGTAGTTCCACAGCAATACGCGGTCGAGGGCGCGGGTGTAATGCACCATCTCTTCGCGGCTGTTGGCCTGGACTACCCCGTCAATCAGCTTGTCGACGGCCGGGTTGCGCAGCACCATGTTGTTGGAAGCACCCGCCTGGGTGGCGCTGCGTGAGCCAAACATGTCGTACAACTCACGGCCGGGCGAGACGATCGGCTGGCCGCTGCGGGGGAACTGGCCGACCATCATGTCGTAGTCACGGGCATTGGTGCGGTTGATGTACTGCGCCGAGTCGACCTTGCGAATGTCCATGGTGATACCGATCTGCGCCAGCGTACGTTTCCAGGGCAAAACCATGCGATCGAAGCCGCTGGGGCTGTCGAGAAAGGTGAAGCGCAGCGGTTCGCCCTTGGCGTTGACCAGCAGGTTGTCTTTGGGTGTCCAGCCGGCTTCCTTGAGCAGCGCCAGGGCTTGCAGTTGTTTGTCGCGGATATAACCGCTGCCATCGGTTTTCGGCGCCTGGTACACCTGGGTGAACACTTCATCGGGGATCTGCCCGCGCAAGGGTTCGAGAATCTCCAGTTCACGGGCGTCGGGCAGTGCCGTGGCGGACATTTCGCTTTTCGGGAAGTAGCTCTGCGCGCGGACATAGAAGTTGCGCATCATCTGCTTGTTGGTCCATTCAAAATCCCACAGCAGGCTCAGCGCCTCGCGTACCCGGCGATCCTGGAAAAACGGGTTTTGCAGGTTGAAGGTAAACCCCTGGGCGGCACTGGGTTTTTCCTTGGCGAACACGCCTTTTTGCAAGCGGCCGTCGCTGAGCACCGGGCTGGCGTAGCCGATGCTGAAACCGGTGGCGGAGAACTCGCGGTTGTAATCGAATGCCCCGGCCTTGAGCATCTCGCGGGCCACGTCGATGTCACTGTAAAACATCACTTTCAAGCTATCGAAGTTGTACAGGCCCTTGCTGACGGGCAAGTCTTTGGCCCACCAGTTTTTGTTGCGCGCAAAGGTGACACTGCGCCCCGGGTCAACCCCGGAGACCGAATACGGACCGCTGCCCAGCGGTGGCTCGTAGCCGCCACCGGCGGTAAAGTCGCGGGTCTTCCACCAGTGTTCCGGGAGGATATGCAGACTGGCCAGATCCAGCGCCAGGGTGCGGTTCTGGTTGTTCTTGAAGTCGAAACGAATCTGCAGCGGGCCTTCGATGACCCTGTCCTTGACCTCGCCGTAGAGCATGCGATAGCTCAGGCTGCCTTTGGTCATCAGCGTGTCGTAGGTAAAGGCCACGTCTTGGGCGGTGATCGGCGTGTCGTCAGCGAAACGGGCCTTGGGGTTCAGGTAGAAACGCACCCACAGGCCGTCGGGGTCGCGCTCGATCTTCTGCGCGACAAGCCCGTAAACCGTATAGGGCTCGTCCAGCGAGCGGAAGGCCAGGGGGGCATTCACCCATTGATCGACCTGGGCGACACCGGTGCCCTGGTCGATATAGGGCGACAGGTAGGTGAACTGACCGATTTCCATCGATGTTCGACTGAGCGAACCGCCCTTGGGCGCGTTCGGGTTTACAAAATCGAAGTGCTGGAAGTCGGCCGGGTATTTGGGCGCTTCGCCATACACCGTCAGGGCATGGCCGGGCGCGGCGTTGACGCTCAGGCACACGCAGGACAGCACGGGCACCAGCAGCGAACGGAGCAGGGGCAGGAAAAATGCAGACATCATTGGGCTTCCTTGTACCGCGTGTTGAACCATCGACTGCCTGGAAAAATCCCCGCCGCATTGCGCGTTAAAATGCGGCGGGGTCGCGATTTCGCAGTTAACCCGCTACCAGCCGGAGTGAGCCGGCAGCGGTGGTTGCTCAGAAGTGATAGGTGGCACGGGCGAAGAACGTACGGCCCATCGGATCGGCATAACGCGGATCGAAGCCATTCTGGAAGTTGTAGGCCTGGTTGGAGAACGGCGGGTTACGGTCGAACATGTTCTTGATCCCCGCATCCAGGTCCACGGTCTTATTGAAAGTGTAGCCACCGGAGATATCCCACAAGGTATAAGACGCTACACGGGAGTGGGTGTCCGGATCGGCGTCGTCATAGCCGCTGGTGAAGCGGTTGACCAGCGAGGCCCGGTAGGCGCCCAGGTTCCAGGTGCCGCTCAACACGTGTTTCCAGCGCGCGACCATGCCGTCATCCTTGAACGCGCCCACTTTGTCGGTGTAGCTGCCGCCAATGGTGGTCTGGTAGTCATAGCGCGACACATAGGTGCCTTGCAGGCCAAGGCCGAACTGGCCGTAGGGAGTGTTGGGGAACTTGTAGTCCAGCGACACGTCAACACCGCTGGTCTTGACAGCACCCAGGTTGGCGAGGCCGGTCTGTACATAGTTGAGCGAACCGTCGGCATTGCGCACATAGCGGTCGGCATAGGCGTTCGGATCGTCAAAGACGGTGGATTCCGGGAACTCGGCAATCTGGTTGGCGATGTGGATCCACCAGAAATCCAGGCCCATCGACAGATTGCGCACCGGTTGGTAGACAAAACCGACGGTCACGTTGCGGGCTTTTTCAGGGGACAGTTCAGTGTTGCCGCCGGTGCGGTTATGGAACTGCTGGCCGCAATCGCGCCCGGCGTTGCCCCCCGGTTGCACCACGCCACCGGTGCACAGGCGCGGATCGTTGTAGTAGCCCTGGGTGTAAGTGGTGTACTGCGGGTTGTACAGCTCGTACAGCGACGGTGCGCGGAAGCCCTCACTGTAGGCACCGCGAACCACCAGCTCCTTGACCGGCTGGTAACGGAACGAGTATTTCGGGTTGGTGGTGCTGCCAAAGTCGCTGTACTTGTCGTGACGCACGGCGGCTGACAGTTCGAGGCTGTCGAGTACGGGCAGGTTCAGCTCGGTGTACACCGCCTTGACGTTACGGTCACCCGAGACACTGGCGTCGGGGTCGGCCCCGAGGCTGGAAATATCCGCGACAAAACCATCGAAGGTCTGGTGGAACTTCTCCTGACGATATTCACCGCCGATCGCCAGGCCCGACGGGCCTGCGCCGAACCAGTCGCCGATCTCACGGCTCATGCGCCCGTCGATACCGGTGACCCGGCCCACCGAGGACATGTACTGGCCATGGTATTGGTGATCGTCGATATAGGCCTGCCCGGCAGGTGTTTGCGGGCCAAACGGGTTGATGATGCCATCAGCAATGCCGTTGAGCATGGCCGCGTCGCTGGCGTAACCGCCAGTCACACTGGAGTTCACCTGATTCTGGTTGTACGAGGCACCGACATTGTAATCCCAGCCCTTGGCCACACCATCGAAGCTCAATACCAGGCGCTGGCTGGTATTCTGGTCTTTGCTCTGGCGGCCACCGGCAGCGGTTTCACGCCAGTTCAGGCCGATCGGTTGCGAGGGGTCGAAGGACGGATCGCTGGTGCCCGGGGTTATGCCGTTGCCCGGGTAGTAAGGCGAACTCGGGTCCATGCTGGCGCCAATCAGTGGTGCGGGGGCAACACCCACGGCATTGTTGTTACGGGCCCAGAAATACTCCAGGTTGACGTTGTCGTCATCGGTGATCTTGCCGGTCGCCTTGCCGAAAAAGGAGGTCTTCTCGGTTTCAGGCAGCAGGTCGATATAGTTGCGCGTGTCATAGCGGCATAGCCCCTGGCGCAGGACCAGGTTTGCCCCGTTGCAACCATTGGCCGCCAGCGGGTTGGTATTGATATTGCCCTGGCTCCAGTTGGCGGGGTTGGACGTGCCGGAAGTCTGATCCAGACCGCGGCCCGGTTCGTAGTTACTGGCGAACGTGCGGTCCTTGGCATGCAAGGCGTTTTGCTTGTTATAGCCGGCAACGGCCATGACGTTGAAACGGTCTTTTTCCAGATCGCCGTAGCCCCAGCTACCGCTGATATCGTGGCTGTCGCCACCACCACTGGCATCTGCACCTTCGCCGCCCAGTGACAGGGTGCCGTCGGTCATGGATTTTTTGGTGATGAAGTTGATCACGCCGCCAATCGCGTCAGTGCCGTACAAGGCCGATGCGCCGTCGCGCAATACCTCGACGCGGTCAATGGCGGCAAACGGGATGGTGTTCAGGTCTACCGCGGAACCGTCAATGGCGTTATTGCCCAAACGGCGGCCGTTGAGCAGCACCAGGGTCTTGTTGGCACCGATACCGCGCATGTCGGCAAAGGTCGACCCCCCGGTACCGGAACCCACGGAGCTGGCCGAGTTGCGAAGTGACTGGTTGCCCGTCACGCGCTGCATGATTTCGGCCGTGGTGGTCACGCCTTCGTTGCGCAACTGCTCGGCGCGCAGGATGGTGATCGGCACGGCGGTTTCGGCATCCACCCGGCGAATCGCCGAACCGGTCACTTCGACCCGGTCCAGTTGCGTGGTGGCCGGCGCTGCGGCGCTGTCGGTGCTGACCGTGGCCGCACTGACGGCAGCGGACGAATCATCCGTGGTGCTCACTTCGGCTGCCTGCAACTGGCCCGCGCTCATCCCCAGAGCGACCAGATACAACGGCACAAAACGGTGTCGCTGCAAGCTTGCAACGAGCGGCTTGAGGGTAAAACCTGAACTCTTCATCTGCATGGTTATTTCCGGCTTATTCAGACGTTTATTGGAATGGCCTTGTGAGCCCTCATGACTCCAGTTGGGTTGTGTCGACCCGGGCAAAACACTTTTTTCAAGCAAGCCGCTCCCCTGCAGGGGCCAAAAGCCCCTGCGCGGCGTGGGTGGTGCGTGGTTACATCAGGATCAAAAGCCCCTCACCCTGGCCTTCTCCCTATGGGAGAGGGTTGGGGTGAGGGCTTCATCTGGCGGTCATCACCGATATCTTGGTAATGCCCGAGCGTTCAATGGAGGCCATGGCCTTGGCCACCTGGCCGTAGTTGACACCTTCGTCCGCCTGCAACTGCACGCGCACTTCCGGGTCCTGGGCCTTCACGTCCTGCAGGCTTTTTTCCAGCAGTTCGGGGGCCACTTCGTTCTTGGCCAGGTAGAACTTGCCGTCCTGGTCAACGCTGACCACCACCGGGTCCTTTTTTTGCGCCGAGGCCACGGCGTCGGTCTTGGGCAGGTTGATCTTGATCGCGTTGGTCATCATCGGCGTGGTCACGATAAACACCACCAGCAGTACCAGCATCACGTCGACCAGCGGGGTGACGTTCATTTCGCTGAGTACTTCGTCACTGTCCTGGGTTGAGAAAGACATCAGCTTGCCTCCCGCACTGGGGTGCGCTTGTTGGAAATGGCCTGACGGTCGATGGCAAAGGCGCTGCGCTGGGCGAGGGCGTCGAAGTCATGTGCAAAGTCGTCCATGTTGGCCGAGGCCAGCTTGAGGCGACGCAGGAAGAAGTTGTAAATCAGCACTGCCGGTACCGCGACCGCGATCCCCACGCCGGTGGCGATCAGGGCATGACCGATGGGCCCGGCCACGGTCTCCAGGCTGGCGGAGCCGGTTGCGCCGATGGTTTGCAGCGCTTCCATGATTCCCCACACGGTGCCGAACAGACCGATAAAGGGCGCGGTGCTGCCGATACTGGCAAGTATCGCCTGACCGCTTTCCAGGGCGCGGCGCTCTTTTTGGATCTGCTGGCGCAGGTTGCGCTCCAGACGATCGGAGCGGTTGATGGTGTGGGCCAGTTGCTGGGTGGTGCGCGGGCTGTCATCAACAATCATGGCTTCAAAACCACTGTTGGCGATGCGGGCCAGGGCACCGGGGTACTGGCTGGCGTGTTCGGCCGCCGTCAGCAGGTCCGGGGCTGCCCAGAAGGCTTTGCTGAATTGCGAGTTTTGCGCTTTCTGGCGCAGGTATTGCGATGACTTGATGAGCAGCAAGGCCCAGCTCACCACCGAAAACAGCACCAGTGCCCAGAGCACCCCGGGGACAATCATGGAAGACATAGACTCGTTCATGGTTACACCTCACACGGCGGCTAAATAAAAGTTAGTGTCGGCACCCGGCTGGGTTATTCCGGCAATTTGAAAGAGATGGTCTGGGTGGCAAATCCTTCGATGGGGGTATCCCCTCGTTTGGCCGGGACAAACTTCCAGTTGCGTACGGCTTCTACAGCCGCGTCATCGAGTGCCTGTTTACCGCTGGATTTGGTGACCTCCACCGTCCCGGCGCGCCCGTTGGGCAGTACCTTGATTCGCAGCACCACAGTGCCTTCCCAACTGCGTCGCAAGGCCAGGGATGGGTACTCGGGCGGCGGGTTGCCAAGGCTGGCGAGCCCCGATACCGCCGCGGTTTCCTTGACCGGACCCGGTGCTGCGGCAGGCGCCGCGGGTGCTGCTGGCGCAGTCGGTGCCGCCGGGGCAGCAGGTGCCGGTGGGGCGGGCTTGACCGGCTGCGGTTTTTGCACCGGCTTGGGCTTGACCACCGGTTTGGGTTTTTCTATGGGCTTGGGTTTTTCCACCGGTTTTGGCGGCTCCTTCACCGCATCTTCGTCCTCGGGTGGAGCTTCGGGTTCTGGCGGCGGCGGTGGCGGTGGCGGCTCTTCCACGGGTGGCGCCGGTGGTGCCGGGCTGGTCAGTTCGACGGTCATTTCCGGAATTTCGGGCGGCGTGACCACGGGCTCGGCCTTGGCCTGCTGCATGACCCACCAGGCGCCTGCGTGCAGCAGGGCAACCAGGCCCACCAGCAACAACGCCCGCGATGTAACCAGGCCTGCGGGTGTCGAGGTGTTGGCTACATGGGGAATATGGGTCCACTGCTGTACTCGTTCGGCGTCGAGCAGCGGGGCAGAACGCGTTTTATTCTTTACCTCGTCACTCATAAAAGTCCCTCGACTAAATGAAGGGCAATAAGGCTCCGTTCGCCCTTGCACGCAGGGACGAGAACTGTTTGTTTAACGGTTGTGTAATAAGTGCAGGAAAACACTTATTACGGTGTGTCAAAAGCGGGAGGGCAAGAATGTCATGTGTATTCCTTGTGTTGAATCAAGAGGTACGGTGTCTGGAGGTTTGTAAAGTTCCGTTAAGTTAGGTAAAGCAACAGCTATGCCAACAGCGCAGGAAATGTAGGGTGATGGCGGTTTATTTAATAAGGGTGTGACAGGTTTCATCCAGAGTAATAGTGCAAGGGATAATGACGGGGCATGAACTAAGGCGTCGCACAAAGTAAGGGGCTTAGTTGAATGAATGATACGGCACTATTGTCCGACAATCAGGCAATCGCAGGCGGGTGTAATAAAAGAGTGCACCAACGTGAACAGTGACTGCCAACTAACAGTGCAGTTGTCGGGTCCTATGGCTGGCAGGCTGGGAAGCGTGTGCCATCAGGGAGCGCACCCCCTCGATGTTACCGATGGCAAATAAAAAAGCACCGGCCAGCCGAATGTCGGTGGGCAGGTGCTTATAGGCAACTATCATCAAGTAATAACGTAAAACGTACCAGGCAGTTAGTGTTGCGGAAAAGCAACTGAATAATATGGGGGGAGGGGCTGTTACGCTTTTTCCGTGACTGGCAAGTCATCTTTCAGTTCATCTTGTTCACTCAACAATCCATCGGACTGATGTTGCCAAAGTCGGTAGTACAGGCCTTTACGTTCCAGTAGTTGGTGGTGAGTGCCATCTTCGGCAATGTGGCCTTTGTCCAATACAACAATGCGATCGAGATGGGCGATAGTTGAAAGGCGATGAGCTACTACCAGTACGGTTTTGTCCGACATGATATCATCGAGGCTGTTCTGAATCAGACTTTCGGTTTCTGAATCAAGACTGGCGGTGGCTTCGTCCAGTATCAGGATGGGCGCGTTCTTTAACAGTGCCCGGGCAATAGCGATACGCTGGCGCTGACCACCGGACAACTTGACCCCGCGCTCACCGACCAGGGCGTCATACCCTTCGGGCATTTGCAGAATGAACTCATGGGCATGGGCGCGCTTGGCGGCCAGGATAATTTGCGCGTCACCGGCATGCACATCGCCATAGCCGATATTCTCGCGCAAGGATCGATGAAACAGTCCGGGCTCCTGGGGGATCAAGCCGATATGGGTGTGCAGCGACTGCTGGGTCATGGCCTGTATATCGATGCCGTCCACTTCAATTTTGCCACCCTGGGGATCGTACGAACGCAACAGCAAACTTAGCAACGTTGATTTGCCCGAGCCGGACAAACCGACAATACCCACCCGTTGCCCGGCCCGAATATCCAGGTTGAAGTGCTTGAAGATCGGCCTGTCGGGGCTATAGCCGAAGTTGACATCGCGAAAGCGGATGGCGCCTTTCTCGATATTGACGGGTTGGGCGCTGTGCTGATCGGGCATTTCATGGGGTTGCAGCAGGGTATCGATACTGCTCTCGATATTGCCGATGCACTCGAAAAAATGCATGAACTGCATGCTCAAAAAGCTGCATTGCGCCACGATCATCAGGCCCAGGGTGGCCACCATGACAAACTGGCCCACATCGATCTTGCCCAGATGCCACAAGTACAGCGCCAGGGCCACCAGCCCCACCCGCAACACAATGGCCAGGCTGTCCTGCAGCATGCGGACCTTTTCCTGATAGAAGAAGGAGCGTTGTCCGGCCTGTTTTTCCTCGATCTGGTAGCGGTTCAGGTAGTTGAGTTCGTAATCCTGGCGGGCGAACAGACGGATGCTGTTGAGGTTGCCCACCGCATCGACAATCTTGCCGGTGGTCAGGCTGCGCGCGCTGGCATGCCTGGCGGCGAGTTTTTGTGCCTTGAGCGACAACCGATACGCCAGCCAGGTGTACGCCGCTACCCAGACCAGCAGGCCCAGGCCCAACCAGGGCGAAGCCAGGGTCAGCATGACCAGGCTGGTGACCAGCACCGCGACAATCGGCAGCATTTCCACGATCAGCAGCCAGGTGATTTCCAGCAGGCCGATGGTGCCTTCATTGATCCGGTGGGCCAGGCTACCGGCAAAGTGTTCACCGAAATAACGGGCCGAGTGACGCTGCAGATAGGCAAACATGTCGCGCACGATACGAATTTTCTGCAGGGGCCTGACCATGATCATGCACAGCGTGGCACCCCTGGCACAGAGCAATTGCACCACTGCCAGGGCGAACAGCAGGCCCAGGGCGGGCAGGCTGGCCTGCAACAGGTCGCCTTGTTGCCAGGCGCCTTCACTGACCGCGCCGGTGATGCGGCCAATGGCGTAGGGCATCAACGTGGCAGCCATCGCCGCGCCGACTTGCAGTAGCGTAATACCCCAATACCAGCGCGGATATAGGCGGATGTAATGCCATACCAGGGCCCACGGCCGATTGGGAGGAACGGTTATAGCGTCAAATTCGGACATGACATACCTGTCTTGTAAACAATGCCAAAAGAGCCGCTTCTGCCGCACTTGCTTAAAGGGCGGCCAAGCAGGGGGTACGCAGAAAAACAGGAGGTGGCTATCCGTCGCCCGTACGCACAAGGCGGGGCTTCAGAGGCTGGGCAGACTAAGTGTCAGTGCCTGGACAGGCGTTCTGGCCGCGCAGGCGCAAGGCACAAAAATAGGGGGAATGCAGGGAGAGGGTTGGCGTGCACACATCAGACATCGTTGTTATTCCTTATGACAGCGGGTCATTGACGCGACTTTTGGTCGGTCTTTGCACTGAATATGGACGGCTATACCGCCCTTGTTCGCAACTGGTGCGGTTACACCCCCTGGAAGCTGTGATTCCAGAGAAAAAACTGCGAACGGCAAATAACAAGAAAAAAGTGTGCCAAGTTGTGTCTATCGAGCCAGAGGATTGTTTTTTTGCGGGAGCACCGTGGTGCCCCCCAATCGCGGGCAAGCCCGCTCCCACAGGATGTGCATCGTCCATGTGGGAGCGGGCTTGCTCGCGATTAAAGGCAACGCGGTCAGCCGGGATTGATCAGGCTCTGGCGACAATGCAGGGTCAGCCGGGCGCCGCCGCTCTCGCGGTTGTTCACCTCCAGGCTGAAGCCGTGCAGGTTGACGATGGCGGCGACGATGGACAGGCCAAGGCCAAAGCCGCTGTGCTTGTCATCAACCCGGTAAAAGCGCTGGAACACCGCCACCCGTTCGGCCTCGGGGATGCCGGGGCCGGTATCGAGCACTTCGATGAGCGGGCTGCCATTGTCGTCGGTCGCCCGCAGGATCACCTCACCGCCGGGCGGGGTGAACTTGATCGAATTGCTCAGCAGGTTGGACAGGGCTTCGAACAACAAGGCCCGATCGCCCGTGAGGCCGGGCAAGGCCGCTGGCGTTTCGAGCGTCAACGTCACCTGACCCTCTTCAGCCAGCGGCAGGTAAAAATCGTACAGCTCCTGCAACAGAGGCAACGGGTCGAGTTGCAGGAAACCGGAACGACGCTGATGATCTTCCAGTTCCGAGATGCGCAACAAACCGCGAAAGCGTGCCATCAGGGTGTCGGTTTCGCCGATCACTTCGTCCAGTTGCAACGCCTCGGCCGAGCCCTCGACGGCTTGCTGGCGCATCCGGTACAGCTGGGCGCGCAAGCGGGTGAGCGGGGTGCGCAAATCGTGGGCAATGTTGTCGCACACACCCTTGACCTCGTGCATCAACAGTTCGATGCGATCGAGCATGGCGTTGACGATGGCGGCCAGCATGTCCAGTTCGTCACGGCGGTTGGACAGCGGCAGACGGTAGGTCAGGTCGCCGGCGACAATTGCTTCGGCACTGGCCTGAATCGACCGGATGCGCTGCAGCGGACGGCGGCGCAACAAATGCCAGCCGGCAATACCGGGGATTATGGTCAGCGACACACCCCAGAACAGCGCATGCAGAATAATCCGCGTTACGGCAAACAATGAGCCGTTATCGCGCACCAGCACCAGCCAGCGCCCGTCATTGGTGTGCGTGGCTACGGCATCGCAGCTGTCTTGCGGTAGATTGGGGTCGTCGGAGTCAATGCAGGTGCTCAAGGCATGGATCTGCCCGTCCAGAGGCAGCCCGGCAGGGATGGTCTGGATCGGGCCGCTTAACGGCCTGTGTTGCGCATCGAACAGGCCATAGGCATCCACTGTACGCAAATCGAACGTCATGCTGGTGGCCAGCGCTTCGTCGAGTTGCTCACCCTCAAAGCGAGCAAACAGGTGTTGGCGCTGCATCAGCGAGTGTCTGGCCAGGTTGCCCAGGTAGTCCGAGACTTCGTAATACAGCACTCCCATCAGGATGCAGCTCCAGGCCACAAACAGAAAACTGTACAGCGCCAGCAGCCGGCTGCTGGAAGAACGCCAGCCCTTAGAGGGGTTCGGCAATGACATAACCCGAGCCTCGAACAGTGCGAATCAGAGGCACCTGGCCCGGCGGATCGATTTTTTTGCGCAGGCGACCGATGTGCACATCGATCAGGTTGGTGCCCGGGTCGAAGTGATAGCCCCAGACTTCCTCGAAAATCATCATGCGCGAGAGGATCTGCCCGGTGTTGCGCATCAGGAATTCCAGCAACTTGTACTCGGTGGGCAGCAGGCTCAGCTGTTGTTCGCTGCGGCTGGCTTCGCGGGTAATCAGGTTGAGCTCCAGGTCGGAGACGCGCAGCGAGGTTTCGTATTTGTCGGCCGGGCTTTTGCGCCGCAGCAGTACTTCCACGCGGGCCGCCATCTCATCGCTGGCAAAGGGTTTGGTCAGGTAGTCATCGCCCCCGGCCCGCAGGCCGCGCACGCGCTCATCGACATCGGAGAGGGCGCTGATCATCAGGATCGGTGTGCTCACGCCAATGGTGCGCAAGGTGGTGACAATCGCCAGGCCGTCCAGTTCGGGAAGCATGCGGTCGAGGGTGATCAGGTCGTAGTCGCCACTGACTGCGCGCACCAGACCTTCCCGGCCATTGGCGACCCAATCGACCTCCAGGCCGTGGCTGGTCAGTTCCGCCACGATTTCTTTCGCCGTTACGGCATCGTCTTCAATGGTCAAAATACGGGTCATACCGCCACCTGATGGTCTTTTTTATCGGTGAGCACATTTTGCCTCGAAAAAGCTGAAACGTTTCTTAATATTTCTTCATGTTCAGCCAGCTGTTAGAAAAGTCAGATCTAAGGCCATTGCCCGGGGCTTTGGAGGAGGGCGGATTGGCTTCAATAATAAGTTACATATGCGGTATAACCCCACGTCGTTATTTTCCGGGACTCACTTTCCATGCATACCCCTTCACAACGGCCGCTATGGCAGATCTACCTGATCTTCCTGGCGCCGATGGTCCTGTCCAATTTCCTGCAGAGCTTTTCCGGCACCCTCAACGGGATTTACGTTGGCCAGTTGCTGGGCACCCAGGCCTTGGCTGCGGTGTCGGGGATGTTTCCCATCGTGTTTTTCTTTATCGCCCTGGTCATCGGTCTGGGCGCCGGTGCCTCGGTGCTGATCGGACAGGCCTGGGGCGCGCGGGAAACCGCACTGGTCAAGCAGATCACCGGGGCAACCCTGACCCTTGGCGCGGTGATCGGCCTGGTTGCCGCGGTGCTGGGCAGCCTGCTGGCGCGCCCGGCCCTGCTGGCGTTGGGCACCCCGGTTGATGTGCTGGAAGAGGCCGTCGGCTATGCCCGGGTGATGATGCTGATCATGCCGTTGTTGCTGGTCTTTATCCTCTTTACCCAGATTTTGCGTGGGGTCAGCGATACGGTTTCGCCGTTGCTGGCGCTGATGGTCTCCACGGTGGTGGGGTTGCTGCTGACCCCTGCGCTGATCCTGGGCTGGGGCGGTTTGCCAACTTTGGGCATTCAAAGTGCGGCCTATGCAGGGCTGGTGGGTAACGTACTGGCCATGCTGTTTTTGGTCCTGCGCTTGCGTCATAAAAAACATGTGATGGCGCCTGACCGTGAACTGTGGGCCGCGCTGCGCCTGAACCGCGAGATCCTGGGCAAGGTGCTGCGCATCGGCTTGCCAACCGGGGTGCAGATGGTGGTGCTGTCGCTGTCCGAACTGGTGATTCTGGCGCTGGTCAACAGTCACGGTTCCCAGGCTACGGCGGCCTATGGCGCAGTGACCCAGATCGTCAATTATGTGCAGTTTCCGGCGCTGTCGATTGCCATTACCGCCTCGATCCTCGGGGCCCAGGCCATTGGTGCCGGACGCATCGAGCGTATCGGGCCGATCCTGCGCACCGGTTTGCTGATCAATCTGTGCCTGACCGGTGCCCTGGTGGTGCTCGGTTATGTGCTGTCGCACTGGTTGCTGGGCCTGTTCATCACCGATGTCGAGGCGCGGGTACGGGCTGAGCACTTGCTGCATATCATGCTGTGGAGCGTGCTGGTGTTTGGCTTCCAGGCAGTGATCGGCGGGATCATGCGGGCCAGTGGCGTGGTGCTGGTGCCGATGGCGATCACGATTTTTTGCGTGCTGTGCATCGAGCTGCCAGCGGCTTATATGCTGGATGCGCACTTTGGCCTGCAAGGCGTATGGATGGCGTTCCCGGTGACCTATGTGGTCATGCTGGTGCTACAGACGGCTTATTACCGACTCGTGTGGCGGCATAAGCAGATACAACGGCTGGTTTGAGTTGTGGCCAAGCCGGATACCGGGTCTATATCCGGCGCTACCGGCATCCATGCCGGTTCGCAAAGCGGTTTCAGCCAATAACGTGACACCGCACCCGCTGGTGCTCGCCGCCGCGCATTACCTGTGCTTGCTTGCAGCCTTCACGGCTGGCGCTGCAACGCTCGAGAAAGAAACAGCCTTCGGGCAGTTTGCGGTTGCCCGGCAGTTCGGTGGGCGCCGCTACCTGCTCGGCCAGCAAGGGCACACCCAGGCGCGGTACCGCTTCAAACAACAGGCGCGTATAGGGATGGCGCGGTTGATCGAGCACCTGGGCGGCGTTGCCCAGTTCGACGATTTGCCCCAGATACATCACCGCCACGCGGTCGGCCATATGGCGTACCACTGATACGTTATGGGAAATCAGTATGTAGGTGAGGTTGCGCGCCTGCTGCAGTTCGGCCAGCAGGTTGAGGATTTGCGCCTGCACCGAGATATCCAGTGCAGATGTTGGCTCATCGAGAACGATGATGTCCGGGTCTGATGACAGCGCCCGGGCAATTGCGATGCGCTGACGTTGCCCGCCGGAAAACTGGTGGGCGAAACGGTCCAGATATTCCGGACGAATGCCCACTTGGGCCGCCACTTTGGCGGCAATGCTGCGCATTTGTTCGCGCGAGCGCATGCCGCGGGCGTACAGCGGTTCGGTGATGATGCGCCAGATCGGCAGGCGCGGGTTGAGCGACGATTGCGGGTCCTGGAACACGATCTGCACGTTGCTGCTGCCTTCGCCCTTGCTGCCGTTGGCCCAGCTCAGTTCGCCGCTGCTGGGTTTGAGCAGGCCCATGAGCAATTGTGCCAGGGTGCTTTTACCGCAACCCGACTCGCCGACGATGCCCAGGGTTTCACCGGCCCGTACCTGCAAGTCGATGCCATTGAGTGCGTGGGCATAGCCCCGGGGACGTCCCAGCCAGTCGTTGCTGACAGGGAAGCGCACGCGCACGTCGGCAAGTTTCAGAATCTCGGGGCCGCTCTGCTTGACGGGGTAGATCAGTGCGCTGTTCATTGCGAAAGCTCCTGTTGCGGCAACCAGCACGCGGTTTTGCGTTGTTCGTCACGGTTGATGGCGGTCAGCACCGGGCGTTCACCGCACACCGGCATGGCATGCACGCAGCGTTCGGCGAACGTGCAGCCGGTGGGCAGGCGTGCCAGGTTGGGTACTTGCCCGGGGATGGTCAGCAGCGGTTGCCCCGGCTCGACCATCTCCGGCAGGCCGCTGAGCAGGCCACGGGTGTAAGGGTGTTGCGGGTGGCTCATGACATCGGCGGTGAGCCCCTGTTCCACCACCGCGCCGGTGTACATCACGTAGACCCGGTCGCAGAACTGTGACACCAGCGCCATGTCATGGGTAATCAGGAGAATGGCGGTGCCTTTTTGTCGGGCCTTTTCGCGCAGCAACAGCAGCACCTGGCGTTGCACGGTCACATCCAGCGCAGTGGTGGGTTCGTCGGCGATCAGCAGTTGTGGCTCACAAGAGAAAGCCAGGGCAATCATCACCCGCTGGCGCATGCCCCCCGACAGCTCGAAGGGGTAGCTTTCCAGCACCTGCTCGGGGCTGGCGATATGCATGTCGCGCAGCAGGGCGACAGCCTTGGCATGGGCCGCGGCAGCACTGATTTTCTGGTGGTGGATGATGACATCGAGCATTTGTCGGCCGATGCGGCGGGTCGGGTTCAGGGCGGTCATGGGCTCCTGGAAGATCATCGCCGCATCGCGGCCACGAATTTTCAGCAGGTCCTTTTCAGGGGCGCTGAGCATGTCGCGGTTGAGCATGCTCAGGCTGCCGGAGGTGATGCGATAGCTGCGTTCGGGCAGCAGGCGCATGCTCAGCATGGCGGTCACCGATTTGCCCGAGCCGGACTCGCCGACCACACCGACAATCTCGCCGGGGTTGACGTGCAGCGACACGCCGTTCAACGCCTTGACGCTGCTCTTGTAGGCCGGGAACTCAAGGCTCAGGTTGTCGATGGCCAGTACCGGTTGCGAGTGAGTCATGGTCATTTCCCCTGTTGCCGCGGGTCGAGCAGATCGCGCACGCCATCGCCCAGCAAGTTGAAACCGGTGGCGGTGATCAGGATCGCCAGCCCCGGAAAGGTCGAGTACCACCAGTTGTCGAGGATGTAATTGCGCCCCGTGGCGACCATCGCGCCCCATTCCGCCGTGGGCTGTTGCGCGCCCAGGCCGATAAAGCCCAGGGCCGAAGCCATGAGAATGGCGCTGCCGATGTCCAGGCTCAGTTGCACCAGCAAGGGTGGCATGGCGTTGCGCGCCACATGCCAGTGGACCATGTGCCAGCGTTGGGCACCGAAGGTTTCGGCGGCTTTCACGTAGCCCATCTGGCGAATGCCAAGGGCCTGGCCGCGGGCCAGGCGCACATAGGACGGAATCCGCACCAGGGTGATGGCCAGCATGGCGTTGAACAGGCTGGCGCCCAGTGCGGCGGCAAGGGCCATGATCAACACCAGCGACGGCACCGACAGCATGATGTCCATCAGGCGCATGGTAAGGGCATCGAAGCGTCCGCCTATTACACCGGAAAAACAGCCCAGCAGGCCGCCGATAAAGCATGAGGCAAAGGCCACGAACAGACCGACACCCACCGATTGCTGGCTGCCGTACAGTACCCGGCTGAACAGGTCGCGGCCCACTTCATCAGTGCCGAACCAGTGCTCGGCGGAAGGCGGCGCCAGGCGCTCGGCAAGGTTCAGGGCATTGGGGTCATGGCTGGCCAGCCAGGGGGCGAAAATCATGCACATCACCACCATCAGGGTGATCAGCAGGCCTGCCATGGTCAGCGGGCTGCGGCGGATCTGCCAGGTCAGGTAAGTGAGCTTTTCACGCCATTGCGGGCGCGGTATTGCGGTCAAAGGCACGGACATTTCAATTCACCTCGCCGATGCGCGGGTCGATCACGCGGTACAGCAGATCGATGGCCATGTTCAGCAGTACATAGATAAACGACACCAGAATGGCGAAGCCCATCACCGCCGGGAAATCCAGGGACTGGATCGACTTGACCACATAGGCACCCATGCCCGGCCAGGCGAATACGGTTTCGGTCAGGACTGCACCGTAGAGCAGGTCGCCGAGGGTCAGCCCGAGCACCGTGACAGAAGGGATCAGTGCGTTGGGCAAGGCGTGGCGCAGGATCACGGTCCATTTCGACAAGCCATAGGCGCGGGCGGTGCGGATATAGTCCTCGCCCAGCTGGTCGAGCATGGCAGAACGAATTTGCCTCGAGATAACCCCAAGGGTCACAAAGCCCAGGGTGGCTGTGGGCAGGATCAGGTGCTTGAGTGCATCGACAAACAGGCTGAAGTTACCCGCCAGTAATGCGTCAATCAGGTAGAAGCCGGTAATTGTCGACGGTGGCGTCAGACCTTCGGACAAACGCCCGCCGCCAGGCAGCCAGCCGAGGTGGCCGTAAAACAGCACGATGGCGCCCAGGCCCAGCCAGAACGCCGGGGTCGAGATGCCGGTCACGGCCAGTGTGCGGGCGATCTGGTCAATGGCACGATTGTGATAGACCGCCGACAGCACACCCAGCGGCACGCCGACCAGGATGGCCAGAAACAGCGCCACCAGTGCCAGTTCCAGGGTGGCCGGGAAGAACGCCTGCAAGTCTTCCAGCACCGGACGATTGGTGCGGATCGAGGTGCCCAGGTCGCCCTGCACCAGGTCGAGCACGTAACGGCCGTATTGCTGGTACAGCGGCAAATCCAGGCCCAGTTGATGACGGATGCCGGCCACCAGCGCATCGCTGGCCCGGTCACCGGCGATCAGCCGGGCAGGGTCGCCGGGAATCAGGTGGGAAATGGTAAAGGTAATCAGCGAGACACCGAACACGACCAGTAACAGGCCAAGCAGGCGCTTGCGCAACAACGTCAGGAAGGCCATAGGGCACCTCAGTCACTCTAACGACAGAAATCCACAACCGTGCGCGCCATTGCCGGCGCGCACGCAGCAGCAGCTTTACTTGCTCATGCTGCCCAGGTTGAACACTTGCTCAAGCATGGGATTGAACACATAGCCTTTGACTGAATCACGCATTGGCAGGGTGTAGCTCTTTTGAAAGAGGTAAACGTAAGCGCTGTCGGCGAGCACTTGTTTTTGCGCCTGCTGGTACAGCTCGGTGCGCTTGCTCGTGTCGCTGGTGGTTGCCGCTTCACGGATAAGGGTGTCGACCTGGGGGTTGCTGTAGAACGAGCGGTTGCCCTGCAGACCCTGCATTTTTGAGTCGAACCAGAAGTTCATGAACATGTAGGGGTCGGCGAAGTCCGGGCTCCAGGTGCCGACGGCGATGTCATAGTCGGCCTGGCCAACACGTTCGCGCAGGGTGGCGTTGGCGGTCTTTTCCAGCTTGAGGTTGATGCCCAGGGGCATCAGCGCGGCTTGCAGGGTCAGGCCGATCGGTTCCCAGTTGGCGTCCTTGTCCGAGTACATGTAGCTCAGGTTGGTGATTTTCTTCGGCACTTTGGCCAGGCTCTCGGCGGCGGCCTGCATGTCCTGTTTCATGGCGGGCAGCGAGCTGTCGTAGGCCCACATGCCGTCCGGGATCGGCCCGTTGAGCAATTCGGCCTTGCCCTTGAGAATACCCTTGACGATACCGTTGTAGTCCACGGCCTCGGTGATGGCCCGGCGCGCATCGACGTTGGTCAACGGGCCCTGCTTGTTGTTCAGGTACAGGTAGGTGACCCGTAGCGACGGGTATTCCTTGACCACCACGCCTGGCTTGCTGGCCAGTGAGCCGAGCTGGTCTTCAGGCATGTCTTCGATGATGTCCAGGTCACCGCGCTCCAGTTGCAGGCGGCGTACCGAAGGCTCGGCGATGATTTTCAGTACCACGGTTTTCAACGCCGGCTTGGCCCCGGCGTAGTGGGGGTTGGGTTCCATGGTCAGGGACTGGCCTTTCTGCCAGCTGGCCAGGCGGTATGGGCCCGAGCCTGCGGTATGGCTGGAGAGCCAGGCGTTGGCTTCAGCGCCCTTGTTGGCCACCAGCGGGTTGACGATGGACGCGCCATTGTGGGCCAGGGTAAACAGGAACGGTGCGAACGGGGTTTTGAGGGTAAAGCGGACGGTTTGCGGATCAACTACTGCGACCACCATGTCTTCCGGGAATGCACCCGACGGCCCTTGCTTGAGGGTCATCAGGCGATCGAAGGAAAACTTGACGGCGTTGGCGTCGACTTCGGTGCCGTCATCGAACTTGTTGCCGGTTTTGAGCTTGAACTCCCAGACCAGGTTGTCCGGCGACACAGTCCAGCTTTCGGCCAGGTCACCCTGGACTTCGGTGCTGCTTTTTTCGCCGTCGGTCTTGTAGCCCACCAGTCGCTGGTACGACGGGTAGGTGATGGTCCAGTCGTTGTTGTCGAAGGTCACGGCCGGGTCCAGGGTCTGCGGGTCGGCAGGCTTGCCGATAATCAGCGTGTCCTGGGCGGTGGCCGCGGTTGCGGCTTGCCAGGCCCCTAGGCTCAGGGCGGCGCAGAGCAGGCCAGGCAGCAGTGAGCGGGTACGTGAAGCGGTGGTGCGGGTCACGGTATCAGTGAGGGTCATGCCGGTTTCCTTCAACATTTGATGTCTGGAAGTAGGTTTATTTTTGGAATCTATAACCGGGCAGTAGCAGGTCAAGCAGGTGTGCAGCGTTTTCTTGTTGTCTTCAAACAGTGGCGCTGGCCTCGAAACTCTGTGGTTTCGTGGGCCGTATCATTCGTTGATCAGGGGGTAGTCGTCGGCGTTGGGCAACTCGTAATGCCACCACTCAGTGGCAATTGCGTGGAACCCGGCGATCAGCATGATGCCCAGCAGCAGCAGGCGATTGCGCTGCACGTTGACCGGCAGGTCGGGGTAGAACTGATGGGACTGGTCTTGCATCGCGTCAAAGGCGGTGCCCATGTCCAGCGGCTGGCCGTCGCTGTCCACCAGGGTCAGGTCCACGGCGACGCCGCGGCTGTGATGGGAGCCCAGGTGCGGGTCGCGCACGTAGTCGCCATTGGGCAGGGCTTCCCATAACAAAAACTGTGCATAGGGCGGTCGGTAGGCGTCATAGATACGCAGGGTAAAACCCGCCAGGCTGGCCAGCTCGACGGCCTTGCGCAAGCACTGGGCGGCATCGCGATGCAGCTGGCAGCGGGCGTTGGGGTAGATCACTTTGCCGGCCAGGTTGTCGGCGGTGGCATAGATCATCTCGATCTGCACCTGGTACTGCTCGGCATCGATATCAACGAGCGGGCTCGGGCTTGCAACGCTTTGGTTCACACAAACACTCCAGTGCTGTTTTGTTTTGGGCGAGGGGCTCAGCCTTCGAACTGGCCGAAAGCTTTTTGCAACTGACGGTTTTTGGCCAGGCGTGCATCCAGATGCTCGCCGTATTTTTCCGCGACGGCCGACACCAACAGGTTAAGCAGGCACGCCAGGGGGGCCGGTGAATCCCAGAACTGGCCAACATCGGTCTTGATCTGCAACAGATCCAGGGTCGGGTAGTCCCGGGCCCATGGGCACTGCAGATCGGTGATCAGGGCCAGTGGTAAATCGTTGTCGATGGCGGCGTCACAGAAGGTCTGGGTGACGCTGGAATAGGCGCGAAAATCGGCAATGATCGCGTAGGGGTTGGCAAAGCCGGAGTTCAGGGTTTCGGCATAGATGCCGGAAAGGCCGTCAACGTAATAGACCTTGGGGCGGATGTATTCGAGGTGGCTGTGAAACGCGGTGAGAATCCCGCGGGTGGACTGGATGCCGAGGATAAACACCGCATCGGCTTGATGAATGCGCTGCACGATACCGGCAAAAGCGTCGCTGCGGGCCAGGCCGTAAACCTGCTGGATGGCCTCGACTTCGCGGTGCATGGAGCGTTCGAGGGCATCGTCGTTGGTGTTTTCGGCGCGAAAGGCGCCGATGCGGTCGGTGATCAGCCAGGAGCCGGGTGCGTCACCGCGCAGGCTCTGCTTGACCTCATCGAGGTTCTGATAACCCAGCGAGCGCAAGAACCGGCCTACGGAAATGCCGCTGGTGCTGGCCTGCTGGGCAATGCTGTCGGCAGACTCGAACGGCAACTGCTGCGGATTGCCCAGCAAATAACTGGCGATGCGCTTACCGGTGGGGGTCAGGTTGGAGAACTCATGTTCCAGCAACTGAAGAAAACTGTTCTTTTCCGGGGACATAGGAGCACGCCAAGCATGTGATTGTTATCGGCGTGTCATTTTCTCGCCTTCTGTTAGCAACATAACATTTGTTTTCGAAACAACACAATGTCTTTTCTGCGGGTTGCGTTTTTTCAGCAATGGCGTGTTTTTAACGGTTGCAACGAGCACCCTCGGGGCTCGCCTGGCAGTCAGAGCGCGATGCCCCTTTCATGCCAGGCCATGTGGCCAAGATGGCGAGCTTGTTCAAAGGTTTTGACTTGCTGGCTTTGCCCGGCGTGCCGAGCACCGCCATGGCGATTGATGTTCGCGAGGTGTGGGTGGGTGAGAAGGACATCGTTGTGCGCCCGCGGTACTCAGTCACACCACGGCTGGAACCTCACAGATTTGCCAGCGATCAGCCTGCCAGCCTGCCAGGTGAGGGGGATGCGGGTGGGGTTGCAAATGACGGGGGTTTTTCGCCGGAGATGGTCGTCTGTTGCAGGAAATGGCCAGGCACTAACAGGCGTAATGTTGTTAGTCTGAACTGTGGGAGCTACTTTGCTCCCACAGAGGACTAAGGTTGCAGATGCGCTCAAGGTTTGACTGCTGTGGTTGTGCCCGGCAACGTTTTTAACGTTGCTACCAATGCCGGATCAAAGTACGCCACGTCCAGCCAGTAGGTTTTACCCAGCAACTGGCCAGCTCCATACCAGGGAATATGGTTGTAGCTCAGGTTCAAACCGTTGTAGTCGTACTCAAATGAATGTCCGCTGCTGGAGGTAAACTTGAAACCGGTGTCAGAGTATTCCTTCAACGTATACTGATCATTCTTGGCGTTGGTATATAACTCCTTGACCCGCTGCAAGTACCCGGGGGCAATGATTGTAAACAGGCTTTTGGCACGCTGGTTGTATTGATCCAGGGTCAAGCCTGGGGTCTGTGCCAATTGACTTGCAATAAGGGCAAATACGTCTGCATCGGACTTGGCGATTGCCAATTGTACCCGTAGGTAGGTGTTCAGTTTTTGTGGGTCTATATGCATCGTTCTCGGGTGTCTTTCCCGCGTTTGTTCGTTAACCGTTTCAACCATGAAATCGCTGGTTCTTGGCAGCACCATTGGCGAAGTTGCAATGTAGGCTGCGCATGCGGTCGCCCGGTGAGACATGTCCGGATCCACCAGCAATGATAATGGATCGCCCTTTGCTGGCGTTATGCTCAGATCGACACCCTGTTTTTTCAAGGTTTCAGCAACTTGATGCGCGGTACTTTCACCGCGAGCCATTGCGCAGACATGGTGCATCATCACATCGTTACGCTGCCCTTCGACCATGGGAACCATCCCCATGACTGCCCTCTGGATTATTGGCAGTGCCGGGAGCATTACGCCATGCGGCTCCCTGTTGGCGAAAATTTGTGGAGCGCCGTCGCAGCCTGCCATCAGCGCCAATGAGATAACCCATCCGGTTGTTTTGAGCAATGACATGGTATTCGCCCTGTTTTTTTGGATTAACGCCCCGGCACCAATGGAGCCGTGCCGGGGCGGCAGTGACGGGTGTTGACCGTCGTTGGTAACTGCTTCAGTTCATGCTCACCACTGGTAGCCCACACCGACACCGACCCCAAAATTGCCCTGGGTAGTGGTACTGGCCTGGAGCTTGGCCACCCAGTGGCCGTTATCGGAGACTCTCGACACGCCGAACGACAGCGCTCCTTGCCCACGATAGGTGGCAGCGCCCAAAGCTGTCATGCTGGCGCCAGCAACGTAAGGCTGTGGCAGGCTGGCCATGGCCATGGCCCCGGCGATCCCTGCGCTCAAGACACGGTCCTGTTTCTTCAGGTCGCTATTGAGCTGCGAGAAACGTTGGTCGGTGTAGTTGTTGGCATTGTTGGTGGTGTTCGCCGAAATGCTGTTGAGTTGATCGAAATTCACCGCATCGGTGCCCTGGGTTGCTGCCGCGACATGGGTGATCTGCCGTTCGCTGCCTGCTGCCCCTACCGAAACGCTGTTGTCGCGAGTGGCTGTCGAGTTAGCACCCAGTGCGACGCTGTTTGTAGCTGTAGCTGTAGCTGTTGCTCCGTTGCCCACCGCGACTGCTTGCTCCCCGCCGGACTTGGCACTGGTACCAATGGCCGTGCTTTTGTTGCCGGAAGCTTGCGAGCCGGCACCGCCCGCCACCGCATCGGTACCTGTGGCCGCAGGCGTGGGCAATGCACTGGTGTTATTGACCTGGAACATGCCTTCCGTTCCGTTCTTGATATTAGTGACGTCGTTAAGGACCTGTGAGACATTCCCGCCTATGTTGTTGACCGCCGTATCGGTGTACTGATTGGCCTGTGTTATGGCACCGCCAAGCTGGCTGACATTGACTGCATCGTTGGGTGCAGAACCTGCTGCTACACCGGTAATCTGGCGACTGCCCTGCGCAGTACCTACCCCGACTTCCCCCACGGATGTTTGCAATGTAGTCAGGCCCGTAGCGGTGTATCCCGCCTGTGCGCCGACGGTAGTGATCGAACCCGAGCCCAGGGCAACGCTTGATGCATGACTGGCTACAGCCCCGGCTCCCAGCGCTACTGACTGTTCACCTTGGGCCTGGGCCTGGGTACCGATGGCAACCCCGGAAGCCATCAACACCTGGCTGTTACCGCCCAATGCAATCCCGCCAGTTGCCGCCTGGCTGACCACGGCGTTGTTACCCATCCCTATACCGTTGTCAGCATTGACGACAGTTGCAGGCCCTACGGCGATGGCGTTCTGGCCTATAGCCAATGAGTCCTGCGGGTTAACAGAATTGGCGTGGAAGAACATGCTGCCGGTGGAACTGAGTGAGCCGACGGCTCCGCCCAATTGACGCAGGGTCACGGCATCCTGGGCACTGGTCCCGTCCGCCAGATTGATCAGTTGACGATATTGACCGGCTGAACCCAGCGAGAGCGCACCCAACAATGTTGCATCCGTCGTGTCGTAGGCTAAGGTGCTGCTGCCTGCCGGGATGGCGCCGCTTGCCGGTGCGATGGCACGGTCCGATACCGATCCCTGCCCCAATGCAACCCCTCCGTTTACCGATACGCTGGCCAGATTACCCAGTGCCACGCTACCCGTAGAGCTTGCCAGAGCTCCGGCACCGGCGGCGAAGGATTGAGCAGCACTGGCCTGTGCTTGAGGACCGATAGCGATGCTGTCCAGGCCTGTGGCCGCGCTGTCAGCAAGGGTTGAACTGGTGTGGAAGTACTTGATGCCTGCGCCGCTATTGAAACTGTTGATCGCGGTTGTATTGCCGGCGATATTAGTGGTGTTTGTGGTGACCTGTTGATTGGTGGCGAACAGTTGGCTGCCGTTGATGGCATCGGTACTGGTGCCGCTGATCTGACCAGCAGCCACATTGGTGATTTGCCGTTCTGCCCCGACACTGCCGACGCTGACCACGCTGCCCGGTGTGGCACCGGCAAAAGTGTAAGTGACACCGCCGATGGTTGCCCCGCTGGTGCCGACTGCTGCGGCAGTAGTGCTGTTGGCGCCGAGAGCAACGGCACCGGCGTTACTGGATGTTGCGCCGGAGCCCAGAGCCAGCCCTTGTGTTGCGCCTACAGCCACTGTGGCCGCATCACCCAGGGCAATGGAACCTGCCTCGTTGGCCTGGGAGAGATTACCCAGGGCCACGCTGCCTTGACCATTGGCGGTGTTGTCGGCGCCCATGGCGACTGCGCCGGTACCTGTTGCAGTGTTGGGATCACCGATGGCCACGGCGCCGTTACCGGTTGCGATATTGCCTGCGCCGATGGACACGGCTTTGCCCCCTGTAGCCTGTGCCGAGGTGCCGATGGCTACTGCATCTGCAGAGTTGGCTAGCGAGCCGTTACCCAGCGACACAGAACCGGCTGCGCTGGCACTTGCCCCCGAACCGGCTGCCAGGGAGTTGCCGCCGCTGGCGGTGGTGTTGGCACCGAGGGCGATATCCGAGGCATTGAGGGCCTGGGCATTTGCTCCTGCCGCTGTGGCATCCGAACCTGTCGCCGACGAGTCGGCCAGTGTTGAGTTGGTGTGGAAGTACTTGATACCTCCACCGCTGTTGAGAGTGTTGATTGCGGTTGTATTGTTGGCGATATTGGTGGTGTTGGCGGTGACCTGTTGATTGGTGGCGAACAGTTGGCTGCCGTTGATGGCATCGGTACTGGTGCCGCTGATCTGGCCAGCAGCCACATTGGTGATTTGCCGTTCTGCGCCAACGCTGCCGACACTGACCACGCTGGCGGGTGCTGCCCCGGCAAAGGTGTAAGCGACGCCGCCGATGGTTGCCCCCGTGGTGGCGACTGCCGCCGCCGTGGTGCTGTTGGCGCCGAGTGCAACGGCACCGGCGTTACTGGATGTGGCACCGTTACCCAGGGACACCGCTCCGGCTGCGGTGGCACTTGCCCCCGAACCGGCCGCCAGAGAGTTGCCGCCGCTGGCTGTAGTGTTGGCACCAAGCGCGATATCCGAGGCATTGAGGGCCTGGGCATTTGCTCCCGTCGCTGTGGCATCCACACCTGTCGCTGAGGAGTCGGCCAGTGTTGAGTTGGTGTGGAAGTACTTGATGCCTCCACCGCTATTGAGGGTGTTGATTGCGGTTGTATTGCCGGCGATATTGGTGGTGTTGGTGGTGACCTGTTGATTGGTGGCGAACAGTTGGCTGCCGTTGATGGCATCGGTACTGATGCCGCTGATCTGGCCAGCAGACACATTGGAGATTTGCCGTTCTGCGCCAAGCTGCCGACACTGACCACGCTGGCGGGTGTTGCCCCGGCAAAGGTATAAGCGACACCGCCGATGGTTGCCCCCGTGGTGGCGACTGCCGCCGCCGTGGTGCTGTTGGCGCCGAGTGCAACGGCCCCGATGTTGTTGGATGTTGCCCCTGAGCCCAGTGCCAACCCTTGGGTAGCGGCGTTGACCACAGTGGCTGCATCGCCCAGGGCAATGGAACCGGCGCTGTTGGCCTGGGAGCTATTACCCAGCGCCACGGAACCTTGGCCTGTTGCCGTATTGGCATTGCCCAGGGCCACGCTGCCCTGGCCGTTGGCGGTATTGTCGGCGCCCATGGCGACTGCGCCGGTGCCGGTTGCCGTGTTAGGGTCACCGATGGCGACAGCGCCGTTGCCGGTGGCTGTGTTGCCTGCGCCAATGGATACGGCTTTGCCGCCAGTGGCTTGCGCCGAGGTACCGATTGCGACGCTATCGTTCGAGTTAGCCAGAGAGCCGCTACCCATGGAGATTGCCCCGGTTGCGGTAGCTCTTGCGTTCGAGCCGATAGCCAGGGAGCTGGCAGCGGTTGCCTGTGAAGTGCTGCCGATAGCAATGCCGTCTTGGCCAGACGCTATCGTGCTAGCTCCCAGGGCTACGGAGGCTATACCTGAAGCAGTGCTGCTGACGCCTAAGGCCATAGAGCTTGCACCAGAGGCCCTGCTATTGAAACCAAGCGCGGTAGCGTTTATGGCTAAAGCTTGACTGGAAGTACCCACAGCTGTCGAATTTTGGCTGTTGGCAACGCTTTCAGCACCCAGGGCGGAGGCTCCCAAGTCTGAGGCATTGCTGGTTTCGCCCAATGCGACAGAGTTAGTGCCAGAAGCATTACTAGATAATCCGATAGCAACAGAGGAAGTGCCGGTAGCGACGGCAAGTCGCCCGAATGACTCAGAGCTGTCGCCTGTTGCAACGGAAGCCTCACCGATCGCAACACTTCTGTTCCTGGCAGTGGAGCCAGAGGCGGCGCTAATGGCTACGGAATAGAAGTCTACGGTCGCCGGCGCACCACCATTACCTGTTGCCGAACTGTTACTGATCACGCCTCCCGATATTGCCGTGCTGGAAAAGGCAAATGTGGGTAGCAGCCCTAATGACAGTCCAACAGTAACAATCACTAATGTTCTTATGCCCTTGCAAGGTCCGCTTTTATTTTTCTTGTGCGCAAACTCACTAGTGACTACCCAACTGCCCAAGGAGTAATTCCATACCACAGAAAAAATCTTGTTCATGATTGTTTATGGCGGGATGTACGCCAACCTCTGATGAAAGAATATGATGTGCATCAGAAACTACCGCCTTTGCATGCGGTATCTGAGTGTTGGTTAAAGACCAGGGCGCTTGTGACGAGCGGGCGGGGCTTTGTTGTGCGCAAGCCAAATGCTAGTTGCTCCGGCACAATAAGGGGTGTGCATGTTGTCCGAGGCCTCTTGAGGGGAGGTAGATGTTGCTATCAAACAGTGTTATTGGATCCGGTTTTAACAGTGCGAGCGCGTTGCTGATATTTAAGCTATAAGTCGCGCACGAAACCATGGCAGCCCAGCAGTGAGTAGGTAGTCTTGATGGCTCATATTTTTAAAGTAGTACGGCTGTAGGTTATTTCAAGTTGTGTAACTAGTGTTCGGATGTTTTTCGTGCGAGTAATGAGGTGGGCTGATTGTTTTTAAAAAGTATATGTGTAATTAAAAGGGGGGGCGTCCTGCGCTGGCATGATTGCGGTTGGGTAAGTTTTGAGTGGTTGTATGGCTGCTCAAGATATTGAAAATGATCATTTTTGTCTTATTTTTAATGGTTTTCGGTGGGCGCACGTTATGTCTCTTAATGTAAAGTCCAGACCACTTGGCTGTCGTTGTGAAGGGGCGTTTGTAGTAGAAGACGGTGAAATATCAATTCGATCTTAATGTTATGAGGTTTTAGGTATGAGTCAGCGCAGCAGGTCGGTGTTGACGATAGTTGTTATATGGTTTGTTTAATCTGATGTGTTTCTGCGTGGCTGGTGGCAGGCTAGTGGCGCCTTGTTGCAGTTTGAGTGGTCGCGCATGTGCAGTCCTGGTAATGCAATTGCTCGGCCTTGTAGTGTGGGGTCTCAGGTGATGAGGCGAGGTGTGGGGTGGTTTTTGTATGTCGGTTTTAATATGGGTGATCTTTAATTTTATGATTTTAATTTGCATTGTTGTTATGGCGGTCAGTAGTAATATAATAAATATGGCATGGCGAAAAGAACCAGAGGGCGCTGCCCGGTCACGATGTTTTTGCTGGTGTAGCCTGTGTCTGAACGAGCGGGGGATAGGTTCTGTACAGGTTGCTCATGCGCTTGTGTTGAAGTCCCTGCTGCAAGGGTAGTTGCCTTCTTTTCGATGTTTACTGACGAAGAGCATATGTGGGGGGTCGTGAGTAGCGTCAGTGCATTCAACGGCGGAGAAATGTTTCGCCTGGATGCTGTAGTTCATTGCGCAATATCGGCTGACAGCACTTTCAGTCTATTGACTATGGCCCGCTCTCATCAGGCAGCGCGGGTGTCGGCGTTGTTCTTCATGGTGCCGCTATTGGCATCGGTAATGGCGAACTAATTGCTCGATGAGGTCATGCCAGGGTTGGCATGGCGTGGCGTGGAGTGGAATGGTTGTTGCTGTGCTGGGGGTTTGGCTCGCTGAGGGAGTGACGTTGAACATGACCCGACACCAAGCAGTTCTCGATTGGTGGCAGTCAAGCGAAGACCTCGCCAACCACTCGAAACAATGAACGATGGCATAACCCGAAAAAATCGCAGCGAACAAAACAAAGGGCCTGCACGAGGAGTCTCATGCAAGCCCTTGATTTGTTTGGTGCCCGAAGCCGGAATCGAACCGGCCCGTCATTATGAACGGGGGATTTTAATTCAAAAAATTTATTTTTTAAAAACAGTAGGTTAGATCTGTGTCTGTGTATGTTTCGCAGCGAGACGGTGCCAGGACCCTGAAGGCCATTGCTTCTACGTGATCAAAAATAATTGCTGTGAAGAATGCCCGTCAAAAATCATTTGGTTGGGTTGCCTTTTTGCCGCCCCTTTGACGGATGTAAATCTCGGTCATCACGACCGTTGTATGCCCCAGCTGGCCACTGAGCCTGAGTCGTATCTCGGCGGTGTGCTTATTGTATTGCCGTTGGTGCTGACCGGTGATGAGCAGGGAGTCCAACTCTGGAGCTGAGTCCTAAGAGGATCGTGTTTGTAGCGATTTTTACCAGCCGTTGCTGGTGTGTGGTTTTATATTGTAAATGCATTTACAATTATTTTGACCCTACAGACGCAAGGCAAAGGCCATGGAAATCAAAGAGTCTATTGAAATCAGATCGACCCCCGCGCAAGTGTTCCGCTTGTATAGGGATGCGGGACGGTGGGCTGACTGGGACCCAGAAGTGAGTAGTGCCAGCTTGCCTGGCGGTCTCAAGTTGGGAGCCAAAGGTTGGCTTAAACCCAGGGTAGGGCCCAAGGCTGGCATTCAGATTGTTGAGATGACCGAAGAAAAGTCGTTTTCAGCGCAAAGCCGTTTGCCGTTATGTCGCATGGAATTCGGGCACCTGCTCACGGAAAAAGAGGGGGGCACTGTCGCAACTCACTGGGTTGAATTCTCCGGGCCATTGAGCTTTCTGTTTCGATACCTGATAGGTAGATCCATCCAGGCAGCGTTACCCAATACGATGCAGGGGCTTAAGAAGTCCAGTGAAGCCCGGGCAAGCTCCCTATGAGTGTGAGCAAGGACGGCGTCGAGGAGAACTGGAGTGGTTCTGCCTTCGCGGGGCCAAGCGACAGCCCTGGATTCAGACTCTGGCGCGACTTTTTGGACTGGCAGCGTCAACTTAATGTCCGCTTGAAGCCCTTGGGGCTTACCCAGCCACAGTTCGCTATCCTGGCTGTAAGTGGTTGGCTGACTAGAGAGGGCGAGCAGGTGACTCAGCATGGAATCGCCAGTTTTACCGGTATGGATCGCATGCATATTTCGCAAATCATATCCCGCCTGGGTAAGGACGGGCTTATTGAAAAGCAAGTGAACCCGCAAGATCATCGCGCAAATCTGGTGTCACTTAGCGAAGAGGGCCACCGACGATTGCGTGCTGCTATGCCGATTGTTGAAGGCTTCGACAGAGAGTTCTTTCTAACGCGCAACACCTGATTACCTGTCTGGAAATCAGGTGTGATAACCCCCGAGCCCGGCCTAGTGCTGGGCTTTGTGTTTGCGCAGGAGAATGACGCCCGTTTTGGCAGGAAGGCAGAGAAGGGGTAAAAAACAGAATTGCGGAGCGGTCTGAATTTTTGCAGAGCAAAAACAAAGGGCCTGCACGAAGAATCTCATGCAAGCCCTTGATTTGTTTGGTGCCCGAAGCCGGAATCGAACCGGCACGTCCTTACGAACGGGGGATTTTAAGTCATCTTACCCGTCGTCAGCATATAAAAGCAGTTGAGCGCCGAGGCCGGCTTTTGCCCGTACTTATAGGCTTTAAAACTTGTTAAAACAGTAACTTACGGACATTCTTGGCTGCATTGAAGAGCGGGTGAGAGCTGAGCTGGGCAGGCCTGGAATGGCGAAAGCTACCAGCAAAGCTCCCAAGCCAGCTCCCAAATAGCTCCCAAGCCGGCTACCAATTTTAAGGTGCTGGATACCAAATCGCAGATAGCAAAAAACACCAAGGTCTCGGTAGACGCTGGGGACAAATAGGGGTGTTTTTTATTGAGCGAAATGAAGCTAGATGGTGCCCCGAGCCGGAGTCGAACCGGCACACATTTCTGCGACGGATTTTAAGTCCGGTGTGTCTACCAATTTCACCATCGGGGCTGATGTGGCGGTAAAGCAGGAGACGATTTAACCCCAAAACAAAGTCAAAATCAATCACTTAACCAGGGAAACGACGTGTTATGGCCTTGAAAATTAATTTTACTAAGTCTGCGCTGGACGACCTGACGTGCCCGCAAGGCAAATCCGACATTTTGGTGTACGACACGGAAATCAAAGGTCTGGCGATCAGGCTCACCAAAGCAGGCGGTAAAACTTTTTTTGTGGTGCGCAAAATCAAGGGGCGAGACCACAGGATTAAGCTGGGTGCTTTTGACAAACGCACTACAAAAATTCCGATGATTCGCGACGAAGCCCTGTCGGTGTACACGAACCTGGAGGCGATGCTGGAGGAAAAAACCACGAAAGACTTGCAAGACGAAGTGACTGTCGAGAGCGCATTCGAAGACATGCTGATCGCAAAAGCGAAGCTCACTGAATGCACCATTGACGACTATCGCAAGACTTTTAAAAATCACATTGCTCCAAATCTGTCCGGCAGGCCTTTGCGCACAATAGCCGCTAAAGATGTGACCGCCCTGCACGCAAAGGTGACTAAACCGGTGCCAAAAAAGGATGGGACACTTGGCGCGCCACGGGAGCGGACGGCTAACAAGACATTATCCCTGCTCGGCTCGATCTTTTCGTTTGCCATAGCCTTTTACGATAACGGCTCAAAAAGGCTGGTTGAATACAACCCAGTTGACATCATGACTACGCTAAAAATCTGGCACGAAAATAAGCGATCAAAGATACGCATAAATCCTAGTGAGCTTGGGAGGTTTATTGCAGAGTGCCTAGCTCTTGCTGATCAGCAGCCGATGCGAGATGTGCCAACATCTTTTAAAACCGTTTCAGCCGCTGTCCTCTTTATGCTTTTTAGCGGAGTGCGGCCAGGGGAGATTGCAAAAATTCGCAAGACGGATATACACCACCAGACTAGATCAATCATCTTTTCGGCGCGGACAAAACTCAACGAAATTGACTCCCTAAAAAACGGAGAGGAATTTCACTTGGTACTAAGTGACAGTGCGTATTGCCAACTCCTTTATGCAATGAAGCACTCAATCAGCGAATACGTCTTCTCCGGAGTTTCTCAAGAAAAAATCAGCGAATCTAGCGTCAGGGATTTTCTGATTAGAGTTCAGGAAAAGGTTGGCACAAGCCTACCACGGAAAATTATGCGGGCTAGTTTTATTTCGACAGCTCAAAAAGCTCGTATTGGTCAGTATTATACTAAGGTTCTATCTAACCATGGGGGTAAGGGACGATCCGTGGATGTGACGGATGGGTATAAAACCGATTATCTCTCGGAAATCAGGAGCGCAATTACACTTGTGGAAAGCGATATTCATACAATGTCTAAAATTGGAAAAGATGTTGTTTGCCGAGGATTGCTGGAAACTTTGGCCCCGCTCGATCAAAAAGCAATGAATCAGCTGGTAGTACACTCCTAAAGATGACCATCTAGACCATCTAGACCATCTAGACCATCTAGACCATCTAGACCATCTAGACCATCTAGACCAACTTAGTCACACGCTGGATTGTTCCGCGCGCTCAGTTGCTAAATCGCTCTGCCATACTGTGAATCCGCACTCACCTACAGCGAAATCACTCTTATATAGTGCGAGGTAGCCAATACTCGCACTACCATACTGCGATTTCACATTCACCCATAGCGAACATTCATGCAGCCGAAAATACATCACTATATTTTCGAAAATACTTCCACCTACTATAACTCCACCGGCACAGTAGTCTTGTATCAGTAGATAGCCAGTTGTGTCTATGTCAGACAAGTACAGACTACTCACTCCACTTCGGGGGTTGCGTTGATAAAAGCTAACCAATAAAAACAATGACAGGTAAGCCGAGATGAAAGTTATTGAGAAGCAAAAGAAAGACGCTAGGATCACGATCCGGTTCAGCAAGTCTGAGTTGGAGTCCCTTTATAGCAAAATGGTCGATGCTGGTTATAAGTCCGCAGGAGCATTCATTCGCGACTTCGTGGTCAATAACAATACCAAACCAAAAGTTAGCGCTGACGTGGTTCAGATCGCCCGCGAGCTGATGAACTTAGCATCCATGATAAACGATGAGCGCACTAACATCGAACTCATAGAAAAGGTTAAGCACATCGCCAATATCAATGTTGGGGGTGTTGCATGATTGGCAAAATCTTTCCTAAGTCCTCGGGCTCTTTCAAAAAAAGGATTCGGTACATTTTCGGTTGCACTAAGCACGACCACCAGATCGACGGAATCATGACTATCGACTCCAACTGCATTTCGTCCGACCCACTCCCCTCGCTGTTAGCAGGGAGTGAAGATGCCATCTTGGAAATGGTGAGAGAGTTCGACCAGGTTGAGATCCTACGCCGCATGTCTATCGACTCCGACAGACCTATCAAGCCCGTCTTTCACGCGATGATGTCACTCCGCCCTGGTGAATCCCTAACACCTGCACAGTGGCGCACTGCAGTACGAAAGTACATATCCGACCTGGACTTCACAGAGGCCTGCAAGTACGTCGCGGTGATGCACCGTGATAAAGATCATGAGCACGTCCACATCGTCGCAAACCGCATCTCGCTAGCTGAAGGGTTTCCGATGGTGAAGGACAGCGACGAGCGCTCGATCAGCATGGACTCTGTGTCAGAGATTGAAGACCGCTTAGGGCTACGCAAAGCGCCAAGACCATCGGAAACCTGGGGAGCTGCACTCACTCACGCAGAGGTCAAAGCATCAATCCGTGACGGTGAACTACCGATCAAGCACAGGATGATTGCCAAAATCGCCGGAGCTATCGAGCACATCAAGCTCATCGATGGCGACATGTTCGACCTCGTAGCTGCGCTGAGAAAGCAGAAGGTCTACATACACCTGACGCTCAACGACGAAGGCCAACCTAAAGGCATCTCATACGAATACGACGGCAAACACATCAGTGGCCGCCAACTAAAGCGTTCCAGATTGACTTGGCAGAAAATCACGAAACAAGAAGGTATCAGTTATGATCCCGAAACCATTCACGAGCTTCAGGAAGAAATTTCTCGAAGAGATCAAGATGAACACCAAAGATCTGAGCGACTCCGGTATTTCTACCTCGTATTCCAGGCCGGCGCGCGAAGAATCCCAATCAAAGTCAAAAGCGCAAACTGGCGCCTCGACCGGGACACCCGATTGATCCTGGAAGCCTTGGAGGCCTTGCTTGGCATCGATCTGACCTTCAAAGGCGCCAACAATAGGCCATCAAAGTACTACATTGAATTCACCCCCGGCCAACCCCTGGTTCTACCAGCCCGAAAACAACAGGAGTATGAGTTTGATCCACAGCCTGCATAACGCGAGCTTCGTGGTCATTGATGGCGTACCTGGCCTATGCATCGCTGGATACGTCTTCAGCATGCCTAACGGCGATGACTACATCCAAACGCAACCAATCCAAGATCTAGGAAAGCGTTGGTGAGCTTTTTGTTGAAGACAAAGCTGGCAGCACGCACCAGACCGCCGACTTTAAGTACGACGATGCTAGGTGTCAGGATTGCAGGGGCTTCGATCATGTCGTAGTGCGTGACATCGACTGGTTCGAAAGACGATTTCTTCCATTGAGCCGCAGATCCCGCAGCGTAGAAACTCTCAAAAAAAATGTCTTGGATCATGGTGAGCCGGCCAGCACCGTTAGTTGGCGCGCTGATGTCGACAGCAGTAAACTGATTTTTTCGACTTTTTGAGCAGGCCAGTAGAGTTGCTCGACACCACCTACGCTCCATTTCACCCGTTTCGGGGCTTCGGCTTTTATCTGGCCACCTTTAGCTGCCTTGATTTGATCATGGCTCTGTGAGTTGGCATGGCTTATTTTGATACAGCCTTTTTATCGTCACTTTGCGTAGGCTACCCAAGCAAGGATCATGCCCATTCAAGCGCTTATTGGACAAGCTCATGATCGCTTTCGCCCGCTTTCCGCGACGTAGCCTCCCGACGAAAATCTAGCTCGATCGTCCAAGTGCCCGCGGCCTCAACAATTTTGGTCGCGCTAATGTTTATGGGTACAGCGCTGTCCGTGAACGTCTAGACAGGTCACCTTCCTAGTCCCAGCGTTTAGGGTGGTAGAGTCTGGGTATTTGATTGACGCTATTTAGGCCAGTTTTTGCCGCAGATCATGAGGGGAGGCTGAGGAGGCGGTGACGAAAAAAACGGTCGATGGTGGCGAATCAATCCTGAACTGCGGCCTTCATTAAGTGTGTCCGGCTGAATCTGGAATGGATGGCAGGATGTACTGGACTAGCTGACCCGATGGCCGTGAGAACGATATTGAAACTCAGCCTGAAACTGACGTGCAGTAGAGCAGAGTGGAGCAACCAGCTGATACGCTAATCGATTGTCCCGGGGCAGAGGGCACCGCTACATCTGTTCAACATAGGTTCGCCAGTGAGGCTGTTCTCAAACCAGGCATTTTGATGGTGTGCCGATTACCAATATCTAGACGTAATTATCCCAAAAATTACCGCTTTGATTTGAGATCAAAAGATAAGCTAGCCGGCCTGCGGCCGAATAAGCGATTCTCTGAAGTCCAGGCCACGTACAAGTTTTAGGAGAAGCACAATGAAGATGAAAGTTGATTTTCTATAATTTATGCAGTTTTATATTGAAGTACGTTCAGAGAGAGGATGGTTTGTTTTTTAAGTATTTTAAGAACAGCTAAAAAAGTTGTCAAGACCTCAAAATGATATAATTCTAATTCTAATTTGACAGTATTGTGGATTTTTAGTGATCTACCGAGCAGTAGATGTGATATTGGCTGATTATTGAATTGTAACAGGGTGCGTTTCGCATGATATTGATTTGATATGAAGTCCTTAATGAGGATTAAGGCATGATGCAATGATAGGGTTTTTGACGAAGAATCCTGTATTTCTATTTCAGGCAAGGAGAGCCAGCGGTATCGTGCTCCCCCGTGAGTATTCAATTTATGCATGGCGAGTGGAGGATGTCGCGCACAATCTTAACCCCCGGGTAAGCGCTGCCGGAATGCTTTTTGATAACTCGCCATGATTAAGTTATGAGGTTGACTATGTCTGGGGTTGAATCAGCACTCATCTTGACGGTTTGAATCGCCCCGGGTTCTTTAGACCCCCTGCAAGTTCATTGCGTAACGCTTTTCAAACTCTACCGGTGACAGCTGGTTGTTGAAACCATGGAGGCGTTTTACGTTGTAGACATCTCGATGTAATCGAACATATCACTACGTGCATCTTCCCGCGTGGTGTAGATTTTCCGCTTGATCCGTTCCCGCTTTAGAAGCTGGAAAAAGCTCTCGGCCACGGCGTTGTCATGACAGTTGCCTCGGCGACTCATGCTGGCAACCAAATTGTTCGCTTTTAAAAAACTGCGCCAATCCGAGCTGCTGTACTGGCTGCCTTGGATGGAGTGAACCATCACCCCGTGTTTCGGTTTACGCCTCCAAATCGCCATCAATAACGCATCAATTGCCAAATCACCGGTCATCTGCGACTTCATTCACCAGCCAACGACCTGACGAGAAAACAGATCCAGCACCACAGCCAAATACAGCCAGCCCTCATACGTACGGATGTCGGTGACCCAAACTTTGTTGGGTTCTCTGGCATCGAACTGGCGCCTCAGCAAATTGGGTGCGGCGACCGCTGGCTTACCGCCGTACTTTCCAGGACTACGTCGATACCCTGTCTAAGAACGCAGCCCTTCAAGACGCATAAGCAGTGAGCGATAGCCGGTTCTGATTCACACGCGGAGGTGCGAAAGTGGCAGCCGCCCTTGGGCACAGTGTTACTAGTTTTCCGTGCATGCGCGGCGGGAGGCTTGGGGGATGGGATGTCGCATCCCGACAGATGCCCCTTGGTGAGCATGCGTGAGACCTCATCGAGTAGAACCCAACAGTGCTGCCCAAGAGTGGCCGGCTGTGGAAGCCACCGCTAGAGCTAGGCCGCGAGGTACTTAGACTCATTGACTGGCGGCGGATCCAGAATCTGAATGCCAAATTTTATGAACGGTTGAAGCAGCCATCCCTAACTTTAAAGATGTCTGCTTCTGCGTCATTCCTTCAGCTTTGCAGGCAAGCACAGCCTGAATTCTCTCTACCGGCATCGGTCGCTTGCCGGCTTTGCCTGTTACTAAACCACCGCCTTCGAAATGGCTCGGTAAACCAGAGAGAACCCCTAGCGCTTCAAGCTTTTTCATCTCTGCCAGCAGACGGGCATTGAACGAAGTGAGAGATTCTTGACGCTCGTAAATGGATGCCATCGCCAATAAAGCAATGGGGTCGACTTCCAGTCGCGCGCTGATGCGCTCGAGCATGTCGAGTGTGATGTTGGTCTTGGCGTGCTCGACATTGTGCAAATGCCGCGCTTCCACTGCGCCACCTAGTTGCTCTTGAGACAGACCTCGAGCGGTTCTGATCGAGCGAAGGATCGCCGCCAGCGTTGATCGCGAAGGCATGGGTGCTTCCCGTAAAGGGAAGGATAAGGCCACATTGAACAATTCCTATCCATGCAATATAGTGCGCAATTGTGAATTTAAGGCGAGTAGCTACCACCGCACTGCACTGGCGCCGATGGTTGGGCTCCGTCGTCAGCAGCGGTTTAGTCCAGATTTGTCAATTTAAAGGAATTATCGCTGAGGTTGGTTGCTTGCGAACTTGGGCGCCGCCTTTCGAGTTACAGCACCGCAAACGAGGAAATCAGCATCATGTTTATTTCAGATGAGTCTTGTATGGTCGGCTTACCGGGCTTCCCTGGGCCTGGCCGCACGGCTTGGCGGATGATCGAGCGAGACCCCGAGGATTTCTGGTATCACGTGCGCTTTCGCATTTGTGAAGGAGCAAGGCCTCGGTTCAAAAAAATGATGCCATCAGACCCTTCGATGCTGACACACCTACTCTCGCAGCGGAGCCCAGAGCACAAGATTGAGGTGGTTCAGATTGTGACTCCCCCTTGCATGAATGGGAGTTCTTTAGAGCGTATGGAAAAGTTGATCAGTGCGATCGTGGGCTACGACAGAACCGGTGAGTGCGTACTGCTTCATAAAGTCGATAGCGGAGCAGTTTACAGCAGCTCTCCCGGCGAAATCGACGCAGGCTTGCTCAGAAATACTCGAACGATCTACGACGCCATGACTGCCGCCGGGAAGCATTTTCATTACACCAGCTGTCAGACCCCAAATCGCTCTGCCACTACAACGGCAGCAGGTTATCCATGAAGATCCAAATCTATTCAGATCTGCACCTCGAATTCGCTCGGTTCGACCCCAGTCCAAGCGATGCGGACGTAGTCATTCTCGCTGGTGACATTGATATCAAATCGCGTGGAGTCTCATGGGCGAACGACACATTCCAGTGCCCTGTGATCTATGTGTGTGGCAATCACGAATATTACGGCGGGCACATAGGTCACACATTGCGAAAGATGAAAGAAGCTGCATTGCCCCATGTGCATGTGCTCGAAAACGAGATGCTCATTCTCGATGGCGCGCGCTTTTTGGTCACAACTGCCTGGACGGATTATTCGTCTACGGGTGATGTGGTTGCGGCAAAGAGAATTGCTTGGGATTCGATGAACGATTTTTTGGTGATTCGAGCCGACTTGGATTACAGGCGCTTGCGTCCAGACGACCTAGTCGCTAAGTCAATGAGAGCTAACCTATGGCTAACCCAAGAGCTTAATAGACCTTTCGACGGCAAAACAGTGGTGGTCACACACCATGCACCAGTGTTGGATCACCTGGGTGACGATCACCCTGGACATCTGGCTGCAGCCTATGCGAACGATTGGTCAGAGTTACTTAGTAAGGCTGATCTTTGGATACATGGGCACACGCATTTTGCAGCAGACTTCTTCAAGAATGGGTGCCGAGTCGTTTCCAATCCACGCGGTTATCCGGGTCAAAGGACAGGCTTCGATCCTGAGTGCTTGGTGGTGGTTTGATGGTGAATAGATCTCGTCAGTGTCCTCCATGAGCTCGGAGTTGATAGATCAAAACTAGCGGGTGTGAGTTTGCTCGAACGGTTGATATTTAGTGTGAAGCTAAGGTTTTTGAATGGTCACTTTGAATGAAATCTCGCAGTTATTATACGGAGCTGGAGATGAATCGCCTGGCTGGCAGGACTCTGAAGAAGAACTGATCTCTTTGGCTGCAAAGACATTCCCAGGCAAAGCATTCTGTGTGGTGAAACAGTGGATCTTGATCGACCTCACCGTGACGCCGGTTGAAAGGGAAAAGCTTACGAGCCTCGGTCTACTTCCCGCGACGCTTTTCGCTCACGAAGTCGTGCTGGACAGTAAAGGTCGTTTTCAATCTGGCATGTGGGTACGCAGTAACTTCGGCAAATCCTTCACTGAAGGCTGCATGTTTGAAACCAAGAGTACAGTCTACCTCCTTTGTGGGGGGGGGCTTAGAAAAGAGGCCAGTATAGGTGCCGCTTTCTCTATGAAAGCCGGTTAAGTAATGACTGCCGCAAATACAGTTGAGTCATTTTGGAGCTTTGGCCGGATGCCAGAAATCATCGAAGTCGAATTTCATAGTAAGTATCTCAGTGACTTTCAACTGAGTCGTCTTGTACAGGCAAGTCTTCGAAAATACACCGTAGCCATTACAGCTTTTATCAGCGATGTGGTGATCATAGAAGACAAGTGCCTTGGCGTGTTCTTCGATCACCTTCAGGAAGACGGGACATATCGAACAGCCAATGGCGGAATAATTTGCACGACGAAAATTAAAAAGGCATGGAAAGAAGGGCGTTTCTGGCTTTTGGAGACGGGGGAGGGGAATTACCTCGTTGGTAGCTTCAAGCGCGGCGGTGGGCGACGTAGTTTTCTTGAGTTGCTTCGATCGTGTGATCGTCTCGAATCAGAAGATTGAATGCTTGATCTCTGGCGTAGTGGCGGTATGACTGCATGGCAGCTGATGAGCGCTGGATGGCTATTACGGTTTTGATCAGCAGCGCTCCGAGTTCAACGTGCGGAGCGCTTCTAATTGCCGCTATCCAATGAAACTCATTTTCCCCTCGGATGGATTCATAGCTCGCCTTGGTTTAATAGCCAAAGTCGTTCAGCAGTTTCTGCAAAAACTCACGCCTCCGATGGACGATGCTCAAAATTAGGTAGTCACGGTCGGTAGCTATCGTCGACAGATGCCCAGCGTCCACAAGGCCATGGATGTAGCCTTCAGCTGGAAGACGAGGCGTATCGAACAGCCAATGGAGGAATTATTTGCACGACAAAAATTCAAAGGATATGGAAAGAAGGGCGTTTCTGGATTTTGGAAGCTGGGGAGGGAAACTATCTCGTTGGTAGCTTCAAGCGCGGCGGTGGGAGACGTAGTTTCCTTGAGTTGCTTCAATCATATGAACGTCTCAAATCGGAAGATTGAAAACTTGATCTCTGGCGTAGTGGCGGTTTGAGTGCATGGCCGTTGATGAGCGCTGGATGGCTATTACGGTTTTGATCTGCATCGCTCAGAGTTAGACGTGCGGAGCGCTTCAAATTGCAGCTGGCCGGTGAAACTCATTAACCGAACTCGTTCAGCAGTTTCTGCTAAAACTCACGCCTCCGTTGGACAATGCTCAAAATTAGGTAGTCACGGTCGGAGTCTCTCGTCGACGGCTGACTAACGGTCGTTCCTTGTCACCATCAGGTCATAAATCAACCCCAAGCTAAATCAAATAGGCCAGGATTTTCCTGACCTAGAGGAGGCTTGCTTGCCCTCTCCACGTACGCGGACAACAACAGAAAACTCCTCCGATAGCCTGGTACCGGCTGCGGAATACGTTCGCATGTCCACAGATCATCAACGCTACTCCACCGAAAACCAGTCGGCGACCATCCATGCTTATGCCATGAGTCATGGCATGGAAATCGTTACCACCTATCGTGATGAAGGGAAAAGCGGCCTGGATATAGGCGGTCGCGATGCATTGCGCACACTGCTTGATGATGTACAGGCCGGGAAGACTCAATTCCAAGTCATTCTGGTCTATGACGTCAGTCGTTGGGGACGTTTTCAAAATACAGATGAGAGTGCTCACTACGAGTACCTTTGTACCAGTTCCGGCATCAATGTGGTGTATTGCGCGGAGCCCTTCGAAAACGACGGTTCGCCACTGGCAACTATATATAAAGGCATCAAGAGATCCATGGCCGGCGAGTACAGCCGTGAGTTGTCCCAAAAAGTTTTCGCAGGCCAATGCCGTCTAGTCGAGAAGGGTTTTCACCAAGGAGGGCCTGCTGGGTATGGACTGCGTCGTGCTCTGATCGATGAGAGAAACGAGTTCAAAGCAGAGCTATCGCGGGGTCAACAGAAGAGCATCCAGACTGATAGAGTCATATTAATTCCCGGCCCGAAAACCGAAATTGAGATCATTCAACGCATCTACTATCAATTCGTACATGAGCAGATGAACGAATGTGAGATTGCCAATGCGCTGAACGCTGAAGGTGTACTTACCGATTTTGAGCGCCCTTGGAATCGAGGTAGCGTGCATCAGGTGCTGACTAACGAGAAATACATCGGCAACAACGTCTATAACAAGACATCCTCGAAATTACGTAAACGCATCACTCGTAACGAACCAGACAAGTGGATTCGCTGCGATGGGGCGTTTCAGGGCATTGTCTCACTGGGCGTATTTGCTGATGTACGTGAAATCATCTTGCAGCGCTCACAGCGCCTAGACGACGCACAGCTCCTAGAGATGCTTCGCACCCTGTTAAAGCGCGCAGGCACGCTCTCTGGGATGCTCATCGACGAGCAGGACAACATGCCTTCCAGCACGACCTATGTAAGCCGCTTCGGCGGGCTTTTGCGTGCCTATACTCTCATCGGCTACACACCAGACCGAGACTATCGATACCTTGAAATTAATCGGTCACTTAGACAATTGCATCCCCAGGTTCTTGAAGACGTAGTGAAGCATTTCGAGCGCGTTGGAGCGGGAGTCGAACTGAACAATCAAAATGACCTACTGACCGTTAACGATGAATGGACAGCATCCGTAGTCATTGCCCGTTGCCAGGCTACACCTGCTGGAACTCTTCGCTGGAAACTTAGATTCGACAATAGCCTAACGCCCGACATCACTATCGCTGTGCGTATGGAAGAAGCGAATCTTCAAGTGAGGGACTATTACCTCGTTCCCTGCATAGACATGGGGACATGGCCACAAAAAATGACCGAAGAAAACAGCCCCTTGATAGACAGCTACTGTTTCGCAACGCTGGACGTACTTGATGGGCTGGCAGCGCGTTGCTCCCTAAAGGAGGCTTTTCAATGACAGTACCATCTGCATCACGTGATCGCGTCACGCTCATTCCTATCGCGCAAATCCACATCCTGAACCCTCGCTCGAGAAACAAGAAAATTCATTGTGAGCTTATCGAGAATATCAAGACGGTAGGCCTTAAACGTCCAATTACCGTCAGTCGAAGGACTGTGCTGCAAGGAGTGCTCAGTTACGACCTCGTTTGCGGACAAGGTCGCCTTGAAGCGTTCCTTTCGTTAGAAGCTACAGAGATTCCGGCGTTTGTCATCGATGCGGTAGAGGAAGATTGTCTGGTCATGAGCCTGGTAGAGAACGTTGCTCGAAGACAGCATCGTCCTATAGACCTGATGAACGAAGTTGGGCGCCTAAAGGAGCGTGGTAAAACAGACACGGAAATCTCACAAATAATTGGCACCACGTCCTCATGGGTAAACATGATTACGGGGCTGCTGGAGCGCGGCGAAGAAAAGCTTCTATCTGCAGTTGAAACGGGCTTGATTCCTCTAAGCATGGCCACGGATATCGCCCGCAGTTCGGAGAGTGAAATACAAAACGTACTCACTGACGCTTACGAACGAGGAATAAGGGGGAAGAAAATTACAAAACTGAGACATCTTCTAGAGTTACGGGCCAAAAAGGGCAAGCTTGTCCGTGGAAACCCGTTAGGAGGTAGCCAAAGTAAGAAGAAACGAATGACCCCTGTAGACCTGAGACGTCTTTTTGAACGAGAGGCCGAACGCCAGCGTCTGATGGTGAAAAAAGCAGCCTTCACTCATGATCGAGTGGTGTTCGCCACGCAAGCTATCAAAGAACTGTTGTCCATCAGGGATTTCGCACAACTGCTCTCTACCGCGTGCCTAGACTCATTGCCGAAACTTATACAAGTTCGACTAAAGCAATAAGGGGACGACGATGTCAAATCAGCCACCCGAACCTACCAGCCATCATCCAGCTACTGTGCCTAAAAGTGCTTTTTTGAGTGAGTGCGTTCGAATAAGAGTGGCCAATATTCTTCCTCTTAAAGTCTCACGGCCATCAGTAAAAGAAAGTCTTAAATATCAACAAATACTTGCTTCGATCCAGGATGTGGGTTTGGTAGAACCGCCTGCTGTTACGCCTGTCCCCGGGCGCGACGGGCATTACTTTTTGCTGGATGGCCATCTGCGGGTTGAGGCGTTGAAAGATCTGGGAGAATTAGACGTAGATTGCTTAGTGGCGACTGACGATGACACGTACTCCTATAACAAGCGTACCAATAGGCTTTCTGCTGTCCAGAGTAACAAAATGATTGTTCGAGCTATGGAAAGTGGTGTCTCGGCGGAACGTCTAGGTAAAGCCCTTGGATTATCACCGCAGACGATTAAACAAAAATTTCGTCTGCTCAATGGCGTCTGCGAGGAGGCTATTGCCCTTTTGCGCGATACAAGTTGCCCAGCCAATGTATTCAACCTTTTAAGACAAATGAAACCCCTGAGACAGATCGAAGCTGCTGAATTGATGGCAGGAAACAAAAATTTCTCAGTCATGCTCGCCAAGGCACTTTTGGCCGCCACACCGTCCGATCAACTCGCTATTCAAAGAAAAACCCAACCAGAGCAACAAGTCTCTGCTGAATCAATCGCTCGCTTGGAACGTGAACTTGCCGCCTTGCAGATGCAGATCAAAATAGTGGAAGACGATTATGGCCCAGACGTACTGCATCTAACTGTCATCAAAGGTTACCTAACCAAGCTTCTTGCCAACGCTACCGTTGTCCGATGGCTGGCCAAGCATCAACCTGAGTACCTTAAAGAGTTCCAATCCATCGCGGAGCTGACGGAGCTGCCGTGGGGAACCGAGGAATCAGATGAAGAAGCTCAGACTTGACCTGACAGTGACCCAATTTGCGGTCGTGACTGTAAGGTCAAATTTAGTTGATCATCTTGGCTTGCCAGATTTTCTTTCCATATTTAAATGTCTAAGCAGGCACTAGGCCACAATATTTTTTTCCGCGATGAGTCCGCTCATCATTTTTATTGGGTCAGAGTCTGGCCATATCAGCTACCTATGGACACGAAGCTTCGGTGAAATGCATCATCCCGCTCGACTGAAAGGCCAGGTCATTAAATCCAAGTTTCCAAGTTCGCCGACCACCTGCCTCTCTATCGACAGGAAAAGATCTTCGGTCGTGCCGGCCTGGCCATCCCGTGTTCGACACTGGCGCAGTGGGAGGAGCAATCCGGCATGCAACTTCAGCCTCTGACAGATGCGCTACGCGAAGCGGTGCTGGGCCCGCGCGTAGTCCATGTCGATGAAACGCCAGTACAAATGCCGTCGCTAGGATAGAAGAAAACCCACCGTGCTTACGTCTGGGCTTATAGCAGCACGCCGTTCTCGGTATTCAAGGCCGTGGTCTACGACTTCAGCCCTGGCCGTGCAGGCGAATATGCGCATAACTTCCTGGGCGCCTAAAACGCCAAGCTGGCCTGTGACGACTTTGCTGGCTATTAGGCCAGCTTCGAGCTGGGCATCACCGAAATGGCTACATGGCCCATGCGCGCAGCAAGTTCTTCAATCTGCATGTAGCCAATAGAACCAATTGGTGGAGCCGGCACTCCATTCGATTGGCGGGCTATACGAAGTCGAGCTACACGCCAAAGAAATGAGCGGCGAAGACCGTTGGCGATTACGCCAGGAAACGGCTGTGCCCATTGCGGAGCAACTGTATGTATAGATACTGGCCCAGCGCGAGCTAGTGCCCGAGGGCTTGGCTACGGCAAAGGCCTTGGATCACAGCCTTAAACGCTGGGTAGCGCCGACGCGCTACCTGGAAGATGGTGCCGTACCCATCGACAATAACCAGATCGAGAACTTGATCCGGCCATGGGCGCTTGGACGGTCGAACTGGCTGTTTTCTGGGTCGCTATGCAGCGGGCAGCGGCGATCATGAGTCTGATCCAGTCGGCTCGCATCAATGGGCATTATCCGTATGCTTATCTCAAGGATGTGCTGCAGCGGCTTCCGACGCAGCGAGCCAGCGGGTTCAATCAACTGCGGCCACATCAGTGGGTGCCTGCCTCATCTGGACAAGTGGTGTTCGCTGGCCGCTTATACTTGGTCGTCTAAGCGCATAATATCTACGACTATCCAAAGCTGGCTTTTGTAGTTTGACCGCTATCTCAATCACATCACCAAGACCAACACATGCCTGCGATTATCCGCCTTGCTTTACCTGAAGATGCACAACTGCTGCCCGCCATTGAAATCTCCGCTGCTCAAGCATTTCGCATGATTAATGAGTTGAGTTGGCTGGCTGATTCGCCTCCGATGTCCATCGAACGTCATAGCCAACTCATTGCGCTATCGACATGTTGGGTTGCACTTGATGCCGAAAATCAGCCACAAGGATTTCTCAGCAGCGAGCGGTACGGCAGTGATCTTCACATCTATGAATTATCAGTGATGCAATCGATGCAAGGAAAAGGTACAGGGCGGCGTCTGATTGAGGCTGCGAAGGGCTATGCGCGCTCAAGCAGACTTAGTTTTATAACGCTTACGACATTCACAAATGTGCCATGGAATGCACCATTTTACTCCCGCGTAGGCTTTCAGACTAAAGCAACCACAGATCTGGATCAGAGGCTGGCGGGGATATTGAGCGAGGAGTACAGACATGGATTCGCTCCGGAAAGTCGGTGTGCCATGGCATGGCCAGTGACTTAATTACAAAACTGTCAGACCTCTACGCGTATAGGAAAGGAAGGTGTGTCAGCCGGACGCTTACGAAAATCCATCGATACTGTAAATATTGGGCCGAGCACGGGCTCCAATGACAGGCCACGCTAACAATCGTTGTAAAGGATTAGGTTGTTGAAGATATACCTAGATTGCGAATTTACCCAGCTAAATCAGGATATCGAAACTGATATCCCTAGCGCTGGCGTCGGAGTCAGGCGACGAATTCTATGTTGAACTGACGGATACTTATTCGGACGAGGAGCACAGTGATTTCTTCATCCAAAACGTTTTACCGCAGCTCGATCCTCTGCGATATGGTCAGTCGCTTGTCGAAGCTCGAGCTTCGTTTCGAAAGTTTCTTGAGCGGCTCTCGGGTTTAGTTACTCGCTTTCATTTACTTCACCACTGCCTGTGCCAACTACACCTTCACTTTTTGGTTGCCCACGATCATCAAAGGATTGGGTGTTACGAGCGCCTCACATATTGGGATATATTCCGAAATTCCTTATGTGTTTTCCTCACTCGGGGTGCTCTTTGTGTCGGCGAGTTCTGACAAGTGCAAAGAGCGTCGATGGCATGTGGCTGTCCAGCACGTTCTGAACTGGCCTAATGATTTTGGACACCTCAATCGGGCGCTATGATGGCGCCCAAATATGAGGTGTTTGGATATGCGTAAATCTTATTCAAGTGAGTTCAAACTCAAGGCTGCCAGCATGGTGCTGGACGAGGGTCAGTCGGTTCCCGAGGTCTGTGCCAGTCTGGATATCGGCCCTACGGCTTTGCGCCGCTGGGTCGATCAAGTTCGTATAGAGCGCTTGGGCTCAACCCCTGTGGGCGCTAAGGCGATTACCGCGGATCAGCGGGAGATCCAGCAACTTAAAGCCTTGCTCAGGCAAAAAGACCTGGATATCGAAATCCTAAAAAAGGCCAGTGCTCTCCTGCTTTTGGACGCCAAAGATCATTCTCGTTGATCGATGAGCTGGACGAGCAGTACGGCGTTATCAATTGCTGTCGTGCGTTCGGAGTTAATTGCAGCAGCTTTTACGCCTGGCGCCAGCGCCAAGGCAAAGTGAATCCCGCGTGGGAGAAGCTCAAAGTCTTACTGGTCAAGCATCACAGGGCATCAAGGGCATCAAGGGCGTCTGCGGGGGCAAGAACTTTGGCGAAGCAGTTGCAAGAGAACGGTCATCGCGTCGGTCGATACCTGGCCCGCAGTTTGATGCGAGAAGCTGGAATTGTCAGTCGTCAACGCCGGCGCCATAAGTACAAGTCACCCGGCGTGGAAGCTTTGGTGGCACCGCATGTGCTCAAACGCGAGTTTGATGTTACGGCGGTCAATCAGGTGTGGTGTGGGGACGTGACGTATATCAAAGTCGGCAAGCGCTGGTTGTATTTCGCGGCAGTTCTGGACTTGTTCGCTCGCCGGATCGTGGGCTGGTCATTTTCGATGATCTCCGATGCCACGCTGACCTGCGAAGCCCTGAGGATGGCGATTGAACTACGCGGTCGCCCAAAAGACGTGCTGTTTCACTTCGACCAAGGTTGCCAGTACACCAGCCATAAATTCAGAAATGAACTGCTGAAACATGGACTCCGGCAGAGCATGAGCCGTAAAGGCGAATGCTGGGACAATGCTCCGATGGAGCGTTTCTTTGGAAGTTTGAAATCAGAGTGGGTGCCAGAAGTAGGCTACGGGTCGGAACATGAGGCCCGGGTGGATGTGCAGCGCTATATATCGCGCTACAACATCACTAGGCCACATAGCTACAACGACTATCGATCACCAGTCGCCAGGGAGAAGCTGGTGGCGTGAAACCTTAATCGGTGTCCAAGATTACTTGACCAATTCATTCACCATCCTTGATGAAGACTAAACCGTCCCCAAAATCGTGAATGTTGGATTCGAATTTCACGTAGAAGACGCCCTGTGACATTTGCGGTGCTCCAATCGGAAGGGGAGCTAATGACCGTAGAAGACGCTTTTGGATCTCTCAAGACCATGATGTAACAAATGATTGTTTCAGTCTCCCCCCAATGCCCCTGCGTTTACTTCCTTCTCTGGGAGTTATTAACCATACAGGCGGTTATCTTTATAGGGCTGGTTTCCTGGGTAATACCATGTCATATAGCTATCAATCTTCAGGGATGAGACTTTTAATGGCGTGAATATCCAGTACGCCAATCCCTGTCTTGACATGTGTATCAGGGAGTGACGCTGTGTACCTATCTGCCTTAAAAATCGAAAATTTCCGACAGTTTGGCCAAGCTGGGCATAGCTTGCAAATGAGCTTTAACAAAGGTGTGACAGCGCTGGTAGGGGAAAACGATGCTGGCAAGACAGCCGTCATCGACGCAATCCGTTATGTGCTCCAAACCCGTGATGCCGAGTATATGAAGCTGCAGCTCGAGGATTTCCATATAAATGATTCCGGTGTCCAGGCTGACACGATCACATTGGTCTGCACGTTGGATGACTTGAATAAAGCTGAGTTAGGTGCTTTTGCAGAGTATGTGACTTACAAAAGCAAAATTGGACGTTTGCATATTCATTGGTCAGCCAAGCGCGTGCACGGCTCCAATCTCACGCGCAGATGGGCGGACATCAGTGTCCGATCAGGGGGGAAAGGAGAAGGCCCGTCTTTGGACGCAGGCGTTCGCCAATTGCTCGCCACTGCTTACCTAAAGCCATTGAGGGACGCTGAGCGTGAAATGTCACCAGGGCGAAATTCCCGTTTATCGCAAGTGTTGAGTAGTTTCCCAACTATTGATGCAGGCAATGACTTCGACACAGTTTCTCCACCAGCCACTACTTCGGATGCAGAAGCACTCAGCATTGCGGGTATGGGAGATTATATGCGGCACCTGGTGAATAAGCACGGCGCTATCATCAGTGCCGAGCAGGCGATCAATGTTAACTACCTTGCACCTCTGTCACTCGCTGGACAGCCACTGACAAGCCGTATCAGTTTCGGTGAGGGTGGTACTGCGTCAGCTCGACTTAAACAGGTTCTTGAGCGCCTTGAGCTTGGGTTGTTAGACCATGCATCAGGAGAGTCTCGAGGCGTTTACGGCCTGGGCTCCAACAACGTGTTGTTCATGGCCTGTGAACTGTTGCTCCTCGGGAAGGAGCCGGATGGTTTACCGCTGCTTCTGGTTGAGGAGCCGGAAGCACACCTACATCCGCAGCGACAATTGCAATTAATGGATTTCCTTGAAAAAGCAGCCAAGCCGGGTGAAGGACTTAGGCCCGTCCAAGTGATTTTGACAACGCATAGTCCCAATTTGAGCTCAAAAATTCCGATTCAGAATCTGGTGATGATGCACCGGGGACAGGCATTTTCTCTCGCGGAAGATCAGACCTGCCTTGGCGCCGACGACTATAGATTTTTGAGCCGCTTCCTTGACGTCACTAAAGCCGGTTTGTTCTTTGCGAAAGGGCTCCTCGTGGTAGAGGGTGATGCTGAGGCGATACTTCTTCCGGCGCTCGCCCATTGGCTTGGAAAGGATCTCACAAAGCACGGTGTTTCTGTTATCAACGTTGGGGGAGTAGGGCTAAGGCGCTACTCGAAAATCATGCAGCGCCGAGACATTTCAAAAGGCGAGATCACTATTCCAACGGCGTGTATCACCGATATGGATGTTATGCCAGATTGTGCTCCAGAAATACTTGGATTAGTTACAGGGTCGGCGGATCCTAAATGGAAAAACACAGACAGGCGCTGGAAAGCTACCTGTGATTTCGGAGCCACTGCTACTGACCAAGAGGATGGGCTGGAAGAACACAGGAAGAAGCGAACAGAAAGCGATGGCCAATGTGTCCGAACCTATGTAGCGGATCATTGGACTCTTGAGTATGACCTTGCCTACTCGGGCTTCGCTCGCGAAGTACATGCTGCTGCATATTTCGCAATCAACGAGGAGAAAATCGATAAGGGCAAAGTGACCAAAGCCGATCTCCTGAGCGCAGCGGATGACGCATTAAAAGCCATTGAAACTACACATTCTTCAAAGGAAGCTCGTTGCTCCGCAATTTATAAGTTGTTCAAAAGAGCTTCGAAATCCATTGCTGCTCAGCATCTTATCGATCTTATCGACGAACGATTCATCGCCGGTACCTTAAATGTTACTAATCTGCGTGGGCTTTTGCCCAAGTACGTTATACATGCTATCGAGTACGCGACCTGTGGGGGAGCGATATCCACTGTGGGAAGCGCCGCGCCTGCGATCAATTCCGGTGTTGTGGCCGATCCTGACTCGCCGACTGCTGTCGAGGAGGACAAGGAATGAACCTCAACCAGCTTATCGATCCGATAACTGATGAAGATGTGGAATGGGTCGTTGACCTTATGGAATTGAAAGCACTAGACGAGCCACGTCGAGACTTTCTCAAGTCCATGAGCACAGTCGACGTTTCTGCGTGTCCTGGTAGTGGGAAGACCACACTTGTCGTCGCGAAGCTTGCGATACTTGCCCGGCACTGGAAAAGCCGAACTCAGGGGATCTGCGTTCTATCGCACACGAATGCGGCGAGGGAAGAAATTGAACTTCGCCTGGGTGGTTCAGAAATTGGACAGCGACTGCTTCGTTATCCGCACTACATAGATACGATCCATGGCTTCACAGGGCGATTCCTCGCTTCGCCATGGCTACGATCGAAGGGCATTACTCTAGCTGCGATTGATGATGAGCTCACGCATACGGCTCGCAGGAAAGCGCTAAATTCTTGGGCATATGGGGGTATGAAGAAGGCCTTCGAATCTGCGTATCTGAACGTAGAGAAGCTGCGCATTGAGACTGTCGACTTTGACAATCCCCTTGCCGGCCGGAAGTTCCACTTTGCACCCCACACAGCAACCTATAAAAGCGCGTCCAAGGCTTTAAGCTATGCGGCAAAGACGGGATACTTTTGCTTCGATGAGGTCTTTGTCTTAGCCAACGCGTTGCTCGATGAGGAGCCAGCGGTGGCAGAAGCGTTGCGCGTGCGCTTTCCCTGCATTCTGGTCGATGAGATGCAGGACACAAGGCATGACCAGGCCAGCATTCTCAGCAGAGTGTTTCCACGCCCAGATCCAGATGTCTGCGTCATCCGTGTAGGAGATCCAAACCAAGAAATCTTTGAAGAAAAGATCGTGCTTCCAGAGCCTTTTCCTGATCTGACGTCTTTAATGGAAATTGCGAGTAGCTTCAGGTTCAGCCAGGCGATTGCGTCGATTGCCAACCCCTTCGCCTATCTGCCCATTACGGGAGGATTGGTTGGCCTGCGTCGGGACGTCGACAGCCAACCTATCCCCAATACAATCATCGTGTTTCCAGATAACGACGTCAGCCAAGTGCTTGATGCGTATGGGCGTTTACTGATTGAGCATCTTCCAGAACATGCCCGTAAAGCCAATGTCTTTGCTCTAGGTGCGGTTCATCGTCTCGTGGATGACAAGCCTAAACATTACCCCAAGGCAGTTGAGCATTATTGGCGCTTGTACCAGTCTGGAGTGAACAAGGCGTCCTTCAGGCCACGTACGTTCGCAGAAGGGGTTCATATTGCGCGCCGATATCTAGAGCGAGATGCAACGGCGGCATCCGGCGTGGAGATGGTTGCGTCCTGCTTACTGACGTTGGTGCGACTGGCATTTCCGAATACGTCGATTCCAGCGAGATCACGCAATCACCAGTGGTTAGAGCAACTGATGATGGGGCGGACAGAGCTAGCTTTTCACTACCGCGAATGTCTCCAGCACCTCCTATTCGATGCGGCTGAGTTGACGAAGGTCGTGTGGGAGTCGACTGCGGCGCCTGCTCTTTTGAGGCTCGTGAAGGAGATGACGGGAGCTGATTTAGCATCGGTTGCAGCAGATGCTCATCCTTATCTTCAATGGACGCCGGCGCCCGTTGCGCTAGATCCAGGCGACAATGGAGGCGCGCTCCTCAACACGTACAGATTTGAAGACGGCCTAGATAGCGTTGACATTCGATTGTCCTCTATTCATGCCGAGAAGGGTAAAACCCATGCTGCCACGCTGATACTCGAAACCTACAACCGCACCCACTTCGTCAACAAGCTTTTGCCATGGCTTGAGGGTAAGTCTGTAGCAGCGAAGCGTCCCAACGAAAGCGCGAAAAAAAGCATGATGCTTATGTACGTCGGGATGACTCGGCCAACACACATGCTATGTATAGCTATGCGCAAAAGCTCATTGGGGGAGGGCACTACTGAGGTGAAGAAAAGAGCTGCGTTAGAGAAGGCCGGATGGTCAATCCTCGTGATATAGGCTCGGATTGAAAAACTGTGCCGCATGTTTAGCCATTTTGGTTTGCAACATCAGCGCTGATGGATTTCCATTTTTTCTTGAGTCGCTCAAATTTCCTCGAGGTTTTTTCTACGGAGGTAGTTGAAATCAATAGTGAATTGATGCCAGCCCTGCAGCAAGGCTGGCAAGTGCAGATCAACGCTTGTCTGGAGGTGTCTGCCGATTTACGACTGGCTCTTCGGATCTCCGTTGATATTCCGTGGTAGGGGGCGGAGCGGGAGTTTTATTTTCGTTATTTTGTACTCTTTTTTCGGTCATACGGTGAGCTCTCTGATGGTTGTGAGAATCGCGAGTATCATGAAAAAACCGGCGCCCCATACCAGCTCCTTATAAGCCAATTCTAAAGGCTTTGATTTGGCGTCGATGGCTTTTTTTAACTCTTCTAGAGTGTCGATATAGCAGTTGTAGATGTGGATTTTTTGCTGCTCTGGTTCAACAATTCGTAGGTACTCAGCTGTACCACGATTCGAAGGAAGGCTTGGGCATTCACTGATTCTTAAGGCGCTAAATGCATGGCCCCACGAGCAGGTCACGCACATAGCGGCGGCGATGAATGATAGGAAAATCATCACGCCTAATGGAGAGGTCACCTGGAACAGAATACCATTTTTTAGGCCTGCCAATGCGCTAACTGCCGCAATCACAATAGAGACGGCAGTTAAGAATTTTGCGCATTTGTTTTCGAAATGATCGAAGCGACCCTGTTCTTCTTTGAAGCGCTCTTTCAGGTAGCTGATGGTCTCATCCATGCAATTACGTATCCGTTTAAAAACCGTGAGAGTCACGCAGAAAATGAAGCAGGGCTATCTGCTGGAGTTGCTATGATCAAGCTTCACTCAGGGAGCGGTCAATGAGCTTAGACACCTACAGGAAACAGGTTAGTACTTGTCAGAACAATATTGCCAAGCTACAAGCTGACAAGGGACGGTTCTCTCTCAAAGCGGTAGCTGCTTTGAAGAAAAAACAGGATGCGCTTGCTGTCGCGAGCCGTTCGAAGAGTGCTTCTGTCATCAATGCGAAGGGGCGCGAGGCTCTAGGGCATGAGTCTGATCAGAGCAAGGCATTGGTCGAGATGGCCAAGGTCGATCGCAAGATCGCCGATGAGCAAAAGAAGCTTGCGGTTGCTCAGAAGAAGCTTGACCAAGAGGTTGTGAAAGAACAGAAAAAGCAGGATGCCTTTAAGAAAAAGGGTGAAGCAGACCTGAAAAAGAAAAAGGTAGAACAGCTTCGGACGCAGCAGGCGCACGAGCGGCAAATGCGGCAGCTAGGAGCCGGGCTTGTAAGGCACGAAGATATGCATGTGGAGACAGCTCTGCAAATCCAAATGCTAAAGGCATTACCCGAACAGATCACCGTATTGTTCATGGCGTCAGATCCCGGAACAAACAAGCTTGCACTTGATGAAGAGGCCCGATCTATTGGCGAGAAGATTAGAGCTTCGGATCACAGGGATGCGGTGAATTTTCAGACACGCTGGGCCGTCAGGCCGATGGATATCCTTCAGGCTATCAATGAGCTTCAGCCAACTGTTGTTCACTTCAGTGGGCATGGAACCTCAGAAGACGCGTTGGTGCTTCAAGATGACCAGAGGCGTCCGAAGCATATTTCTAAGGAAGGTATCGTCAGTGCGATCGCGGTCGGCTCTGATAGCGTAAAACTTGTGTTCTTCAACACTTGCTTCTCGTTCAACCAAGCGCAAAGCTGTGCTGAAAAGGTAATCGCAGCTATCGGCATGAACCGGGAAATCGGGGACGAGGCTGCTCGTGTCTTCTCCTCGCAGTTTTACTCAGGTATTGGGTTCGGGCACTCAATTCCCAAGGCGTTCGCTCAGGCTAAATCTGCGCTGATGATGGAAGATCTCTCTCAGGCTAACATTCCTGAGTTGCATCTAATGGAAGGGCTATCTGATGAGCAGTTGACGCTAGTACGGCCGCGTTGAATTCGAAGATGCGGTACTTTGCGGCTGGTTGTCGCATAGGTCGTATTGGCGGGCCTGCTTTCTGGCGCGTAAAAACGAAATCCCTGGCGCTCGGAGCACAGCGAGAGATGATGGCGAGGAATAGCATCGAGGGATAAGTACATAACGGTGCTTTGAGCAATGCTTGGTTCTAGAATACAAACATTTGCAGGTCATGATTTACGGGGCTTCTAACTTTTCTTCTGATCTATCAAGAAAGGGGAGTGATGAAGGCTTCCAAACTTCTGGGCGTCAGACAGCCGGCAGTTAGCAACACGCTCTCCAATCTGCGAAGCAAATTTGATGATGCGCTGTTCTCAATGCCAAACTGCCAACCCACGACAAAATCTCATAGGATGGCTGAGATCTTATTCCCGGCGATGGACTGCCTTCAAAAAGCGATCGAAAAGGTGAAACATCTCGACGCTGACTGATCCTCAGCGCCCGAAATGATCGATTCATCACCCAGATGAACGAGCGAACCTTCTGGGACGACCAACTTGGATTGAGCGTCGCATCCACGCTTGCTCTGAGCAACTCACCTTAGAATCATGTGCGCGCAGGTGAGTCGAAGCGCCCGTACTGGCTAAAAAAATAAGAAGAGCTGATTGTGATGACTATTGAGCGTTCACCGCCCCCCATTATCAATATCGGCCAAGTCTATGATAAACGTTATAGAGATGCTGAAATCCACTACGACCGGCTAAGCAACCTTGCGGGATTCTTCGGGCGCAATATACCGGTGCATCGACATGATCGTTTTTTCCAAATGCGCAACGTAAAAAGCGGTGCTGTCAGGGTGTATCTAGATGATCAGCAATACGTCGAACGGGGGCCGATGTTTTCCTCACCCCTCCGACTGTCCCTCATTCTTTCGCCACAAAACCCAACAGTGAAGGTCATGCACTGACCGTCAAGCAGCAGCTGGTTTGGAGTCTGCTCGATCAAGATTCAGGACTTGCGCCTCATTGCCTCGGCAAACATCTTCGGTCTCCGGCGACAGATTTTACACAATTTTCTTAACCCTATTCAGATCGACAGTGAGCCGTGAGCCCGAAAAATTTTAATCTGAGAATGATGTCAGTGGGCAAGCAATGGCGCACGCGGCAGGCAGTCTCATTTTGAGTATTGGTCATAGCTGGTGAGTGTTCTGGATATCTACTGTGTAGTAATCGCGCTGACATGACCATCCATTTACGTTCAAACTTATCTGCACCTTCGTAGCCTGACTGGCAGAAAAACAATCCAAGGCGGACGTAAAGGTCTGAGGCCGTTTGCTTATCCTGCGATAGCTAATTCAATATGCCAACGCTCGAATTTTCGGCAGGGCTGGAGCGATCTCTGTTCTTGGGCAAGTTACCTGCATGTAGCATTCGCACAGCTTCGGAAATGCTGTGCGCCACGCTTTTACATTGAGCCCCGATCGGAATATTCTTCAACCCCACTCAATCATAAGAGACACCATATAAATGCAAGAGTTGGATGTCGCCAAAGCAGAGCTCTGTGCCCTATACCTAGGCTTGCAATCGGATGCAGTGATCAGTCGCGAGCGACTCTCTCCCACGTGGAGTGGCTTCGATGATCGATCTTATGTTCGGACGGTGTTCGCCATGTTTGAAGGAGTAGGGTACGCAATTAGGCAATACATTCTGGCGCAAGCGTTATCTGGACGATATCAGATCTCAGCTCAGGAGCGTGATTTGCTCAATGAGAAGACCTTTGTCTTGGACGGCAAAGGAAATATCAAAACAAAAGAAAGCTTCCTCCAATTTCTTCCTGGATTCCGCCTGACGATAAACATATTGGGGAGGTGCCTTGGGCGTGAGATGTATGTTGCCAATGCTTTCGGACACCATACTTATGAAAGCTTCCAAAATGGAATTGCAATCCGAAACAGGGTTACACATCCCAAGCAGACGCAAGAGATGATGCTCTCACGTGACGAGATTGAGACCGTGGAGAAAGCTGAAAACTGGTTCAACAGCTTGCTCGCAGAGTTATTGGGTGACGCATTCACAAGGCACTCTGATCCACTCGGTGCTAACGCTGTCTAGACAGAGCATGCGATCAACGATGGTACCGTGCTTTCTCTATATCGCTCACCAAAAGTGGATTACGATTCTGCCCCCTAATACAGGCAATGATCCCAGGACGTGCCGAGGACAGATTTGCGCCTGCCTCTAGCTGGATAGTCAAGATGTCATTCGTGCGGGGAAACCGCACATGGCGGTCGAAACTTTGACACCCGATACTGAACGCAGACTAAAAAAAAGCCCACGCAATGTGGGCTATTTTTGTGCTACCGATCAAGCGCTACATGGGTAATCTGTATAGCCGTCTTCGCCATCAGCATAAATTCGTTGGTTGTTTAGGTCGTTCAAGGGCGCGCCTGTTCTTAAGCGTTCAACAAGTTCAGGATTGGCGATGAAGTAACGCCCGAATCTTTCACAAGAGCCGCTGCCTTTTCCAGATCCAATCCAGCGTTAGCGGTCAGCGCTCCGGTAAAATTACCCGCCAGAATCTCCAGAATTTTATCGACGTCGGGTGCACCGAACCAGCCATTCACATCTACAACATGGATATAACTGACTCCTTTTTCCTGAAGCATGAATCGCCCCGGGTTTCGTAGACACCTTTGTGCCTTAAACTTGTACCTCATTCCAGGCGTAGAGAGGGACTCCCCCAGTTAGGAGCATTATGCAAGAGCGCCTAAATCGCTATTTTATCGTGCAGTTCAATTCCTACACGATCTGCCATACGCATGCGATAAGCTTCGAGGGCAGGCGGGTATTCGATGCCACGTACGATCGACATGCTACGCAATGTTGAAAACAGATCGATGTCATCTGCCGACAGTTCGCCGTTCACCGCGCTGGGTGACTTGATCAAAAGCGCGAGGGCCAGCAAATGACGGTTTATCACGGCTAGTGGCCATCTATCCCATCTTGAGCCACACATCATCGAAAAGATGGTGCCGTTCCTGATAGCCTGTCACGCCCGCATGGCGCAGCCTCTGCTCAAGCCGAAAATCGGTAAATGGCTGGTGACATCGCCTTCCTCGATTAAGAGGGCGGCGAGCGAAGGCGACCTGTGGGTACGCGCCGTGATGCGATATGAGTCAATGCCAGCTGAGCCTCTACCTATCTGATACCTTAGCTCTCACGATAGATTCCATAGAAGTGCATGGCAGCCTTGACCAATCTCTACCCAGCCACCAGCCCCATCTGGTCTCTGAGCCACCAATAGGTACCCATAATGGATTACTCGTTTATCCACCTTCTCAACGCGGTAGCTTCTCTCGATACGACCCAGGTCTTGCCTCGATGACAGAACTGTTCTCGCTTTCTCTTCTTCAGGTTATCAGCGACTGGCAGATTGGCGGTGCTTCAGAGGTTGCACTGCGACGTGGACAGGCGCTGGAGCAAGAATGCGCAAATCTCCCGATCGAGTTCAAGTCCGTCCCGTCAGCTTGTTTTCGTCGAGTGGTGCTAAAAAAGGGCAGCATCTGGAACCTCTTGGGCGAGCAAGCACTTCCGGAGAAAATCTCGTCATGGACGTTCGACCTGAAGGTTGCCAAGGTTTTCAAGGACGGTGTTCCTCTCCATGGCAAAGGGTTGCAGGGCATCATCTTCGAACGACCGCCCCAGCAAGATGAGATCATCGTCAACCTGTGGGCCTTGTTCCGTGATGCGAGTTTCCAAGCAGCCATTGAGAAGCATAAGAGTTCGATCAAGCGTTTTGCAAAGGGGATGGGCAAGTACGGAGATGCGCAGTGCGAAATCGTCCTGAAGGTTGAAACTCTTACCCAAGAGCATATTTATTCCCTTGGTGGCCACAGCAGTTCTGCTGAAGATATTCTCAAGCATGCCACTGAAGATATTTATGGACGCCACGCCACACCGGCGCAAAAGGATTTTCTCAGATGGGCCATGGAGGTAGGCCCTGACGTCACCGGGCCGAGGTGGCTTACCCAAGAGGCTACCCGAACCGTTTTGAACCGGGTCGAACCTCAGATCCCGCCACTGCGAGCCAAGAAGGCCGTTGGGGGCAGCGTCAAAATTGAGGCGTAAGAACATATGAAGGTCTTGGAGAACAGCGCCCCTAGGGGCTTGGCTTATGTGCGAGTGAGCGCGGCGGGATTAGTGAGGATATCCGCACCTGGGAGTCGGGTTGCTTCGGTGACTTCGTACGGCAAACTATCGCGCAGAGGTATCCAAAATCGTAGTGAAAAATCTAAAAGGTGCTGGTAATGTCCTGGCACGTTCGTCAGACCATTAAGGGATGGAGGCGAAAATAGAAGCCCCGGAGCCGCGAACCTCTGGGGCTTTGTTTTTTCTGTCGAGCGCTTGAGTCAAACAGGTATTTGCAGTCCCAGAGGGCACTGCTTTTCGTGCCGAGCAATAATACAAAACACGTCGGATCTAGCTGAAACGGAGTATTAGATATGGTCTTTACCTTCACTCTGAAGTACGAACTGACGTCTGACGAGAGCGACATGGACACGCTGATGGAGAGCTTGGCGGAAGAAGACTGCGATGATGCATTGATCGGAGTAGGGCTGCCTGGCCGTCTGGCTCTCGAGTTTGTCCGAGAAGCACCCTCTGCAGATGACGCAATTGAGGGCGCCATAGAAAACGTGCGCCGAGCCGTACCTAACGCACGCTTGATCGAGGCTGCTCTCGCTCCATGACTGACTGCGCGCTTTCCCTTCACAATGAGAAAGGCTTGCTAAGGTTTGTCTCGCGCGTCATTCCGAGCCGGCTTCTGGGAAGGGTTGCGGCACGATCAGGGCTGGGGGCTAAGCCAGCCCTACGTTGCTACGTACCGACTGGGCTAGCGGACGGTACGTCAAAGTCGCTTTCTGAAAGTTCGGAGCGAAGGCGATGGTTCAGCAACACATGGATGATCGTCCTGGCGGTCTCCGCCGAAGCAACGATCTTGCCGTCGTCATCAAACGCTATGTCCCATCCTCGCGCCTCGTTGACCACTAGGAGACGCTGCATATAGGCCGGATTATTGTAGAAGCCCCGCTCCTGTACCACCGCCATACGGCGTAGGTGCGTGGTGTTGGTACCGACAAAGGTTTCCAGCGCAGCCATATCAGCGAACGCCGCTTGGAAGCCTCTATCTGCCCTTAACTCAGCGAAAGAGTTGATGTACGTCGTTTTGTATTCAAGCAACGATTCGAAGTTCTTCGGGTTCGCTACGAGAATGTCCTCGTTGAGGACGAAGAAATCGAAATGCTTCGAGATGGCGAATACATCATCTTGGGCGAGGTCTAGCTCAGTGCGCGTGAAAACTAGCTTCACACGAGTTTGCCGCTCTTTTGTCGTCCAGTCTCCGGCCAGACGACATACACAGTATAGAGTGTCGGCCTGGTGCTCCATCCGCACAAGGTAGGCCGCACTGCCCAAGAGCTCCTCGGCATTCTGGATCTGATGCTCATCCGGAGGTGCATCAACAAGCACTCCGATCATGGGGAATAGCGTCTCATCAGCTCCCAAGTAGAGGCAGGACGTATCGTTGGTCTGAGTCAGTAGACCGTAATCCTCCACCTCTTCGCGCCGCTGGATAGCATCTGTGGCGATTCGCTTTAGCTCTGTACGCAGGTCGTCAGACACGATGACGGCTTGGGCTCGGAAGCGGTTTTGTCTGCTGGTACTTTTCTTCAGCGTCCACATACTAAGGGTGGCATTCTCAACGTCAAACGCTCGAAGTTGCGTCAGTGCTTCCTGTCCAGGCATTACGTGGATTCCTTCTTCGTTAACACATAGACGCCGTTTTGCGGCTTGCTGTATTTGAAAGCATCACCAGGGTTTACAGGGGCCTTAGCCAAGGCGAAGCCAGTGCGATCACTTCCCCCGATGCGAACGGTCACTTCGTGTAGCTGCCACCCTGCCGCGATGAGTACTGGGTTCATCAGAATCTGGCCTGATCGATATGTAATGAGGAACATCCATCCTAGGAAAACCAGAAACCCGCACAACTTGCCGCTGCTCCCGAGATCCAGTCCCATGAACGAGACCACGTACGGAAAGACGTAATTAATCAGGTCGTTCGGAGCAGGTTTGGCCTCTGTCACCGTCAGGTCGTGATCAGCAGGGATCATTTTCATGACTGCTATGAAAAAAACAAGGCTGGCCAAGCAGATCATGAACAAACTGAGCGATCGAGAGGCATTCATCAGCACTGGAAGACCGCAAGTGCTTAACGAGCGGCAAAATGTGCTATTCCAACTAGCCTCGGATACATCCTGCAACAGCAGGATCAGACTCAAAGGGAAGTAGGAAGCCATGAACAGCAGAATGGCAGGGAAGATTTTGATTTTCATGCGTCGATCGCACCAGCTAGTCGTTATGGAATCAGCTTATCACTCGGGTGCAGCCTCACTAGGCTCTTCGGAATTTGTAGCCCAGATGCCTTCAATTCAGGTCAATGGACGTTGACTACAATGCTCTAACCTATGTCGTCTGTGGCAGATGAATGGATCATTGATTGCATGAGTCTGAACTTTATTCACTCGCTTTCAGCGTGCTAGGCCCCCATTCGAGTCCATAGGCTTACCAGACTATCTGGGTACATGGCTGCGGCCGCCTAGAACTCAGTTAACATACAAGCGCGCGGCGCATTGCGCTTTGACTAATGGAGTAGTTGCGTGGGAAGGACGTTCGCATTCGTCGATGAGTCTGGCAATCATGACCTGGATACGTCGAAATCGGGAAGCTCAGGCTTCTTTGTGATCTGCTCGATCATCATAACCGAGAAAAATCTGTCGGGGGCCTACGAGCGAGCAGAAGCGCTACGCTTACAGCACTTTCAAACGGGTGAGATCAAGTCCAGTAAGCTCAAAGCCAAGGATTCGGATCGCCGTCGCAAAATCCTGCTAGATCTATCCGAGCTGCCCCTGAAGCTTTATTTCACGGTCGTGGACAAAAGCCGCGTGCACAAGGATGGGGGGCTGCAATTCAAGCAGTCCTTCATCAAGAGCGTAAATAACCTCTTGTACGAGCGTCTGTTCAATCACTGCACCGATTTGCACATGACCGTCGATGAGCACGGAGGGCCTGAGTTTCAGGCTAGCCTGCGGGAGTACGTGGCGGCACGATACTCCGATGATCTTTTTGGGGACTCGGCTTTTCAGACCAGGAGCAGCGATAGCGATGTCCTGATCCAGGTTGCAGATTTCTTCGCCGGCACCGTGGCTCACATCTACGAAGGTAAGGCTTCAGAGGATGTAGTCGAGGTATACAAGAACATCCTGCGTAACCAAACCTTGGGATTACTGGAGTGGCCGCCGAAGTATCAGTCTCTTATTCCCCCGCCGATGAGCGAGTCTGCGTATGCGGACTACCGAGTGCATCAGCAAGCGTTGAAGCAGGCAGATCAGTTTCTGGCCAAGTTTGGCGGCCATCCGAATGAGGATGAGCGCCTACAGCTTTGCATCCTGGATTTCTTGCGATTTAGAAGTGAATTCGTCAGTGATGAGTACGTATCTACTGATGACATCGCCAAGCACCTAGCGAGTAAAGGATTTCAGGGGCTCGGAGATCAGAAAATCAGATCCAGTGGAATCGCGAAGCTGCGTGACTCCGAGGTGATCATTGCTAGCGCTACGAAGGGGTACAAAATCCCCCGAAGCCGCTCAGACATCAATGATTTCCTGGAGCTCGCATCAAGCCAGATTCTGCCGCTGCTTGATCGAGTCAAGAAAGCTCGGGATGTTTATCGGCTCAGCAGCGTAGGGGAGTACGACATCTTGGCAGAAGACCAGTTCGCCCAGATCCGAAAGTTGCTTTTATCACTTGAGGTTTTGTAGGTTCGGGGTTTTCGGCGCAACTGGTTTTGTGGCTGGCGATCTGGATGATCGCACCGTGCTTGATACCCGATATTCTGCCTGACTTCAGCCATGAGCTCTGGGGTAGGTCGCCAATGCGATCGCCCGAGCCATTGCCGGCATCTTGAGCAACCGTTCTCTACCGCCGGCCTTCATTTCCTCCGCTATCCCACGTCTCAGTAAACTCGCCTATTCGATCCGCAATCTGAGGCGCTCTTGATAGGACAAGGCAGCGCGTGTTGCCAACAATTTCTTCTATATAGGTACGCAGCATCGCCGACATCTAGTTCGAGCTCCAAAAAATCTCATCGGGAAGCCTATTCGTGGACTAAACGAGTGTCTGTAAGCCTCATTCGTATGGCAACTGCTTGATTATTAAGGTGCTTCTCGACTTTGTAGTGTGGCATAATGCCATCCGTCACAACTCGTAGTAGCTCAACGCTTTGGTGTGACAAGAAAATTTCTGATGCATAGGATTGCTACGAATGACGCCGGCAATTTATACAGCGACACTTCCAATTGCGCTTTTATTTATAGTGTTCTTGGTAAAGTTAACAGCTTGCAAACCACTAAGCATTCTTGAGGTGTGGCGAGCGGCTATGGAAGTTCCTGTTGATATTTCTGTTTTTGGGGTGTCGACATTAATTAGCTTCATTATGGTCGTAGGGAATGGAGGGGGCTTGGCGGAAGCGCTGTTTTTACTTTTGTTTTTTCTATCGCTAAAAATATTAAGCATTGTAATTTGGCGCCAATGTTTAGCCGTCCTGGAACGAGGAAGTCTGAAGGCCTGGAGCTTAAGTGGTATTGTCATCGGAACAGGTGTTAATTTTTTTGTGACGATAATGATGGCGATGTACTCAGTAGCTCTATTGGTGGGGAGAGAACATGTTGGGGTTTGATTTTGCCAAGTTTGGGATGATTGCGGCTTTGGTTTCTATTGTTGTCTCTGGGGCATCGCTTGCGTGCATATTGTATTTTAAAAGAAGTAAAACTTCTTATAATCATGAAGCTCGGCGGGTCGAGCTAGATATTCTTAGAAGCTCCTTTGAGGAAAAGATACATGATTTGACTCAGAGGATGCAGAAAGATCCAAGGCGTTGGCGTGAAGTTAATCACCTCATTCTTGAGGGTAGTGCTGCGGAATCATCTTCCTCAAGCGAGGCCGCAACTAAGCCAGTCTTATCTCTGAATCCATATCGTTTTATTGAAGACCTAGGTATAGATTTCAATTCATTGGCGGCGATAGAGAATCAAGTTTTCGTGCTCACGCCGTTCCATTCTATGTACGAGGAGACATACGACACAATTAGAGATGCTTGCAGTATGAACGCATTGAAAGCTGTGCGAGGAGATGAGGCTTTCAGAGTGGGTAATATCCTAAAGCATGTGATCGAACAAATCATTGTGTCGCCGTACATTATTGCGAATATTAATGGTAGAAATCCAAATGTTCATTATGAACTAGGTATCGCTCATTGCTTGGGTAAAAATATTTTGCTAGTTTCGGAAGGCATCGATGAGGTGGCGTTTGACTTGCAGGGTGAGAGGGTTTTGATTTATAGAAACCAAGAGGATCTGTCGAATAAAGTATATATTTACTATACAAAATTACTGAAAGGTAAATAGCGAGTAATCGGGGGTTAAAATGAATCGCCCCGGGTTTCGTAGACACCTCTTTGCCTTAAACTGAGGCCAATTAGGAGGTGCCATGAGCAACCCGCGTTACCCCGAAGAATTCAAAATCCAAGCAGTCAATCAAGTGACCGAAAAGAAGCTGTCTGTCGCTGATGTAGCGGCGCGTCTCGGCGTGTCGACGCATAGCCTCTATGCCTGGATAAAGCGCTACAGAAAACCTCAAGAAAAACGGCAGCAGGATGATGATCAGCACGCTGAACTGCGTCGTCTGCGAGCGGAACTCAAGCGCGTCACTGAAGAGCGAGACATATTAAAAAAGGCCGCCGCGTACTTTGCCAAGGAGTGCGGTTGAAGTACGCCTTTATTAAGCAGCGAGCCAGCGACTATTCCATTCGACGGCTATGCCTGACGCTGAAAGTCCATCCCAGCGATTATTACGCTTGGTTGTCTGAGCCGCAATCTGCACGCGCTAAAGACGACCAGCGACTGCTGGGTTTGATCAAGCATTCATGGTTGGAGAACGCAGGCGTTTATGGCTATCGTAAAATCCATGACGATCTGCGCGAGGTCGGTGAGGATTGTGGTCGTCATCGTGTGGCGAGGCTGATGCGTCTTGAAGGTCTCCGTTCTCAGACAGGTTATAGACGCCGCCCTGGAAAGTACGGCGGTAAGCCAGCGGTCGCCTCACCCAATTTGCTGAAGCGCCAGTTCGATGTCGTGGAACCCAACAAGGTTTGGGTCACCGACATCACCTACATTCGTACGTATGAAGGCTGGTTGTATTTGGCGGTGGTGCTAGATCTGTTTTCTCGTCAGGTCGTTGGCTGGTCAATGAAGTCGCAAATGACCAGTGATTTGGCCATTGATGCGTTATTGATGGCGGTTTGGAGGCGTAAACCGAAGCAAGAGGTGATGGTTCATTCCGACCAAGGCAGCCAGTGCAGCAGCTCCGATTGGCGCAGCTTTTTGAAAGCGAACAATCTGGTTGCCAGTATGAGTCGCCGAGGCAACTGCCATGATAACGCCGTGGCCGAGAGCTTTTTCCAACTTCTGAAACGGGAACGGATCAAGCGAAAAATATATACCGTGCGGGAAGATGCTCGTAGTGATGTGTTCGATTACATCGAGATTTTCTACAACGTAAAACGCCGGCATGGTTTCAACAATCAGCTGTCACCGGTAGAGTTTGAAAAGCGTTACGCAATGAGCTTGCAAGGTGTCTAGAGAATCCGGGGCGATTCAGAGAGCAATCTGGAAGTCCTCTGTTTAGAGGCACAGGGGGCGATCAGCGCAGTGTTGAATAGCCCATACTCGTCAAGAACACTTGGGTTGGTGCGAGATGGCTGGCTCCCTTCTGGCATCGCATTCAAGGATTCGATGATTGTGCTTCCCGACAGATGCGTTTTCACTGAGCTTGCCGGCAGGTTTCGTGCTGGGGAAAAAACAAAGTTGGAGGACAAGGACTTCCTTGATTTCCTCACCGGGCGCCCGGTTCGAATCAATCCTCTGCTGTATGTGCTTGAGGGTAACCTCAAAAGAAATCCCGACTATGCAAGCATCGAACATCAGTTCGAAGTCGCAACTGAGATCATCAACGCGGCATTGCCATTGGCTCAGATAGTACCGAGCGGGCGGGGTTGTCTGGAGGGTGTAAAGGGCCTCATTCGGGACAGTGAAGCCAGCATGGCGCGTAAGCAGGAATTTCTGATGTGCTTGGCGCCGAGACTACGGGCTCCTATAGCCGCGCGACGTGTGAGTGAGGTCTGGGATGATGTGCTATCCACCGCCAAAGCATGTGGCGTCCCTGCTCGATCACTTGTGGTGCTTGCTGCCTTGAGTGCTGTATGTGTGCCAAACGGCAAGAGTCCGGCCAAAGGCCTGCTCAAGTTCAACGTAAGTAAATACACGGTTGAGGATGCGTACAACGCCCTGGCCGACCTTCGATCGCTTGAGTTACTGATGCACCTGTTTGCAGCGTTCCCGGATGAGGAGACTCTCCTCTGCACTGGGGACAAGGATCTTGTGCTCTTCTGGGCGGGAATCAGGCCGTCCGAGTTCGTGATGGTCAACGGGGTGTTCAGTGTCAAATTCTCGCCCGTGGAAGAGCTGTTGCCGAATGTCACGCCGGAGCGAAAGGCCGCCTACTTTTCCGCAGCTGGTGAATGACGCTCGGAGCCTCGCTTTGCAGCGATGCCATCACGATCTCGTCGTGGCTTTCCGTGGATTTACCAGCTGGATGATGACTTGTTCGTTGCACCCGCTGAGCCACGCAACCCGGACTCTCTCTCATGGGAGCCTAAATTTCGCCACGACGAATGGGGGGAGGTCGAAGAGGCAGAAGGCCCTTTGGAGCTGATGCTGACAGCTGAAGCGAGCGGGCTATTGTTGGGTCGAAACCAGGAGCACTGGTCGGAGTTTCGATATGCGTCCAGCTCCAGCTTGTTCGACACACCAGTCATTCATTTCTTGGTAAGTCCGAAAGGCTAGAGAGGTCGAAGTGAACAATTTTTTGTTCTGCATGGTGTTGAGCTTTCCCAACTGGTCTAAAAACTCAGGCCAGAGTTCGGGTATTTCCGGGTGCATGTCGAATTAGGGCAACTCGTTCTTGATCAATGACGCAAGGCCTGGGTGCTTGGGCCATTTGCCAGTTTTGCGCTCGATGTAGCCCTTGACCATTTTCTCGAACTCAAGGGCTTCGTAGCGAACATCATCTACCGAAGGCCCCAAACTGCCCGGCAGATCCTTGTAATGACGGCCTAACCATAAAGGGGGGGGCTCGAGGCCGTGAATCACGGATCAGTACTTCACAAGAACGTAGATGAAATTATCTACTGCTTTGAACGAAGTGATGTCCGCGTCGTGGTGATTGAGGATTTGGATCGTTTCGGAACTCAGGAAATATTTTTTCGCTTGCGCGAGATCAACTTCACAATCCGCCACTCACCCCAAATAACTCGACCTGTTCACTTCATTTACGCTATTCGTGACGAGCTGTTCACCGTCACCGATAAGACGATTTTTTTTGATCTGATCATCCCTGTGATCCCTGTCGTCAATTCTGAAAACTCAAGGGAGAGGCTTCAAGAGCTCATGATGACTCGGGCTATTGATGGCAAGAAACTGGGGGTGATTCAACGTCGCCGTACTCTGGATGTTGGGGCCTGTCATAAACTCTAGAAAAGTCTTGTAACCGCCCCCCACTACGCCTGTTGCCGGACAAGCATTCGCGACATACATGTAATACGGCAGTAAAGAGATCGCGATAGCGGGTAGTAGTGAAATTACGCAGTACAGCGCTTTGACAAACGTTTCGCGAACCTCTGGAGTCACCAGCAGACAGCAGACAGCAGACAGCAGACAGCAGACAGCAGACAGCAGACAGCAGACAGCAGACAGCAGACAGCAATCAAGATCTGGAGTACCGTAATTTTCTCCCGCTATCATTATCATCTCCAGCCCATCGAGGCAGCATTAGTAAGAGCCTACCTCAGATGACGGTATCAAAACGACACAAGGCCCGAGTTGCGAGCCGCTTTCGTGACAGCTATCAATTGGCCACAAACGGCGCAAAGCCTAGATTTTACAGTGGTTTCTAAATATCAAGAAATATATATTTTATTTTTGCCCTTGAATTCTTTTTTTTAAAACGGAGTGTATAGTTATTGTATTCAAAAACAGCTTTCTCCAAACCTCTTAATCAATACTCAACTTTTCAAGCAAAACCCAACTGACATTTGCCCAGTGCTTCTGACATTCAACTTGCTTACAGGCCAATTGGTAGCATGTTAAGAAAATCCAATCAATCTTACCGAAAACCTAAGGAGGCCGCTTTGCTTCAAATAGTCGTTTATTCGGCCGCAGGACGGCTAGCTTGTCTTTTGAGCCCAAACCAAGCGGCTAAATTTTGGGGATAACCACGTCCAAAATTTGAGAATCGTCATGCCGCCAAAATAACAACAAAGAAGCGGGATTGGAAAACTCACAGACGAGAAAATTTTGGACAGATTCGACCCCCTCCTTAGGGCGGATCGGCCACTTGGAACGTCAACCAGGAAGCCCTACCCGAACTCACATCCCGAGGTGACAATCCCCCCTCCCGCATATCTCTTAAACGCGCTCAAGAGTAGGCTTATGCAGTTTTTTCTTGATAGGCACCACCTGGCGATGGCTGAGTGTGATTTTATCCCCTACAGGTCTTCGGATTACGTGTTGGTACGGTTTCTGATCCCGGCTCTCCTCACCGCCTGCCCGAGTGTTGCGATGAGTTTTTATACTCCTAAAAGCTCGTAAAGCGTAAGCGTCTGCTCAACACACCTAAATGGTTAGGCAGGCATTTGCGGATCGAGTTGGCGCTGACGCCATGAATGAGGGCGGCCTGGAACCGTGGCTCCGGGTAGCAGCCCCCCCTACACAGCCTAGGTCTTGAAGGGTTTGGAATCAGAGCTTTATTGGCGCATGGAAATCCTAGCGAGATGGGCGATCGCGCCCGCTAAAAATTAGAAAGACACAATCGCCTTTTAGTTCAGGGATTCTGAAGGTGTGTCGCTGGGCACTTACAGATGGAGCAAGGTAGGCAATGTCAACCGTCCTAGCAATTCCAGCTTTTAAAAGGCCATTTGTTGTCACCCCCTAAAAACCCCCCCCCCCCGCCTCAAGATTAAGTCGAGCCTTAATAGTATAGCTTTCCTGTGCTAACTTCTTAAATTGACGATCTGTCAATAGAGAACCCAAATAAATACGACGGGCGGTCGTTGACCTCTCCGCAAAAAACAATGAGCATGTATTGACACCAGACAGCCCCAGGACGTGCGAAAGGTGAAACCTATTGACTTTAAAGGGTATTTTTATGCGCTTGCCACAAAATAGCGATTACGTCCCGGCTAAAGAAGCTGCCGCAATTCTCGGCCTTTCTCCTGAGACCCTTCGCTTTTGGCGGTACACCGGCAAGTACAAAGACATGCTGCCACCATTTATGCACATCAGCCGGAAGATCTTTTACAAAAAAGCTGATGTACAACGATTTTCCGAAATAAGCATGAGCGCCGCCTAACACCAGCCTGGTGTTTTATTCGCGGTAGAAAATAAGGCGCACCGTCTTTGGTTGAGGCGGTGCGCCTTTTCTTTTGCGCGATCACCTCTCCTACCTCATCACCAAAGATCCACTTGGAAGCCGCTTGGGAGCTGCTCGCTTGCCGTTTGCCAATAGAGACTGGCGATCAATCAGGAGCTTCTGTGGCTGGCGGGAGCTTATGTGGGCGGTGCGTAGCTTGCTGGAGATTGGACTTTTGAGCGCTGCGGCTCCCTAATAGCTCCCAAGCGCTGAGCTGTATGGACTTGGAAAGTATTTTACAGAGAGGAAATCGCTTCAACAGGCTGATTTAATTGAGGTTTTTTTTGATTTTTGTAACGAGGAGGGATGATGGGGGTTGACCCCCGGGGGATTTTAAGTCCCATGCGTCTACCAATTTCGCCATTCGGGCGGTAGCGCTATAAAGCGGGTCACGAAGGAAGGTGCTTTAACAAAGAAAGTACTCAAGAGCCTGCGCAACAGGTGGACGAATATATAGAGCCTGCGCTCATGAGGCAAGGTCGATAGTGTCCATTGTGGTACATTTTTTTTCTCCGTGCCTGGGTAAAACCGTCGAAAAATCATAGATATATGCACCACGCCGGGGGTGTCCCCGCTGTGTTGAGGGTATTTGCAGCGCTGTTGCGGCGCGTATTCCCGAGTAGGCTAGGCTGCTTGCACAGCTGGGACATGAGCGGGCGTTATGAATACGAGTGTGATTTACGCATTGGCAGCGGCAGCGCTGTTCGGGGCCAGTACGCCATTGGCCAAGCTGCTGGGTACCGAAGTATCGCCGGTGATGCTGGCCGGGCTGTTGTATCTGGGCAGTGGCCTGGGTTTGCTGTTGGTGCGCTGTGTCCGCGATCGGGGCTGGAAGCCCTCGGGTCTGGGTGCCGGTGAATGGCCCTGGCTGCTCGGCGCAATTGTATGTGGCGGGATCCTGGGCCCCGTGGCGTTGATGTTCGCTTTGACCCTCACCAGCGGGGCGACGGCTTCGTTGATGTTGAATCTTGAACCAGTGCTCACGGCACTGCTGGCCTGGGTGGTGTTCAAGGAAAACGCAGACCGGCGAATCGTGCTGGGGATGCTGGCAATCATTGCCGGCGGCGTTGTGTTGTCCTGGCCATCCGGGGCATCTGCGGCGGTGTCGCTTTCCTGGCTTGGGCCATTGGCGGTGGGGTTTGCCTGTTTCTGTTGGGCGGTCGATAACAATCTGACGCGCAAGGTATCTGCTTCTGATGCGCTGTATATCGCGGGCGCCAAGGGCCTTTTCGCGGGGTTGGTGAACTGTGCGATTGCATTGGCTTTGGGGGCGAAGGTTCCGTCGTTTGGGGTACTGAGCCCGACCCTGCTGATCGGTTTCCTGGGCTACGGTGTCAGCTTGGTGCTGTTTGTCCTGGCATTACGCGGCCTGGGGGCGGCGCGCACCGGGGCGTACTTTTCAACGGCACCTTTTCTGGGGGCGGCAATTTCCATTGTGCTGCTGGGCGAGTCAGTATCGCTGCTGTTCTGGCTGGCTGCTGGCTGCATGATTGTCGGGGTCTGGCTGCATCTGACCGAGCGCCATGAGCATGAGCATTTACATCAGCCGCTGGAGCACTCCCATCGCCATACCCACGATGAACATCACCAGCATGAGCATGCCGCAGATATTCCTGCGGGCAAGGCTCACAGTCATGCACATCAGCATTCGGTCATCAGCCATAACCATCCGCATTTCCCGGATATCCATCATCGCCACCGGCACTGAGCCATTGCGTTTTAAACCCTGATTTCAATGGAGCTATGGATCGCGCATGTTTGAACATATTGACTTCAATTACCTGCTGGCAACGTATGGTTACCTGGCCATTTTTATCGGCTGTTTGCTCGAAGGTGAAACCATTCTGATCCTCGGGGGGATGGCGGCACACCAGCATGTCCTCAAGCTGTTGCCGGTGATTGGTTATGCCAGCCTGGCGGGGATGCTGGGTGATCAGTTGTTGTTCTGGCTCGGGCGTTATTTCGGTGCTCGCCTGTTGCCCCGCCTGCACAAACAGCAGGCCGCTATTGATCGCGTGACGCAGTTGATTGGCCAGTATCCGACGGTGTCCATTTTTTCGGTGCGGTTTTTGTATGGCATGCGCCTGATCGGGCCCATGGTGATCGGTGGCAGCAAGGTCTCGCCATTGAAGTTTCTCTGCATCAATGCCGTGGGCGCGGCCGTGTGGGCAACGCTGTTTGCCAGTGGCGGCTATTGGGCCGGGGAGTTTCTCGAAGGCGTACTGGGCGACCTTAAGCCCTATCGCTTGCCGATTGCCCTGGGCGTGGTCGCATTGATGGTGGTGGTGGCCGTTGCCCGTCACTACAGGGCGAAAACCAGGGCGAAAACCAAAGCGGTCAAATCACTTTGACAGCCCGGCCAATAAACTGGATCGGCCCTGTCGGCTTGCCTGTTGTCGAACCGTTGGGGCCTTCCAGGGTCAGCTCGAAAAGTTGATTGGGCGACAGCGGCGGCAGGCGATCCAGTGGCAGTGACAGCACTTGTCCCGGCTTGACCAGCCCCAGGGACACCGGCCCGGCCCAGTCGTCGGCCTTGGTCCAGAACTCCAGGGCCTTGTCGCCGGGCACTTGCGCGACGCCAAGGGGGATCAGCTGGATGTGTTCACGATCGTTGGCCTGGATGACCCAGCCGGGTGCCTGACTTTGTGGTGCCACCAGAACCACCACATAGGCGGGCGGTGAGATGGCTGGGGTCACGGACCACAATGCCACGCCCAGTGTCAGCGTTGCGGCCAGGCCTGCGGCCGTCAGGCCGCGCCACAATGGCAGAAGGTTCCACCAACCAGTACGGGCCTGTGTTGGCAGGGCTGGGACATTCAGGGCGTTCAGGCTGCGCTCGATTCTCGGCCACAGCTGCTCTGAAGGCTGTTGCGCCGGGGCAAGGTCGTTGAGGGGCAACAGTCGCGCTTCCCAGCGATCGACTGCGGCCTGCAGATCAGGCTCATGGGGCAGGCGTTGCTCAAGCGCACGCCGTTGTTGCCCATTGAGCGTGCCCAGCACGTATTCGCCCGCCAAGGCATCGAGATCGGCCGGGTCGCTATTGTCAGGTGTAAAAGTCATCCCATGCACTCGCGCAAGGCGCTCAGGCTGCGTTTGATCCAGGCTTTTACGGTGCCCAGAGGGGTGTCCAGTTTGTTTGCAATTTCTGCATGGGTATAGCCGTCAACATAGGCATGCACAATGCAGGAGCGTCGGGCCGGGTCGAGTTGCTCAAGGCAGCCGTATATGCGCTCGCAGCCATCCGGCCATTGCAGTGGGTCCTGCGTCTGGTGGCGCCCGTCGAGAGTGGCCAGAGGTTGCAAGGCCAGTTCGCTGCTTTCGCTGACTTGAATTTCCAGGCGAGTGTCGCGCCTGCAGTTCAGGGCCAGATGCCGGGTCAGGCTGAAAATCCAGCCTCGTGCAGAACCGCGCCCGGGATCGAAGCTGGCGGCGCGCATCCAGATTTTGATAAAAGCGTCATGCACGATGTCCTCAGCCAGTGCGCTGTCGCGGGCAATGCGTTTGGCTACCCCCAGCAAGCGCGCGCTTTCCTGGGCATACAGGGCCACCAGCGCCTGCTGCTCGCCGCGGGCGCAGGCCAGCAGGCAGGCCTCATAGTCAAATAGTGGCTCAGGTAGTGTCACTGTGTTCCGCCGTTGCAGATGGGACATCTCCGGTCATTGCCCGGTCTCCATCGAAGCAGCGTAGACGATGTAACGCATTAGCGGCTGGCCCAGAAAATGTAATCGGCCTGGTATGGCACTACTTGTCGCTGGCCCTTGTTGGCGGCTGTGCAGGCGCTGGCAGGTGCCGCACCGCCCTTCAGTGCCACACGCTGGATGTAACTCACACCGTTCATGGCACCTTTGCCCTCTGCAGGATTGGCCTTGACCAGTTGATAGGGCAGGTTGCCAGCTCCGGCAGGGGCCACTGCGAGCTGGGTGCCGGTGACTTTGGAACCGTCCAGGGCTTGCCAGGTCGCGGGCGGGCCAAAGTAGCTACCAACTTGTTTACCAGTTGTGTCATTGAGCTGAGCTTTTGGGCCTACAAAAAACCACTCCATTTCGCCTGGAGTGCTGGCTTTTTCTTTGCACTCATATGTGATTTCGCCTACACCAACTGTTGTCATTGCCATCTTGTGGCCGTCGGGAACTCTAATGTTTTCGGGCAAATTCGACTGTGCCCAGGCGCCTTGGGCTGCCACCAGCAGCATGGCGGCAAGTGTCAGGCTGGCATGGCTGATCAAAGGTTTTGCGTTCATGTTCCGATCTCCTGATGGGATAACAGCACGCTGCTGTTACGGGTACTACCCGCAGCAGGAGGATTTGGATGCAGTTGCAAAAAATAAACTTGAAAGGCAAAGTCCGGGAACCCGGTTGCGTGACGGATCCCTTGGCCTAAGCTTGGGAATACAGGCTCAACGCCAAGGGTTTCAAGGCATTGGCAGCACGTTCGCGAAGCCGGTCCGATAATAAAAGGAGATCTGGATGTTTATCCGTTTATTGATCCTTGCTTCTGTGCTGGTTGCAGGCACGGTGCAGGCCGTTGAAGTTCCAAGCCCGCTTGAACAGGATCGCGGCAAGTTTCGCCCGCTGGTAGTGGTCGCCCGTGCAGATGCCGACCCAACCCTGGTCAACCTCAAAAAAGCCCTTGAAGATCCGGCCAACAAGCAGGCTTTTGACCAGCGCAATATGGTGCTCTATACGATTGTGGGCATTACAGGCAAACGCGATGGCAAGGACCTTGAACCCCAGAGCACCATGTCGCTGATTCGCGGGCTCAAGCCGGGGATGATTATCGACAAGGCCAAAGTGATCCTGATCGGCAAGGATGGGGAAAAGAAAGTCGAGACAGTGGGGGATGTTGACCTGGCCGAGCTGTTTAAAACCATCGATGCCTTGCCCGCTGCCGAAAAGGAAACCCAGGCCCCGGTTGCGGTGGAGACGCCGGCCAAGGGCGCAGCCGCTGGCAAATCGACAAAGCCCGCCAAACCGGCAAAAGCGGCTCAGACCCTGGATGACTGAACACCAGCCAAAAAAAGGCCCGCTGGGGGAAGCGGGCCTAAATGGGATTCACTAAAGGAGTGGATCCAATCTAGGCGCAGCGATGTGAAAGTGATGTGAAAATTGCGCAGTCAAATCATTTGATCGGACAAATGTGTCTGGTCAAAATAATGGCCATCTGTAGCGCAATTCCGGCTCGGTAATCCGATAGTGTGAACACACCGCTCACCAGACTGCCGGATAACAAGATGCCGTTTTCCCTCGAACTGATTTCTGCCTTCGCACTCTTTGCCTTTGTGTCGTCCATCACCCCCGGCCCCAACAACACCATGCTGCTGGCATCGGGGGTCAACTTCGGCTTCAGGCGCACCATCCCCCATGCTCTGGGCATCAGCTTCGGCTTTATGTTCCTGGTGCTTGCGGTTGGATTGGGGCTGGGGGGTGTATTCAAGGCCGTGCCCATGGCCTACACCGTTTTGCGTTATCTGGGGGCGGCGTACTTACTGTATCTGGCGTGGAAAGTCGCCACTTCGGGGCCGGTGTCCGAGTCGGGTGCGGCCCAGGGCAGGCCACTGGGCTTCTGGGGCGCGGCGGCGTTTCAATGGGTCAATCCCAAGGCCTGGGTGATGGCCATTGGTGCAATCACCACCTACACGCCGTCCCAGGGTTATATCGCCAACGTGTTTGTCATCGCGCTGGTCTTCGCCATCATCAACTTGCCCAGTGTCTGCGTGTGGGCCGGTTGCGGCAGTGCGTTGCGCAATGTGCTGACCCGGCCCAAGTGGCTGCTGGCATTCAACCTGACGATGGCGATTCTGCTGGTGGTGTCGCTGTATCCGATTCTGTTTGATGTTCATTGAGCCATTCCTGGCTCAGGGTGGCGGTGTCACCCAGGTACTCCAATAGCCAGCTCATGGCCGGGGAATGGTTGTTCTGTGCCCAGGCAATGCACGAAGGGCTGGCCGGAAAGGGCCGCTGCAGGCTCAGCGCAAGCAGTTGGCCCTGGTCGATCAGTGGCTGGGCCAGATGGGCGGGCACCATGCCGACACACAGACCGTCGCTCAAACAGGCCAGCCCCGAAGCCCAGTCGGGCACCATCATGCGGCGCTGGTTATCCAGGGTCCAGGTGTCGCGTTTGGGCAGGCTGCGTGAAGTGTCATCCATGCACAGTGCAGGGTAGGGACGCAGGTGCTCATCACCCAGCAATCCGCCAATGGACGCCAGCGGATGCCGCGGGCTGGCGACGCAGAGCCAGTGCAGAAAACCCATGTCGCGAAAGGCAAAGCTCCCCGCCACGGGCACTGCACGGGTGGCTCCGATAACCAGATCGGTACGGCCGTCTACCAAGGCATCCCACACACCGTTGTACACCTCGTATTGAACAATCAGTTCCACGTCGGGGAAATGCCGGTAGAAGTCGATGACCATCTGCTGGCAGCGCGGTTTTTTGATGATTGAATCCACGGCCACCCGCAACTGGCCGCTCCAGCCATTGGCAACCTGCTGGCAAAGGCGGCGGGTGCCGAGCATTTTTTTCATGACGTCGCGGGCTTCTTTGACAAACATCCGCCCGGCAGGCGTGAGTTCCACATCCCGGTGACGACGTACAAACAGCGGTACCGCCAGCCATTGCTCCAGTTGGCGCACGGTGTAGCTGACGGCGGAGGGAACGCGGTGCAGTTCCTGGGCTGCGCCACTGAAACTGCCGTGGCGGGCGACTGCATCAATTACATCCAGGGAGTATTCAGACCACATGGGTTTGCCTTCAAAAAATTCGATGCCAGTTGGCAATTATTATCGCTTCACAAGCAAATCCTCAGCTGGATAATGCGCGGCAGTCAACAAATTGTTTGATGGCAAGTTTTTGGGTGCACATGAAAAACACTTTTGGTTTTACCTGTTATCTCGCCGGGCTGAGCATGCTGGGCTACCTGGCAATGGATATGTACTTACCGGCATTTGGCACGTTGCGCAGTGAACTGGGGCTTTCAGCCGGTGCCGTGGGCGCGAGCCTGAGCATCTTTCTGGCCGGGTTCGCGATCGGCCAGTTGCTCTGGGGGCCGTTATCGGACCGCCTGGGGCGCAAACCGGTGTTGTTGGCGGGGTTGTCGCTGTTTGCCCTGGGGTGCGCGGGCATGTTCTGGGTGCAGGACAGTGTGCTGCTGTTGAGCCTGCGGTTTATTCAGGCCATCGGCATTTGCGCGGCGGCAGTAACCTGGCAGGCGCTGGTCATCGACCGATACCCGCCTGACCAGGCCAACCGCGTGTTTGCCGGGATCATGCCGCTGATGGGACTGTCACCGGCACTGGCTCCTTTGCTGGGGGCCGTGGTGCTGAGTCACCTGGGCTGGCAAGCGATTTTTGCGGTATTGCTGGGCCTGGCGGTGTTACTGATCGTACCCACGTTGTTGCTCAAGGAAAAACCCCGTGTGGCGCCAAAGGCAGTTAAAACCGGGGTGAGCTATTGGCACCTGCTGTGCACGGCTAAATTCAGTGGCAACGTCATGATCTTCGCCGCATGTTCGGCCAGCTTTTTCGCCTGGTTGACGGCCTCACCCTTTATTTTGGGCGATATGGGTTATAGCCCAAGCGATATCGGTTTGAGCTACGCGCTGCCTACTGTGGCATTTATGGTGGGTGGTTACAGCTGTCGCAGCGCGTTGCAGCGGATCAGTGGGCGGGCGTTGTTACCCTGGTTGCTGGTGGCTTACTGCGCAAGCATGGTCGGGCTGTATGGGGTTGCGACCCAGACCGTGCCGACGCTGACCACCTTGCTGATCCCGTTTTGTTTGATGGCGCTGGTTAACGGTGCGAGTTATCCGATTGTTGTCGCGAGCGCACTGATGCCATTTTCGGAGAACTCAGGCAAGGCGGCGGGTTTGCAAAATACATTGCAGCTTGGGTTGTGCTTTTTGGGCAGCCTGCTGGTGTCGACCTTTATCAGCCAGCCGCTGCAAATCACGGTTGAAGTAATGCTGGCTACGGCGCCGCTGGCGGTGCTGGGGTATTTTATTCAGCGACGCAAGGTGAAGGCGCAGGCATTAGTGGCGTCTTGAGGGGCAGGTCGCCCCGGTGATTTCAGCTCAACGAAAGCGCCGGATATCTATCCGGCGCGTCAGTCAAACCCGGCTATACGCTTGCACCCCCCCATTCCAGCTAGGCCATTTGGACGATGTGCCTGTGACTCACCAGTCCGATTATCGAAGGAAGGTTCTGGACGCCTCGCCGAGGAGGCAGCCAGAGCATCCACGATAATAAAAAGAGGACTGGCTGCATGAACTCTGCCCAGCAACTGAATCGTGCAGCGAGGCATCGACCATGCGCTCAATAATTGGCTATCTGGTTTGCCTGATCGTCGCTGTCACCATCGCGTTTACCTTCTCTCCACGTCATGCCTCCGATGTCGCTTCGGCCCAGTTGCGGCCCGATCGTCTGCAAATCAACGGTATGTTGTATCTGGATAAGCGGGTGGTGGCCGTCGGCGAGCGCGGCAATATTTTGCTCAGCGACGATCAGGGGGGCTCGTGGCAGCCAGCGACGGTCAAGCCGCAGCGTGATCTGACCCTTACCGCACTGGTGGCGCTGCCGGATAAAAGCCTGCTGGCGGTCGGCCATGATGGCTGGATTGTGCGCTCCGAAGATGAAGGCGCCAACTGGTCAGAGGTGCGCTTCGACGGCGAAATCGCCGAGCCTTTGCTGGGCATCTGGAGTGCCGGTGGCAATCGTGTCCTGGCGTTCGGCAGTTTCGGCAAATTTTACCAGTCCGGGGATGACGGCCGCACCTGGCAAGCCCAGCCGCTGGAGGTGGATAGCGCTCACCTCAATGGCATGGATGGCGGAACAGACGGTCGCCGCATGGTGGTCGGCGAGCAAGGGCTGGTGCTGCGCAGCGACGATGCCGGGCACAGCTGGCACAAGCTCGAGCCGTTCTATAACGGCTCGCTGTTTGGTGTGGTACGCCTGAGCCCCGATCGTTGGGTGACCTATGGCATGCGCGGCCATGTGTTTGTCAGTCAGGACTTCGGCCAGACCTGGGAACCGGTAAAAGTCGGCAATCAATTGCCGCTCTACGGCCATGTCCTATTGCCCAACGACGGTGGCCTGCTGATTGTCGGTGCTGGCAGCTCGGTAGTACGCCTGGACGGCAAGGGTGAACTGGTCAGCGCTACGCGCTTGCCGGGGCTGGGTACTTTGACTTCGGCGGTAATGGTGGGCTCACGGCTGCTGGTAGGCGGCGAGCGCGGTGTGTTCCAGGGGACTGATGGCGGTGTTGCTGCCCTTGGAGGTGCCCGGTGAGCAGTGAAAACAGTGTTGTAAATCGCACGGTCGAGCGTATTGCCGACTTGCTGATCGTCTGGCGCAAGAGCCTGTTGGCGCTGTTTGTATTATTGACCCTGGCCCTGGGTTACAGCGCCACACACACGCAACTGGACCCGGGCTTTAACAAGCAGATCCCGGTGCGCAATGCCTTTATGGTCAACTTTCTCAACTTCAGCCAGTACTTCACGGGGGCCAACCGTTTTCTGGTCAGTGTGAAGTGGAAAGGCGAAGGCGATATCTATAACCGCCAGTACCTGGAAACCCTGCGCAAAGTCACGGATGACGTGTTTTTTATCAATGGTGTGAGCCGTGCCAGTGTGACGTCGCTGTTCACCGCCAATGTGCGCTATATCGAAATCACCGAGGACGGTTTTTTCGGCGATGTGGTGATGCCACCGCGCTTTACCGGCACGGCCGAAGACTTGTCCCAGGCCCGCAACAACGTCGCCCGCTCCGGACAGGTCGGGCGTCTGGTGGCCAATGATCTGACCTCGTCGATGGTGCGCGCCGACCTGCAGGACATGGACCCGCAAACCGGCAAATCGGTGTCCTATGCCGAGGTGGCCCAGCGGCTGGAAGATATCCGTGCCAAGTACAGCAATGATGATATCGAGATCAACATCGTCGGCTTCGCCAAGCTGGTGGGGGACGTGGTTGAAGGCCTGACGACGGTCATCGGCTTTTTTGTGATTGCCTTTGTCATCACCGCGTTGATGCTGTGGGTCTATTCACGCTCATGGCGCCTTACGGTGGTTGCGCTGGCCGTGGCGCTGCTGCCGGTGGTCTGGCTGTTGGGGTTGCTGCCGTTGCTGGGGCTGGGGATCGATCCGATGTCGATTCTGGTGCCGTTTCTGATCTTCTCGATCGGCGTCTCCCATGCGGTGCAAATGACCAATGCCTGGAAACAGGATGTACTGGCGGGCAGCTCTGCGGTGCAGGCTGCGCACGGCGCTTTTTGCAAGATCTTCATCCCGGGTTCGCTGGCGTTGCTGATGAACGCCCTGGGTTTCGGCGTCATCATGCTGATCGACATTCCCATCGTGCATGAACTGGGCGTGACCGCATGCATCGGGGTGATGCTGATGATCATCACCAACAAGCTGATGCTGCCGATCATCCTGTCGTATCTCAAGCTTGAGCCGGGGGCGATGGCCCAAGGGCTCAAGGTGCAGGGCAAGCACGCGCTGTGGTGGCGGCTATCGGCGCTGGCCGAGCCAAAACCGGCGCTGGCGGTGTTTGTGGTCAGCCTGCTGCTGCTCGGTGTCGGTGCCTGGAAGGCCCGGGATCTGGCAGTGGGCGATATCGGCGTGGGTGCGCCGGAGCTGCGCGCCGATTCGCGCTACAACCAGGACAACCAGAAGATCATCAACAGTTATTCGATTGGCCTGGATGTGATGTCGGTGTTCGTGCAGGTCAAGGGCATCGAAGAAGGTTGCCTGGCGCCGCAAGTGATGCGCGCCATTGAATCATTCGACTTCCAGATCCGCAGCGTGGCGGGTGTGCAGTCAGTGCAGAGCGTGGCAGGCATGGGTAAAGCCGTGATTGCCGGCAATAACGAAGGCAACCCGCGCTGGTCGGCGATCCCCGGTTCCGAGCGCGGCCTGAGCCAGGGCTCTCGCGCTTACATGCCGGACGACGGCCTGGTGACCGAAGGCTGCCAGCGCATGCAGATCCTGGTGTTCCTCACCGATCACGAAGGGTCGACCGTGAGCCATGTAGTGGACGAAACCCAACGCATCATCGGCGGCTTGCAAGGGCCAAACGTGGAGTTTCTGCTGGCCGGTGGCAACGTGGGGGTGATGGCGGCGTCCAACGAAGCGGTCAAGCAGGCCGAGGTGGTGATGCTCGCGGCGCTGTTCGGTTCGGTGGCGCTGTTCTGCTGGCTGACCTTTGGTTCATTGCGCGCGGTGCTGTGCATTCTGGTGCCGCTGGCCATCGTCGCGATCCTGTGCAACGCCCTGATGGCGACCCTGGGCATCGGCCTGAAAGTCGCGACCCTGCCAGTGATGGCACTGGGTGTGGGGGTGGGAGTCGATTACGGGATCTATCTGTACGAGCGGATTGCCCATGAAATGGCTGACGGCAAGGATCTGCGCACGGCGTTCTACCAGGCCATGTGCCAACGGGGTACGGCGGCGGTGTTTACGGCGCTGACCATGTCCATCGGCGTGTGTACCTGGGCCTTTGCTCCCCTGAAGTTCCAGGCTGATATGGGTGTACTGCTGTCCTTCATGTTTCTCGTCAACGTGCTCGGCGCAATCTTTTTGCTACCGGCGCTGGCGGCCTGGTTCAATTTGGCACGACCGTTGGTCAAGGTCAAAACCCGCCCGGCGCAAGCGACCGCCGGGCATTATCCGCTCAAGCCGAGCGTTGCTGCGAAGGACTCTTCAAACCGCTGAAGCAGACAGCTTGCCGGGCTTGTATGACGGCAGGCATACAGACACACTGAGTCGCTTTTGCACAGCTTTACGGATGTGGTGCAAAGGTTAGCCGCTAGTCATAAGAACAATAAAAAGGGCCGGTCATGAACCTGGCCCGAAGCGAGGATAAGTCCGTGGATACAGTGACCTTGAATCACCAGACCCTGGCCGGTCTGGGGCTTGAACTGGCCGATTACGATCAGATGGTCGGCAGCTTTTATGACGGTGCCCTGGACCCCAAAATAATGGGTCGTACCTTGTGTACCGTGCGTGGCATGTTCCGGGCCAACTACGCAACCCTGATCCTGCGAGTGCCCGATCAGCCCGATCTGGGCTTGATGATCGTTGCCGGAGATATCGAAGGTGAGGGCGAGCTGACCTATCAAACCTATCCGCAAACCAATACCCCCTTTGTCGGGCAGGCGCTGGACCAGGTATTTACCGTCGAAGACCTGATGAGCGAGAGCGAGTGGGTGCAGTCGGCCTATTTCAAGGCCTACTGCGGTCCGCAGAATGTCTATCACGTGATGGGCGCCGACATTTCCACGCCCGATGGCGGCAAGCTGCGGTTTCGCATCACCCGGCCAAAGTCTTCCCCGGCTTTCTCCAGTGCCGAGCGTGCCCTGTGCAGCAGTTTTCTGCCGCATTTGCGCCGCGCCCTGCATCTGCACAACCTGCTCGATCGCAGCGAGTCCATGAGCGAGTTGTACGCCCAGGCCATCAGCCGCCTGTCGGTGGCGACCATCGTGCTCGACGAAACCGGCAAGGTTCTGCGCCTCAACCCGGTGGCCGAAGAAATTCTCAAGAACGCTGATGGACTCAAGTTGGTGGGGGGCAGGCTGGAAGCCACTTACCCCAGCGACAACCGCGAGCTGCAACGCCTGGTCAAGCACGCTTTCAGCCAGGAAGTGCGTGAGGGCGGGGCGACAGCCGATGCGATGTCCGTGACCCGACCTTCGGGTCAGGTCAGCCTGGGGCTGGTGGTCGAGGCCATTCCGTCGCTGGAGTGGGCCGAAGGCAAGAGCAAACCGGCGGCAGTGATCTATATCCGCGACTCGGTAGGCAAATCGCTGGCCAGTGAAGTGGTGACCAAACAACTGTTCAACCTGACCAAGGCCGAGACGGCGCTGGCGATGGAACTGGCCAACGGCTTGTCCCTGGAGGAAGCGGCGGAAAACCTGAATATCCGGCGCAACACCGCGCGGGCGCATTTGCGTTCGATCTTCTCCAAGACCGGTGTGCGCCGCCAGACCGAGCTGGTGAGGATTTTGCTGAACAGCGTGGTCGCGTTGGGAAAGCCCAAGTGCGCCTTGCGAGCGGCTGAGTCCGTGGTGGTGCCGGCGCCACAACTGGCGCGTCCGGTTCGTAAAAGCGCTTAAGGATTTATGCCCGCCGGCGAGGGTGTTTGCGCCACCGCCGGTTTATCGTCAGCCAGGCCGCCTGCGCCTGCATCATCAAGGAAAGTCTTATGCCAGTTACTGCTGTCAGCGGTTCCGCTTCCGGGATCGGCGCCGCCGTGTGCGCGCAATTACGAGCTGCGGGCCACCGGATAATCGGAATTGACCGTGGCAATGCCGAAGTGATCGCTGACCTTTCGACCCGTGCCGGGCGCCAGGCGGCAGTGGCGCAGGTGCTTGAGCAATGCGGCGGGGTGCTCGACGGGCTGGTGTGCTGCGCCGGGATCGGGGTGACCGCACCTTCCAGCGGCATCGTGCTGGCGGTTAACTACTTTGGCGTCAGTGAACTGCTTGATGGCCTGGCCGATGCGCTGGCCAAGGGGGAGAACCCGGCTGCACTGGTGATCGGTTCAGTGGCGGCCACCCATTCGGGTGCCGAGCAGGAACCAATGGTTGCCGCGATGCTCGCCGGTGACGAGGCGAAGGCGTTGGAACTGGCCAATGCCCTGGGTCAGACGCACCAGGCCTATGCCGGTTCCAAGTATGCGGTGACCTGTGCCGCGCGGCGCAAGGCGGTGCAATGGGCCCCGCAAGGTATCCGTTTGAACGTGGTTGCACCGGGCGCGGTGGAAACTCCGCTGCATCAGGCGGCCAAGGACGATGCGCGGTTTGGCAAGGCCGTACGTGAGTTTGTCGCACCACTGGGGCGCTCGGGCACTCCTGAAGAACTGGCCCGGGTTGTGGCTTTTGTGCAATCGGCGCAGGCCAGTTTCATGACCGGCAGCGTAGTGTTTGTCGACGGCGGCATGGACGCAATGGTGCGTACACAGCGTTTCTGACCGCTAAGGGGCTTTTATGAACAAAGTGGCATTTATTACCGGCGCCAGTCGCGGCATTGGTCGTGCAACCGCGCTGGCCTTTGCCCGTGCAGGTTTTGATCTGGCCATCAGTGCGCGCAGCCTGGACGAAGGTCAAAGCCATGCCCACGGCTTGCGCAACCCGGATGGCACGCCACTGCCCGGCAGTTTGAATGCCACCGCAGCGGCAATCCGTGAGCTGGGACGCAAGGCGCTGGTGGTGCCCATGGACCTGCTCGACAGTGAGTCGGTACTGGCCGCCAGCCAGGCTGTGTTTACCGAATATGGCCGGGTGGATGTACTGGTCAACAATGCCATCTACCAGGGCAGCGATCTGAATGTACCTTTTATGCAGTTGCAGCCCGAGACCCTGGAGCGAGTCTTTCAGGGCTATGTGATGACACCGTTCTTGCTGACCCGGGCGGTGGTCAGCCAGATGCTCGAGCAGGGCGGCGGTGTGGTGATCAACGTCACCTCCGGTGCTGGAGAAACCGATCCGCCGGTGGCAGCGGGCAAGGGCGGCTGGGGTTACGCCTATGGTGCGGGCAAGGCGGCAGTGTCGAGGCTGTCGGGCATATTGTCGGTGGAACTGGGGGAGCAGGGGATTCGTGCCTACACCCTCAACCCGGGTGTGGTGACCACTGACGCATTGCGCGCCACCATTGGTGACAAAGGCGTCATTGCCCTGCGTGCAGGCTCTGCGCCGCCAGAGGTACCAGCAGCGGTGATGCTGTGGCTGGCCACCCATGAAGGGGCGGTTGATCACCAGCGCAAGACCATCCACTGCCAGCCGTTTGCCCGTGAACACGGGATTGTCGAGGATTGGCGCTAAGCGCTCCCTCACCCTGTCCCTCTCCCAGGGGGAGAGGGGGCTGACCGCACGCGGCCCAAAGATCACCGCTAACCAGCTCCCTCTCCCTGCGGGAGAGGGTTGGGGTGAGGGCAGCCCCTCTAGTCCATCTGAACGATGAGCCCACCCCGAACCTCGGTGAAGATCATCGGGTAAAGCGCCCTGGCCCTTAACCTGAGGAATAATAAAAATGACTAAACTCGCACACATCCACGTCGAGAATGCTTTGTCGCCCCGCTATGGTCGCGGCTGGCATTGCCTGGGCGAGGCAGACGTGTACCGTGATGGCAAGCTGCATACCCTGAATGTGTTCGGCTCGCGACTGTTGGCATTTGCCACGTCAAAGGGCGAGATCAGTGTGCTCGACGCCCATTGCCCGCATATGGGTGCCGACCTGTCCCAGGGCACTATCGAGAATGACCGTGTGGTCTGCCCCTTTCACCACTGGCAGTACGAAGCCAGCGGCAAGTGTGTCGAGATCCCTTACTGCAAGCGCATTCCGCCCAAGGCCAAAACCCGTGCCTGGCAGACCTGCGAGGTCAACAATCTGCTGTTTGTGTGGAACAACCCTGAAGGCAAGCCGCCCGCCGAAGATGTGGTGATCCCCCATCTACCGGAGCTGGACAGCGATGAGTGGCTGCACAGCTGGCATATGGACAAGCTGATCATCGAAACCAACCCGCGCGAGCTGGTCGACAACCTGGTGGACGCTCAGCATTTCGGTCCGGTACATGGCACGCCGACCAAGTACTTCCACAATGTGTTCGAGGGGCATATCGCTCAGCAGATCTTCCATGGCGACTCCGAGCGGCTGGGCGGTGACCTGGTGGCCGAGTCGGCCTATTACGGCCCCGCGACGCACCTGACACGCATGAGCGCGGTGTTTGAAGGGTTGGAAATAAAGTCCATCCTGCTCAATTGCCACGTGCCGATCGGCCCCAACAGCTTTGAACTGCGTTTTGGCTGCATGGTGAAAAAAGTGCCGGGCTGGACCCATGAACAGAACGAAGCGCTGGCCGTGGATTATGTGCAGCGTAACCGCGACTCGTTCTATCAGGACGTTGATATCTGGACGCACAAGGTGCGCATCAACAACCCGGTGCTGGCCGAGGGCGATGGTCCGGTCTATCAGCTACGCGAGTGGTACCAACAGTTTTTCACCGACGAAGAGGGCGTGCCGGCAAGCATGGCCGAGCGTCGTGAAATCACCACGGTGGATAACCGCTGATTGATTGCCTGAGCCACGGGCCGCGCCGCTGGCGCTGCCTGTCCAGCGGCAAGTTACTGCTGGCTTTTTGATCCGTGCTGCTTAAGATGGCCGTCATCGATACGTCATCGGGCATGGAACAGGGCCAATGCTGAACAAGGACACCATCTCCATTCATCTGGTGCGTGAGGCGCTGCTGCAAAGCTGTGCGCCGGGCAGTGCCACGGATGAAGTGCTGCACAAGGTCGGCATCGCGCGCGAGTTGCTTGACCAGCCGGATGCCCGTGTACCGGCCATGGTCTATGCGCGGATGTGGCGGTTGCTGGCGCGGCGCCTGGACGACGAATTTTTTGGCATGGACCCGCGCAAGTTGCGGGCCGGCAGCCTGGAGTTCATGTGCCGCTCGGCCATGGCGCAGCCAACCCTGGCCCGGGGGCTGGAGGTGGTACTGGGGTTTCTGTCGTTGATGCTGGAGCGTTTGCCTGCACGCCTGGTGCGTCAGCAAAGCGTGGCCGAGATTGTCCTGCACGAGCCTGAGCAACAGGCCAGCCGTGGTTTTACCTACTTTGCCTACTGGATGATCGTGCACGGTGTGGCCTGCTGGCTGGCCGGGCGCAGGATTCCGATTCTGGCCATTGAGCTGCGTTGTGCTGCGCCCGATTACTGCGAAGACTACGAAGTGATGTTCTCCGAGAACCTGCGCTTTGAGCGGCCACGCACGCGGATGATTTTTGCCGCTGATTGCCTGGATGCACCGATCAAGCGCAGCGATCAGGAGTTGAAACGGTTTTTGGCCGAAGCACCGGCCAATATTCTGGTCAAGTACCGCGACCCGCAAAGCCTGGCCAGTCAGATAAAACAGAATCTGCGCCAGTTGCCGGCCGTGCAGTGGCCCGAGACCCAGGGCATGGCGCAGAGTCTGTGCATGTCGGCATCGACCTTGCGCCGTCGCCTGGCGGACGAAGGGCAAACCTTTCAGGGGCTCAAGGACAGCGTGCGCAAGGAGCTGGCAATCGGCTGGCTGGCCGAGCCTGAGCACAGCTATGCCGATATTGCCCAGCGCCTGGGCTTTGCCGATACCAGCTCATTCTACAAGGCCTTTCGCAAATGGTCGGGGACCAACCCCGGGCATTACCGCGGGTTGATTTTGGGCGCGGTTTGAAAACCATTGGCGCCTCTGACTCTTCTGTCCCCTGAAGAGACTCTGTTGCCGATCAAGCCTTTTTGTGGGAGCGAGCCTGCTCGCGAACGACCTTCGCGAGCAGGCTCGCTCCCACAGTCGTCGTATATACGGGCTACAGCGTCCTGATCGAGTTGCTGATCCCGCGGGCGCACTGAATCACTGTAGAGGCCAGTTTTTCTTCGGCTTCTTCCATGCTCCAGCGGCTGCTGGGCACCACCACATGCACCGCCGCGACCGGCAGGCCGTTACTGTTGAAAATCGGCGCGGCAATGGTCATGTCACCCAGAAACATTTCTTCCTTGTTGGTGGCATAACCCTGTTTGCGGCTGATCTGCACCCGTTCAAATATGGCGTCGGCATCGGTAATTGTATGGCGTGTCAGTTCGATCAGCTGGCTGTCTTGCAGCACACCACGGATTTCATCATCTGCCAGGCCACTCAGGTAAGCACGCCCGCCACCTGTGCAGTACATCGGGATACGGCTGCCGATAGGCATATGGATCGGGATAAATTTCGGTGCGACGAAACGTGACACGTAAACCATGTCCAGTCCGTCGGGCTCGGTCAGGTTGACCGTCTCGCCGGTGATCTGGTTGAGCTCGGCCAAGTAGGGGTTTGCCACATCTACCAATATATCGGCGGCCAGATAGTTGTAGCCGATCTCCATAACTTTGGGCGTTAACTGGAAGCGCCGGCTTTGCGGGTGTTTGCGTACATACCCGAGTTCTTCAAGGGTATGCACCATGCGTTGGGCCGAGCTTTTGCTGATGCCTGCCACCAACGCTATATCTGCCAGGGTCATGGTGCGCCGCGCCGCGCCGAAACCGCGAAGTACGGCCAGGCCCTTTTCCAGTGACTGGTTGAAAAGAGGGTTGTTGTTATCGCTCATGGCGCATCCTTGGCTTGTTTCAGGCCTATAAGTATCGATATGCGATACTTATAAATCTCTTTACGATTTAAGTAAATTGGTTATAGTCGATGGCGGCATTTTGCACCAGAGGCTGCAGGGGTTGTTGAGTGCCGTATCGCAACAATAAAAGCGACCACAGGGAGATTCGCTATGCACAAACCTTTTCAAGTGCTGACGCTGGTATGCGCAATGGCTGCCGGGTTGATTGGATCAGCCAGCGCTGTTGCAGAGCCTGTCTATAAGGTCGGGGCGACAGCAACGGGCATCCCGTTCACCTTCCTCGATATCAAGAGCGGGAAAATCCAGGGCATGATGGTCGATGCGGCCGAGGCGGTGGGCAAGGCTGGCGGGTTCGACACCGAGATCCAGCAAACCACCTTTGCGGCTCTGATCCCTTCGTTGACCACCAACAAGATCGACCTGATTTCCGCCGCCATGCTCAAAACCCCAGAGCGTGAAAAGGTTGTGCAGTATTCCGATCCGATTTTCAGCTACGGCGAAGGCCTGATCGTCAAATCTGACGACCCTAAAGAATACAAAACCATGGATGACCTGGCCGGTGAAGTGGTCGGCGCCCAGGTTGGTACGGTCTTTCTCGATGCGCTGAACAAACACGGCGGCTTCAAGGAAGTGCGCAGCTACGACTCCATTCCTGACCTGATGCGGGACCTCAAGCTGGGCCGTATCAAGGCGGCATTCGGTGATCGCCCGATCATCGCCTACCAGTTGGCCCAGGGTAAAAACCCGGACGTAAAACTGTCGAGCACCTATGTGCCGGTGGTGATGGGCGACGTATGCCTGGTGATGCGCCAGGGCGATGCCGAGAAGCTGGCGCAGGTCAACAAGGGCATTGCCGCCATCAAGGCCGACGGCTCGCTGCAACGCATCATCGAGAAGTGGCAACTGAACTGATGATCCTGTGGCCCCCGTGTTGCGGCGGGTCACTTCTTGTAGCGGTGCGCAGGTAGTTTATGTTTCTCCAGGACGCGTTGGACTTTCTTCCAATTCTGCTCAAAGGCGCAGTAGTCACTGTGCAGGTCACTGCAGGTTCGTTCCTGCTCAGTTCAGTGATTGGCTTGCTGTTTGCGCTGATGATGGTTTCCAAGATTCGCGCCATCGCCTTGTTCGCCATCGGCGTGGTCAATGTGATTCGCGCCATCGCCTTGTTCGCCATCGGCGTGGTCAATGTGATTCGCGGGCTGCCGATCATCGTGCAGCTGTTTTATATCTATTTTGTGTTGCCCGACTTCGGCATCCAGCTCAGCGCCATGCAGGCGGGCGTGATCGGTTTGGGCATTGCCTATTCAGCCTATCAGGCCGAGAACTTTCGGGCGGGGATCCAGGCCATCGACCTGGGCCAGATCGAAGCCGCCGAGTCGTTTGGCATGCGCGGTCTGCTGATCATGCGCCGGATTGTGCTGCCCCAGGCATTTCGCATTGCCTTGCCGCCCTATGGCAACACGCTGGTGATGATGCTCAAGGACTCCTCGCTGGTGTCGACCATCACCGTGGCGGAAATGACCCGCCAAGGGCAACTGATTGCGTCTTCGACCTTTGAAAACATGACGGTCTACACCCTGGTTGCGTTGCTCTATCTGTCGATGAGCTTGCCGCTGTCCTATGGCTTGCGTCGTCTGGAAGGCCGCTTTGCGCTGCGGAGGCGTACATGAAAGCACCCTCGAAATTGATCTTGCCACCTTCCCTCTGGTCCGCTACGGCGCGCCCCGCGGCTCTGACCCAGGCACTGGCGGAAAACAAGCGGGTGGACGTGGCGATTGTCGGTGCCGGGTACACGGGGCTGGTGACTGCACTGCGCCTGGCAGAGTCGGGTGTCAGTGTCTGTGTGCTGGATGCGGGTGAGCCGGGTTGGGGCGCTTCGGGGCGCAACGGCGGGCAGGTCATCCCCGGCCTCAAATACGACCCCGATCAGTTGCTTGAGCGTTTTGGCGCTGAGCGTGGCGAGAAAATTATCGAAGCCTGCGGCGGTGCCGCAGATGAAGTGTTTTCGCTGATTCGCGAATACGGCATTGCGTGTGATGCCACGCGCAAGGGCTGGATTCAGCCGGCCTTTTCCAGCGCGACGATGAAGACTCTGGAGGGTCGTGCCCGCCAGTGGCAACAGCGCGGTGTAGCCGCCGAGTTGCTGGACAGTGACAGCGTATGCCAGCGCATCGGTACGCACAATTACGTGGGTGGCTGGGTTGACCCGCGGGCTGGCAGTTTGCATCCGCTTAACTATGCTCGCGGCCTGGCCAGGTCGGCACTGGGGCGTGGCGTGATGATTCACAGCGATAGCCAGGTGACGGACTTGCGCCGCATCGGCACGCAGTGGCAACTGACCACCGCACAAGGTCATAGCGTGACGGCCGAGCGTGTGGTGCTGGCTACCAATGGCTATACCGATGGCTTGTGGCCAGGGCTGCGGCAAACCGTGCTGGCGGCCAACAGTTTCCTGATTGCCACCCGACCACTGTCGCCGGAGCTGCGCAAAACCATTTTGCCGGGCGGGGAAGTGTGCTCCGATGCGCGGCGCCTGCTGCTGTACTTCAAGCAGGATGCCCAGGGGCGTGTACTGCTGGGTGGGCGTGGGCCGTTTGCCGAACCGCGGCGTGCCGAAGACTGGGCACACCTTGAGCGCTCATTGATCAGCGTGTTTCCGCAGTTGGCAGGCGTGGCGATCGAATACCGCTGGAGCGGGCGTGTGGCGCTCAATCATAGTGTGTTGCCACAGTTGCATGAGCCGCAGCCAGGCCTGTCGATCCTGATGGGCTACAACGGCCGCGGCATTGCGATGGCGACAACCTTGGGCAAGCATCTGGCGGCGCGAGTTTCGGGGGCCAGCAATGACTTCCCGTTCCCTGTCACGCCGATGCGCAGAATTCCCTTCCACAGCTTGCAGCGCCTGTATGTGGCGGCGGGTATCAGTTACTACCGGTTGCTGGATGCCCTGAACGGGTAAAAGCAGGGGCAAGCGTCAACAGCCTTGGCGCTTGCCGCTGATCTTCAATCCGCCTTGATCGTTGATACATCATCGGCCCTGACCTTTATGTGCTTGCCTGCTATATCGACGAACTCATAGAAACCGTCCTTGTTGGTGGTAGTGGGCAGGTCCTTGGTCAGGTATTGCGTGCCGTTTTGCAGGGTCACAACGCTCGGGGTCGCGCAGCCTGCCAGTCCCAGCAAGGCCACTAAAAGCAGGGGTAATCCGGTAACCTTGATCTTCATGCATGTACCTTGAGCTGTTCGCAAGTTGGAGATGGGTCGCGCCGGGGTTGTTCGAGCAGCCAGCGCTGGAAAGTCAGTGTGGCATCTGACAGCGTTTTTTGCCGAGAGTGCGCCGGATGATCGGCATTTGTGCTGGAAAATTCAACCGCGCCGCCACCGCGCCGTGATCCCGGTGCGGGTGGATCAGATCAGGTCGGGCACGCCCTGGAGCCATTGTTGAGGTCCTGTTTGTCGACGCGACTGAGCAGGCTGGCCTTGCCGTCTTTCCAGGTCAGGGTCAACACATACAACGAGTCAAAGTCGCCACCGGACCAGTCTTCGGTCAACGAGGTCTTCTTGCCCAGCGCCTGACTGGCGACACTGTTGATCAGTTCCGGCAAGTAGCCATGGGACCAGGCGGTGTAGATCGTTGAGCTGTGATACTGGTCGTCGGTCAGCTCTTTGGCCAGTTGGCGGGTATCGTTGGCCGAATACTCCAGATTGATCGGCAAGCCCAGTTTGATGGCGCTCGGGTTGATGGTCATCAACGGCCGTACGTAGCTGTAGGCATCATCATTGGCGCCTTCTTCAACCTGGCGCGAAGGGTTGGCTGCAAACACGTAGTCAGCCTTGCCATAGCGCTGTGGCAACAGGGTAGCCAAGTCAATCGCGCGGTTCAGTCCCTGGCAGGTGAGCTGGCCGAGGCCATCGGCGGGTTTTTCCGCATGGCGCAAAAACACCAGGGTTTGCACACCGTCTACCGGCTGGGCAAAGACGTCATCCGCATGTACCGCCAGCGCAACAGCGCCGGCAATCAGTAACAGCGGGATAGCCGCCAATGCATAGGGCTTGAGTCGAGGTTTAATCCAAACAGACTGGGTCATGGGATTCTTCTGCATACATCTGTTAAGGCTGACTGGCCTGGCACAGTGGGCATGGCAGCCCCTGTGTTGATCCTTGTCATTACTGCAAACCTGAGCCTCTTATCCTTGGCAGAAGCGTTTATTAGATGCCTTTTTCACAATTGGTTCGATTTTACCTGCGCTAGATCGGTAATTGTCCTGCAGGGTGAATGCTATGGTGGCTTTTTTGTATGACAAAATCGTTCACTCTTTAGTCTGGTATTCCTACAGAGGCTTGCGCCATGCTTCCAGCGCCACTGCGAAAACCGAGCAATCCCGTGCATCTTCGAGTACGTGCCTGGCGCGGCCGGGTAGGGCTGGCCATGGTGGCGAGCCTGTCGGTGCTGGCGGGCATGACGGACGCCATCGGCTTTTTGGCCACCGGTGATTTTGTCTCATTTATGAGCGGCAATACCACGCGTCTGGCGGTGGCCGTCGGTGACGGTGACCTGCAGATGGCGTTGCGCCTGCTGCTTGCGGTACTGGCGTTTATTGTCGGTAACGCCCTGGGGGTATTGCTGGGGCGCTGGGGCGGACGGCGCGCTTTACCCTTGATGCTGGTGATTGCGGGGTTGTTGTGTGCAGCAGCTTTGCTGCCGTTTGCCAGCCAGGTGCCGGCGTTGCTGGCAGCCATCGTGGCAATGGGCATGCTCAATGCTGCGGTGGAGCAGGTCAATGGCCTGCCGGTGGGCCTGACCTACGTGACCGGGGCATTGTCGCGTTTTGGTCGCGGGCTGGGCCGCTGGCTGCTGGGTGAGCGGCGCAGTGGCTGGCGCGTGCAACTGGTGCCCTGGACCGGGATGTTGCTGGGTGCAGTGCTGGGTGCCTTGCTGGAGGCGCAGTTCGGCCTCCAGGCCCTGCTGTTCAGCGCCGGTTTTGCGGCTGTTTTGGGCGTGTTGTCGTTGCGCATACCTCGTCGTTGGCAACGGGATTACATGCCGCGTTAATCCCTCGTTTTGCTTGACCCGGGCTGCGCGTAAACTGGCGCAGCCCGGCTGCATGCCCAGCCCTACGAACAGGAGTCGTTGTGTCCAAGTCAGTCGATGACAATTCATCCCTTGCGCCATTTTCCATCGAAAGCCCGGCACCGCTATATGCCCGGGTCAAACAGGCCATAACGCAAAAAATCCGTTCAGGGGCCTGGCTGCCCAATGCCAAGTTGCCGTCTGAGAGTGAACTGCTTGCCCAGCTGGGGGTGAGTCGCATGACCATCAATCGCGCATTGCGTGAGCTGACCATCGAAGGGCTGCTGGTGCGCATGCAAGGGGTGGGCACCTTCGTCGCCGTGCCCAAGGGCAGTGCGGCGTTGTTCGAGATTCGCAATATCGCCCAGGAAATCGCTGATCGTGGCCATGTGCACCGCTGCGAAGTGATTGTGCTCGAAGAGGTCCCGGCCAAGACCACGCCGGTGTTGCCCTTTGCCCTGGACGGGGTCAAACGCTTATTCCACTCTCTGATGGTGCACTACGAAAACGAGGTGCCGGTGCAGATCGAGGAGCGCTATATCAATGCCGAGATCGCCCCTGAGTACCTGCAACAGGACTTCACCCGCACCACAGCCTATGCCTACCTGATGAACCTGGCGCCACTGACCGGCGGCGAACATGAGGTGGAGGCGATTCATGCTACTTCCGCGCAATGCCGCCTGTTGAACGTAAAGCGCAACGAGCCATGCCTGCTGATTCGCCGCCGGACCTGGGCTGCACAGGGGTTGGTGGGGTGTGCCCGGCTGGTCTATCCGGGTTCGCGCTATCGCCTGCAAGGGCAGTGCGGTAACTGAGTACTCGCGGGTGGCCCCGTGTTACTCGCGTTACTTTTGGTGCGTTTTTGTTACCTTCCCGCCTGTTTATGCCCAAAGTTGCGGCAGTTTTTTGCATTTTTTCTGTGCGCTCATATTCCGTATTAAAAAGTTCTTAATTTTTAACTATCTGATTTAAATAGCTATTTATCTTAATTTTGTACGTTCCTGGTTGATCTCGTTCAGGTGTTGGCCCTTCACTTGCATTCACTTGTACATACAGGTTGGTATAAGTGTGCACCTTTGTGCCGCTTGAGCATTTGAGGATGTGAAAATGAACGACAGTCCGTTTACCCGACAACTGCAAGGTGTGCGTGTGCTGGATGTCAGCCGCGTGCTGGCCGGGCCGCATTGCACCGCGATGCTGGCTGATCTGGGGGCCGACGTCATCAAGTTCGAAGTGCCCGAGGAGGGCGATGACGCCCGCCATCTGGGCCCGTTTCTGGACGGCGAAAGTGTCTACTTCGGGCTGATCAATCGCGGCAAACGCAGCGTTGAAATCGATTTTAAAAACCCGGCCGACCGCCAGCGTTTCTACGAACTGGTGGCCGATGCCGATGTCATGGTCGAGAACTTCCGCCCCGGTGTCACTCAACGCCTGGGCATCGATTTCGACAGCCTCAAGCAGCACAACCCGCGGCTGATCTACGCCAGCATCTCCGGTTTCGGCCAGCAAGGCCCGCTGTCCAGTCGCCCGGCTTATGACATCGTCGCGCAGGCCATGTCCGGGCTGATGAGCGTTACCGGTTTCGCCGCTACCGGGCCGACCCGCAGCGGCGAGGCCATCGGCGATCTGTGTGCCGGGGTGTATGCAGCCTGGGCAATCAGCTCGGCGCTGTTTGCCCGCGAGCGGCATGCCCCGGGGGCCCAGTACATCGATGTGGCCATGTTCGACGTGTTGTTCAGCCTGCAGATGACCGGTCTGTCCAACCTGTATGCAAACGGTGTGGCGCCGGGGCTGGTGGGTAACCGGCATCCGGTATCGACGCCGTTTGATAGCTATCGCGCGGCAGACGGTCAGGTGGTGATTGCAGTGGCCAGCAATCGCTTGTTCGAGCGCCTGTGCCAATGCATGGGCCAGCCGGAGCTGGCCACCGATGCGCGCTTTGTCAACGATACCCAGCGCACCCTGAATGAGCCGGCGTTACGCGCTGTTATCGAGGCCTGGACCACACAGCACAAGGTTGAACAGTTATGCGACGGCCTGCTCGATGCCGGAGTGCCGTCTTCACCGGTGTGGGATCTGGCCCAGGCTGCGGGCAGTGAACATGCCCGTGTACGCCAGTTGCAGTTCCAGCCCGAGGGCAGCGTATTGCCGCTGGTGCCGCAACCGGTGTTCTTCAATGGCCGTAAACCCCACGCCATCACCATTGCCCCCCGATTGGGCGCAGACAACGCCGCATTTGGCTTGAACAAAGCAGGAGAGAAAGCATGAACTTTGAAATGAGCGCAGAGGAAATGGCCGTAGTTGAAAGTGCCGAGCAAGTGGCGCGTGAGGTAATTCAGCCGCTGGCCCAGCACTACGATGAAACCGAAACTTTTTGCCTGGCCAGCATCCGGGCGTTGAGCGATCTGGGTTGCATGGGCGTCAACCTGCCAGAACAATATGGCGGCCTGGGCATTGGTAGCCTGGCGATGAGCCGCGTGGTGGAAGCAGTAGCGGGTGCCTGTGCCTCTACCGCTTCGGCCATGACTGCGCATTTTCTGGCCACGGACTCGATCCTGCTGGGCGGCACCGAGGAACAGAAACATGAGTGGCTGCCACGGGCAGCCAGCGGCGAATTGCTCGGTGCCTTTGCCCTGACCGAGCCTGCGGCGGGCTCCAACCCGGCGGATATGCGCAGCCGCGCCGTACGTGAAGAAGGTGGTTGGCGGGTGCGCGGTAACAAGCACTACATCACCAATGCCAGGGAGGCCGATTTTATTGTGCTCTACGTCAAGACCGACGCAGATGCAGGTCACAAGGGCATCAGTGCCTTTATGGTGCCCCGGGGCACGGCGGGCATCAGCTTCTCCAGTCCGGAAAAAACCATGGGCCTGCGTGGCAGTACCATCTATGAACTGGCGCTGGACTGCTGGCTGCCCGAATCGGCACTGCTCGGCGTAGAAGGCCAGGGGTTCAACACGGCCATGGCGGTGCTGGACCGTGGGCGGGTGGAAGTGGCAGCCATGTCGCTGGGGATTGCCAATGCCGCCCTGCAAGCCAGCCTGAGCTGGGTGCGTGAACGGCAGATCGGGCCTAAACCGCTGGCCGCTTATCAGGGCACGCAATGGCGCCTGGCTGATATGTATGCGCAGCTCGAAAGCGCGCGCATGCTGACCATGAAAGCTGCTGCCCGGCGTGACAGCGGCGAGCGTTTCAGCCTCGACTCGGCCACCGCCAAACTGGTCGCTGCCGAATGCGCCGGGTTTATCACCGATGCTGCGCTGCAACTGCACGGTGGCTATGGCTACAGCCGGGATTTGCCGCTGGAGCGCTATGTTCGTGATGCGCGGATCTTGCGGATTTTTGAAGGCACCTCCGAGGTACAAAAAATCATTATCTCCCGTGCCCTGCTCGACGCAGCCAGATAATCCGCCGGCCAAGGATTGGAAAAGTCTTTCCCAAAACAACACGGCGCACCCCGGGTGCCAGCCTGAAGGAACTGCTTATGTCCACGCTCAACCAAGATTCACCGCGGGCCTCGCTGGTCGAACAGCGCTCTATCGATTACATCCCTGAGTCAGAGCGCCATGGGCGCCTGTTCAGCCAGTTCACCTTGTGGTTCGGGGCCAACCTGCAAGTCACTGCGATTGTCACCGGAGCCCTGGCCGTGGTGCTGGGAGGGGATGTGTTCTGGTCGCTGATCGGCCTGCTGATCGGGCAAGTGCTGGGTGGCACCATCATGGCGTTGCATGCGGCGCAGGGGCCCAAGCTGGGCCTGCCGCAGATGATCTCCAGCCGGGTGCAATTCGGCGTCTATGGCGCCGTGATCCCGATTGTGCTGGTGTGCCTGATGTATGTCGGTTTCTCGGCCAGCGGCTCGGTGCTGGCCGGGCAGGCCGTGGGGCAACTGGTGGGGGTGAGTGACTCGTGGGGCATCCTGATTTTTGCTGCCCTGATCGTGCTGCTGACCATTCTGGGCTATCGCACCATTCACATGATCGGCCGTGTGGCGAGCGTGGTCGGCGTGCTGGCGTTTTTCTACCTGTTCTACACCCTGATTGCTCAGAATGACATTGGCCTGTTGCTGAGCAATAAACACTTTTCCCTGAGCAGTTTTCTGTTGGCGATATCGTTGTCAGCCTCCTGGCAGATCGCGTTCGGGCCTTATGTGGCGGACTACTCGCGTTACCTGCCGTCCAGCACCTCGTCGCTGAAAACTTTTCTGGCAGTGGGGCTGGGCTCTGTCGTCGGCTCGCAAATATCGATGGTTTTCGGTGTGTTTGTGGCTGCCCTGGCCGGTAGCCAGTTTGCCGGGCATGAGGTGGCCTACATCGTCGGCATGGGGGCGAGCGGGGCGATGGCGGCGCTGCTGTATTTTTGCGTGGTGTTCGGCAAGGTGACCATCACTACGCTCAATGCCTACGGCAGTTTCATGTCCCTGGCCACCATCGTCAGCGGCTTTCGCGGCAACCATGAAATCTCCAAGACCTTACGCCTGTTTTACATCCTGCTGATGGTAGGTTTTGCCACTGCTCTGGCCTTGCTTGGGCAGCATTCGTTCCTCAAGGATTTTTCGGCGTTTATTCTGTTTTTACTGGCTTTTTTTACGCCGTGGAGCGCGATCAACCTGGTGGACTTTTACCTCATCAGTAAAGAGCGCTATGACGTACCGGCGCTGTCTAACCCGAATGGCCGATACGGGCGCTGGAACCTGCGCGGTATTCTGGTCTACGCCTTCGGAGTGGTGGTGCAGTTGCCGTTTATCGCCACCAGCTTTTACACCGGGCCTCTGGTGGAACACCTGGGGGGGACTGATATTTCCTGGATCATCGGCCTGACGCTGCCAGCGCTGGTGTACTACTTCGTGGCACGCAACTCGGGGCAGTCGGTGCCGGATCAACTGATTTTGCCTGTTGAGCCCGCGACGGTTTAAGAGGTTTCCAATCAAGTAGCCATAGAGGGAGCAACAATGAAGGTGCTGGCCTGTATCAAACGAGTGGTCGATTACAACGTTAAAGTGCGCGTCAAAGCGGACAACTCCGGCGTTGACCTCGCCAACGTCAAGATGTCGATGAACCCCT
>NZ_RXHW01000030.1:0-304 GCF_005930585.1 Pseudomonas sp. FSL W7-0098
TTTAACTCCTTTTCTAGTTTATTTAATTCTAACAAATTTCGTTTGAAAAATCTACTACTTTGTTCGGCTTTTTTAACTTCGCCACATTCTAAGTAACGTTTAATTCTTTCAGCGTCTCGGACCATGAACTCGAAACGATTTCTGGCCCAACGTTCTTTGTTTTCTCTTTCTAGTTTATCCATTTGATAACCTCTCTTAACTTGATGATTTAATTATACAAAAGAAAAACCGCAATGTCAAAGACAAAACAGTTAATCGTTAATTTCTTTTACTTTTCCTTTTTGTTGCAACGCTGTTAAAAGAC
>NZ_RXHW01000031.1:0-281 GCF_005930585.1 Pseudomonas sp. FSL W7-0098
TTCAACGCCTAAATCATTGGCTTTTTGCCAGTCTTTTTGAACTTTCGGATTCAGTTCATCTAAGGCGAAAGATTGGGTAATACGCAAGACTTGATTGGATTCTTTGGTTTGGTTATGAAGTTGTCGAATGACATCAAATTGTTCTTTGGCGATAAAGGGATCAATCCCGTTGGTTCCACCCACGGCAACTGCCCGACAATTTGTCAGCTCCACAGGACGTTCCAATTGATGGTCTTGTAGCCACTGTTCAGTTTTTTCATGCATAGGTCTGTCTTGACCTA
>NZ_RXHW01000032.1:0-256 GCF_005930585.1 Pseudomonas sp. FSL W7-0098
GGTCAGAATCCGCTGGGCTTTTTTTGAGCAGAAAGTTTTTTCATTACCGCAGACTGCTTTTTTATCTCCATAACTTGAGAATTATCATTGATATCTAAAGCTTTAGCAAGCTTTTTAAACACACCATCTTTCAATTGAATCCAATTGAACCTCATATAATTAAATAAGTTATGCGTGTGAGCAATATCTATTGAACTTACTGCAAGTTGTCTATTGATTTTAGGAGAGCCAAATAAGAAATTATAAAGCGCATAAG
>NZ_RXHW01000033.1:0-251 GCF_005930585.1 Pseudomonas sp. FSL W7-0098
ACCTTGATTTCAGTAGACACCGAAAAGCCGAAGAGCGTTCCATTTCTTCGGTTCTTTTTATATATTCCTCGAAGGGTCTCCATGCCCTTAATCGTGGAAGAGGCTGTACGGAGACTTTGATAAAATTTATTCCGTCGTTTAATAGGTCGATGGTCTTGTTCTATTAAATTGTTAAGATACTTCACAGTTCGGTGCTCTGTCTTAGTATATAAACCCACACTCTGTAACTTTCTAAAGGCGGAGCCAAGAGA
>NZ_RXHW01000034.1:0-250 GCF_005930585.1 Pseudomonas sp. FSL W7-0098
CGATTTATCGTTGGGTACAAGAATACAGTAAAGTCCTCTATCATCTCTGGAAAAAGAAAAATAGACCGTCCTTCTATTCGTGGAAAATGGATGAAACTTATATCAAAATTAAGGGACGTTGGCATTATCTTTATCGTGCAATTGATGCGGATGGATTGACTTTAGACATCTGGCTACGCAAGAAACGGGATACGCAAGCTGCTTATGCGTTCTTGAAACGACTCCATAAACAGTTTGGTCAACCAAGAGT